>JANPNG010000389.1:0-13378 GCA_031427355.1 Hylemonella sp.
TGCTCCAGTAGCCTGAAGCAGCGTTGTGCACCGAGTTGTGAAAGCGGGTCGGTGAGATCAGACGGTCGCCTGAGGCCAGCGCCTGGCAGATCTCGTGGCAATTGACCGCGTCGCCGCTGGACGAGGAAAAAACCGAAGGCAGGGCATTGGCCTGCAGACCCGAAGCCGCAACCGCTTCCTGGCCAACGGCTTGCGAGACCTTGACCACGGCACCCGCACGACGTCGCTCGGCCGCTGGCAGCGCCATGGGCAAGGGAAGGAGGCAGCGGCTGGCCTCAAACGGCAGGCTGCCGTCAAGGTGCTGGCGACCTTGCGCCCAGCTGGGCAGACCCGGACCCAGCAAGCCAATACCCTGGACATAGACCGTGAGGGAGGCCGCAGAGGAGGCTGAAGGCGGTGTCATATGTAGTCCGTGATCGCGTGTCTTGAATCGGCGCGACCGAAAATCAGGCTGCAATTGGTGCCGCCAAAACCGAAAGAATTGCTCAGAACGCGATGAACCGGCTGCTCGCGATTCTCGAGCAGGTAATTCAGCGGCAAAGTCGGGTCCAGTTGCTGCGTATTGAGGCCACCGGGTAACAGGCCGTTTTGCAGTGCCAGCGCGCAGATCACGGCCTCCAGGCCGCCCGCCGCGCCCAACGTGTGACCGGTCGCGCTTTTGGTGGAGCTGCACGGTGTGCTGGAGCCAAACACGGTTTCGACGGCTTTGCTCTCGGCCGCGTCGTTGCTTGGCGTGGCGGTGCCGTGCAGGTTGATGTAGTCAATGTCGGACGCTTTGAGTTGCGCCGTTGCCAGCGCGTTCTGCATGGCGATGCGCGCACCGAGTCCATCGGGGTGGGGCGAGGACATGTGATGGGCATCGCTGGATTCGCCCACGCCCAGCAGCAACACGGCATTCGCATCCAGATGCTCAGGCACGTTTTCCAGCAGGGCGAATGCGGCCGCTTCACCGATGGAGATGCCGTCGCGCGCAACGTCGAAGGGGCGGCAGGGCTGGTTGGAAATCAGGCCCAGAGAGTTAAAGCCATACAAGGTGGTCAGACACAGCGAGTCCACGCCACCCACCACGGCGGCGTCGATCAGCCCCGCTGCCATCATGCGACGGGCCGAGGCAAATACTTTGGCGCTTGAGGAGCACGCCGACGACACCACGACGGCCGGACCGGTCAGGCCAAAATAATGCCGCGTGAAATCAGCCACGGAGAACGTGTTGTGCGTGGTGCCATAAATAAAATCAGCAGGCAGAGCGCCATTAACCGGATCGCGCCGGCGGTAGGCCAGCTCGGTCTGCAAGATGCCTGATGTGCTGGTACCCAAAAATATGCCGACGCGTTGCGCACCGTACTTCTGGGCGGCGGCGGCCACGGCATCGGTAAAGCCGTCCTGCATCAGTCCCAAGTACGTGAGCCGGTTATTGCGGCAATCGAAGTCGGCCAGTTCGGTGGGGAGCTGCACGGCATCCACGCCGGGGACTTCGCCGATGAAGGTCGGCAGGTTCACCGTGTCAAAGGCACACGGCACCAATCCGCCACGGTGCTGGCGCAATGCGGCCAGGGTTTGCGGGAGACCGCGGCCGATGCTGCTGGTCGCGGTGAAATGAGAGAGCCAGAGCGGGTTCAGAGAAAAACTAGTCACTTTGTATGAAGTGGGATGTTAGCAAATGCAGAGAGGTGTAGAGCAGTCAGACCTTCAAAGGGCAGGCGGGCTGACTTTGACCACGATCTCCGCGCATACGCGATAACGCAGTGACAGCCAGGCAGCCAGTCCCCCGAGCACGATGCCAGCGACTGCGTCGATCACCACATGCTGACGTATGGCTACTGTGGAATAGATGATTCCGATACACCAGGTCCAGTTGAACAGGCGTATCCACAGTGGTCCCCGGAAACGACGCAGCAGTTGATGCATCCAGACACCTGAGAAAAGGGCTGTGGCGGCATGAAGGGACGGGAAGGCATTGCCGGAGGCGTCAATATTTTTAAGGAAATCCATATCAGGATACCGGGCCCAGTCGATCTCGGGCGCGGGGATGGTCGTGGGCCAGAAATAAAAAATCGACAAACCGAAGACGCACATCGACGCCATGGTCAGGCCATACCTGTAGAGTTCGGACCGCGTCGCAAACAAGGTTGGCAGCAGGGAAACATAGAACCACAGTGACAGGTACACCGGCAGGGCCAGGGGTTCAAAGCTGATCAGGCGATCCAGCCAGATGACGGGCATCACTGTCGGTGGGTAGGCGGGATGCCTGAGCACATGGAAGTAGGCGAGGAAAAACACGCTGATGAAAATCGTGATGCCGAACCCTTTCAGAATCAGGTGCTTGGGGATGGCCGCCGCCGCCTGACGGAACCAGGGGGTCTCTTGAGGGCTGGAACTCATAAGAGGGCCCGACGCAGGGTGACAAGACGCAAGCCAAGGGCTGCCGCTGATTCGAGCACCGTGGGCAGTACTTCAAGAATCACCGGGATGCCTCTGGCGGTGTGGGCGGCGTGGCCATCGTGCAGCAGCAAAATAGCCCCGGCTCGCAGGCCGCGCAACAAGTTGTCTTTAACGCGTTCGGCGTCGTTGACCCGGGTGTCAAAACCGCGCACTGACCAAGTGGCCAGACGGAGCCCGAGTCGGGCCAGCACCGGGTCAAGAAACGGGTTACGCAGGCCGGCCGGGGCACGAAAGAACAGGGGGCGTTGCCCGCAAATCCGGGTGAGCGTGTCTTGAGCCGCCTGTAGTTCACGCGTCAGGCCGCGTGGGCCCATCAATGAAAAATGATGGCGATGCTGTTGGCTATGGTTTTCAACGGCATGACCGCGACGCACGATCTCCCGGCACAAATCCGGGTACTGTTCGGCCTGTTTTCCGATGCAGAAAAAAGTGGCCTGGACGGCGTAGCTATCCAGCAGGTCAAGCACCTGCGGGGTGACGATGGGATCGGGCCCATCGTCAATGGTCAGGGCGATTTCATTTCTGGCCATGGCAGCGGCGGGCAGCCGTGTCCAGTTCGGACCCAGCCAGTGACTGCGTGGCCACAGGCCGACGGCGGCAATCAGCAGGTGATTGGCGGCGACGGCGACCAGCGCCCAGGGCCATTGCCCGGGCGTTGTGATGACAGCAAGCAAGGCCAGCAGATGCAGCGCGATGGAGGCGCGGATCAGTGGTGTGGTGTGCCAGCGTGGATCAGACATGCGATGACCTGGCAAAAATAGCTGAATAAAGCAGCGCCAAAATGACACCTGGCGCCACAGTCACCCCCAAAGCCTGCAAGAGGGAGACGTGGGAAAACGCCAGCAAGCCAAATCCTGCGACGGTGGTGAGGTTGGCAAACAGCATGGAGGCCAGAGTGCGGGGTGAGATGGCTGTGCCCGGATCAGGACGATCAAAAAACAGGGCGTAATTGGAGCCCACCGCAACCACCAGCAGCAAGCCCACCAGATGCAGAATAATCAACGGCTGGCCCAGCGCGACCAGCCCTGCGGTGACAGTGATGACGGCGGCGGCCAGTGGCGCGACAATGCGCAACACGCGCATGGGCGAGCGGAAAACCAGCAGCAACCCGACGATGGCTGCGAACCCGCCGAGCGACAGCAGGCTGGCTTCGTGCAGGTAGCCGGAATACAGGCGGTCTGATTCGGCTTTCATGTCAACAAACAGTACATTGGGCAATTCCGTGGTGCCTAAGGCAGCGCGAATTTTGTCGGCATGGATGCTGGCGCCTGCCGGGGCGGTCAGCGGTAACAAGGCACTCCATTGGTGATTCTGTTCAATGAGAAGGGCCTGGACCGCCATCGCCATGGAAGTCTGCTCCAGGTCGACCGCCTGTAGCAAGGGCTGGCTGCGGGCCGCTGCGACATCGGCAATAAAGGGCGCAAACAGGTGTGCCCGAACTGGCAGACCCTGCACGGCAAGCGCAAGGCGGCTTTCCAGCGCATCAGGAGGGGGTAGGCTGGCTTGCCGTGCCCGCTGCGTCGCAGTGCTGGGCAGGTAGCGGCTGGGGCTTTCAAATCCGGTGAGCTCACCGTTGTCAACCTGCGTTTGCAGCAGAGTGGAAACCTGGCCGGAGGTGTGCAATACGGCCTCCCGGCTCGGGCCCGATACCACCACCAGGTAGCGCACATCCGGCGCACCCATGTCGGCGCGCAGACGGGTGTCGAGTGCCACGTCGGCTTGCGACACCGGGCTCAACGAGGATATCTGGTCATTCAGCAAGCTGGCGCGGTTGTCGGCGAGGATGGCGCAGGCCGCTACCAATAGTGCCGCAGTCGGCCACCGCAGGGCCGTAGCGCGCTGCGCCAGACCGGCCAGTACGCGGCCGATAGCCGTTACATCGTGGATGCGGAACTTCAGCGGCAGCAGATGCGGCAGCACGAAGCGGGTGACAGTGGCGGCTGCGACCAAGCCGGCAATGGCATACAGGCCAAGTTGCGCCAGCCCCGGAAAACCGGACATCAGCAGGGAGGCAAAGCCAAAGATGGAAGTCAGCACGCCCAGGCGGATGGTCGGCCAGAAACGTTGGATCCATATCTGCTGGTTGGAGCCTTCTTGCTCAGATTGAACAAACAGGTAGATGGAATAGTCCACTGCCTCGCCGATTAGCGCCGTACCGAACCCCAGAGTGATGCCGTGCACTGAACCAAAGCCGAGACTGACCGCCGCGATGCCTGCCAGGGCCCCGCTGATGACGGGTAACAAGCCCAGGGCCAGCGCCGTGAAGGAGCGATAAACCAGCAACAACAGGGTGGCGATGAGGGCGACACCGATGAGGGACAGGCGAGTGACCTGGCTTTTGATTGTGTCGCGCGACGTGACCGAAAACACGCCGGGTCCGGTCATCACGAGTTTCGCGTCCGGTGTGGCGCTGGAGGCTGTGTCAAACGCTTGCCGGATGGCGACCATGGCCTGTTCCTGAGCATCGGTGTCGGATCCCGCAGCGCGCGTCTGCATCAGCATCAAGGCCCGCGCGCCGTCGCGTGAGGCCCACGCGCCGTGGATCAGGGCCGGCTGGGAGCCGCTGTTGAACTGGTCGAGCAATCGCAGCATTTCTCCCGTGGGATCGCGTGGCAGCAGGGACTTGACCAGCAGCCCGGCAGGCGAGGCGAGCAGATCAATGCTTTCGTTGAAAGCCGCATTCAGGCCGTCTGCGCTAAAACGTTCTGGCGTCACGGCAGGGCTGAGCAGGTAGCGGTTGTTGAACAGGAACGTGCGATCACGCTCGGCGTTCACGGGCTCACCATTGTTGACTGTGACAAAAGCAGGGTCGGCACGCAGACGCTGGGCCGTTTGCTTTGACAGAAGAGCACGGGTGGGGGCATCGGCACCTTCGATGCCGACCAGCACCAGCCGCGAGGCCAGGCCGTCACGCAATTGGTCCATGAGCAGTTTCTGCTCAGGCGTGGGCGTACGCGGCAAGAAAGCCGACAAATCCGTGGTGAAGTGGGCCCGGCTGATGATGGCAACGCAAGCCAACAAAAACGCAAGCCACAGCGCGATCGCCGCGATGCTATGGCGGCGTGTGGACGTCATTGTGGCCCCCCCCATTGTTTGATGACCATCAGCGAGTAGTCGCCATCGGCCTGGGTGATTTCAATGCTGTTGATCTGGTCGCGCACGCCGGAGATCCTTATGCGCTGTATCACAGCTTGCATTTTTTGATCCAGCGGTAGCAGTTGCAGGGCCCAGCGTTCGGCTGAACCGTCAAGGCTCAGCCGATAGCTGTGTTCCAGTGCCTTGCGGTCACCGGCCAGCGTACCTCGAATGCTGTCGATGAAAGCGGCCAGTTCCGGGTAAGCCTGCAATTGAAGCAGATGTTTCTGGCGGCCACGCTCAATCAAGAGTTCGCCGCCATTCACCGTCATGGATTCGGGTTTGGGCTTGAGCGTGCGTTTTTCGAGCCGGTCTGGTGCCGTATAAATCAGATCTCCCGACGATTCGAGGGGTTTGTCCAGTATCGCCAAGTGTTTTGTTTCGACAAAGGTGGCGCGGCCGGACTTGTTCTGTGCAAGCGTTTCCATCAGTTGCTGGAGATCCCAGGCGGCGACTGCGGACGTGGTCAAGGTGACGAGTATCAGGCCCGCCGCTATCGCAACCAGCCTGGATGCCACACCTTGTACCCGGCTGCCCAGCATGAGTTCATGCCTATTGGCCAGTGTTGAAGTTCGTACAGGGCGTGTCATGTTATTTTTGCGGAAGGCTTAGCCTGACGGGCAGTGGAAGAGCGCCAGAAATCGAAAAAATTGAACCAGTTGTAAGGCGCTTGGCGGCAGTATTGCGCAATCAGCGCAGCATAGCGCGTCATGGCCACCTGCACCGCTAGGGTGCGGCCACGCGGCGGCACTGCAGAGAAATCGGCGAGGATTTCGAAGTGGATGTCGTACCGGTTGCCGCCGCAGTACAGTCCGGTCATGAACAGGACCGGGCACTTCATGATGGCGGCCATCCTGAACGGGCCCAGCGGTAGTGCCGCCGGCTCGCCCAGAAAATCAACCTGGTAGGTGTCGTCGTTACCGAGTGAGCGATCTGCCAGCATGCCGACGACGGTGCCCTGGGCCAGCAGTTCATGAACCTGGATCATCGAATCGATATGGCCCAGTGCAATGATGTCCTGTTGCACCTTCGGATTGATGGCGCTTAGCGCCGCGTTGATCTTGCGGGCATTATCTTCGTACATCGCCATCGCTATACGCAAGCCAGGCTGCTTGCGGCCGATGGCTCGCAGCACTTCGAAACTGCCCAGGTGAGCGCCGATGAGAAACGCACCCTGACCCTTGGCGACGAGGTCGTCGATGAGCGCCTGGTTGTGAACGCGAATGTCGAACAACTCGTAACGATCATTGAGCAGATAGATCCGGTCATGGATGACCGAAGCGAAACTCAGAAAATGCTGGAACATGGCTTTCCAGCCGACGTCTGCGAGCGACCGCAGTTGGAGTGCACGCAGCAGATAACCGCGCGACATGCGACGCGCTGTGGGGGAAAAGGCTAGGAAGTAGGCCGTAATTCCGTAAAGGACGACGCGGCTACAGGCCCGGCCCAGTCGCAGAGAAATCCAGGTCATGAGGCCCAGCCAGAACATATTGCTGCGCTCGGGGCGCTGCTTCCAGTTGGCGTCGTCCGGGCGCGCAGCGTGATGCTCTGCTGTCATGTCAGGGGTGGCAACACCAGCGTGCCCGTGGCGACTTTGCGGCTGCCGCTTGCAATATCGAAGCGAGTGCTGCCTGAGGCAGCGGTGCTGAGGAAAATCGTCAGCGTTTCGCCCGGACCGACCGGGCTGAGGAATTTGGCAGAGCTGATCTGGCAGATGTCTCCCGCGCCACTCCCGTGCGCATCTTGGACTGCCTCGGGACGCAGCATTTTCAGCGCGGCGTGTACTGCAGCATCAAGCAGTACCACGCCCGGCACAATGGGTGCGCCGGGGAAATGACCTGCAAAAGCCGGGTGATCCGGCGCCATGTGGAGCGTGGTTTCACTTTGCATGGACAAGACCTTCGCGCTGGTGCGCTTGTGCCAGCCTTACAAGCGTGTCGCGTGGCAGTTTGCCGGTACTGTTGCGGGGCAGGGAATCCAGCATGACGACCGGTCGGGGGATGAAGATGGCGTCAATACGCTCCCGCAGGGCCGCCAGCAGATCGGTCGACTTCATGCCGGGGGCCACGACAAAAGCCATCAATCGGGTCACACCACTGCTGTCGGCGTCTGTATCGTCGGGCATGAAAAATGCGCCGTCGATGACGCCCGGCACCGCATTGAGCTGATGGTTCAGATAGCCCAGAGAGCTGCGTTTTCCTGCGATGTTGACGAGGTCGGCGGTGCGGCCGTGCAGAAGAAAGCGCTCGACGGTTAGCAGCTCGATCTCATCGGCCAGAGGAGTGGCTTGTTCGACATGTCCGCCGCAGGCCCACATGCTTCCTTGCGCCGGCTTCAGCGTGATGCCTGAATAGAGCGTCCACTCGGAGGTCTCGGTGGTGCGACGGGAGGCGATTTGCCCGGTCTCGGTCGATCCGTAAATTTCAAACAGGGGGGCGTGCAAGCGGGCCTCAACAGCCAGCGCCAGTTGCGGCGGCATGGGCGCGGTTGCCGACAGCACGAGATCGGGCAGGGGGATATCCAGCCCCGACGCGAGCAGCACCTTCAAGTGGATGGGTGTCGTGACCAGCATGCAGGGGCGCGTCGAGGCGGCCAGAGTCGAGCAGATGTCGGCCGGGTAGAACAGATGCGCGGCAGTTAGTGCGGCACCACTTTGCAGGGCGAGCAGCACGGTGGACTCAAAGCCATACATGTGTTGCGGCGCGACCGTGGCCACGATGTTATGGCGACGTCCATCCAGCAAGCCGAGCCGCTCGGCTTCGGCACGCACGCTCAGAACCAATCCGCCCCAGCTTTTGTGGTGCGCAACGGGTAAGCCGGTCGAACCGGAGGTGAACACGATGGCTGCCGTTTGCGAGGCTGGAATTTCAGGAATTTCGTACGGGCCAGCTTGCCCGCCAGCCGCAGCCGGTGCGCAGGCCGCCATCGCCTCAGCCCAGGTCAATTGCGGCATGGCAATGGACTGTGGTTGATCGGTCAGGCAAAACACGTCGGGCGCAAAGTGCTTGACTTGGCTCATCATTTCAGGCGTGAGCGTGGGTGGCAGCAGACTGATCTTGCCCGCCAGCAAGGCCGCAGCCAAACCTACGGCAAAGCGATAGCGGTCAGCGCAGACGTTGAGGACATGCTTGCCAGCGGGCAACGTGGCTTGGAGTCGCCGCACATCACTCAAAAAATCGGCAACAGTGATGGATTTGTCATTGCGCCAGGCCAGAACGTCTTCCGCATGGGCATGCGTGAGGAGCGGAAAGCTGTTCATGGCTGGCGCATTTGATCTGCTGTACCTGCTGAGGAGGCCTGTCGGTAGGCGCGTATGGCCTCCAGCAGTCCGGCCCGCTCAGCCTGGGGCAGCACGTAGCAGCGTGCTGCATATTCACCCAGGAACATCAGAACCAGCAGCGGCCCGCCCAAGAGGTTGGCAAACGCCGACCAGATGGCAACGGGGGCAAGCCAGAAGAGCAAGAGCGACATCCCTGAAACACTACCGAAATAAAGGCTCCAGGCCCAGGTCGCCGAACGTGTGTAGTTGATTTGTGCTGGCGAAAGATGGCCGTGCAAGACGCGGGCAAAACCGGTAATCATCGGCGTCCTGCCGTCCTGCAGCGTTTTGCCAAAAGCCCCGCAAAGCAGGCCATACATGCCTGCATGCTCCAGCAAAAAGACCCAGTGGTAGTGGCTGAGCAGCCAGTCACTCAAACCGTAGAGTCCGGTGCAGGCTGCAAGGCACACGCCCAGCATGAGTGGGCGCCGGGGTGAGCGCCAAGCCATCAAGAAGGCCAGCACGGTCACTGGGAGGATGGCCACCAGGGCATCGCGTAAATCGGGTGCGGCAGACGTTGCCGCGATATGGGAGAGTACCGGGTAGCCTATGCCCAGTGCGAGCGCAGCTCCCCCGTACAAAAACTTTTTACACCTCGCCTTGCTTTCGGCGTTCACTTCGTTCGCTGGGCGGCGATATGGTCGCTCAGGCTGCGCAGTGAACGGAAAATGGCGTGGTTGTCCTCGTGATCTGCGCGTAGCTGCAAGCCGTAGTGCTTGGAGAGCACCAGCGCAATTTCAAGAATATCAATCGAGTCCAACCCCAGTCCGTCACCGTACAGGGGCTCGTCCGCTTGCACCTCGGTCGCAGCGATTTCCAGATTCAAGGCGCTCACCACCAACTCCGCCACTTCAAGCAGCAGGGCTGGCTCAGCCGGTGAGGATGAGGCTTGCGCCGTGAGGTCGGATATAGACATGGATCAGTGGGGGTGGAATTGCCAAGAGGCGTTCGATTTTAGCTGGATTTGCCAGGTCTTTACTCCGCAGAACACGGCCCGCACACGGGAAATCTTTGCTGTTTCTACAATAGCCGCATGAAAAAATCATTTGTACTAGCAGTCGTTGTTGTTCTGGCCGTGGTGGCTGCGGGCGGCTGGTGGTGGGCTCAGCGCAGCGGTTCTGACGCGGTGCAGTACCGCACCGGCAAGATTGAGCGCGGGGCTTTGCAGTCGGCCGTGTCGGCCACGGGGGCGGTGAGCCCGGTGACGCAGGTGACGGTGGGCACGCAGGTGTCGGGCCAGATCAAGGAAATTTTGGCGGACTTCAATGCCGAGGTGAAAGCCGGGCAGTTGATTGCCGTGATCGACCCCGAGACCTTTGAGTACCGCGTGCGCTCGGCCCAGGCCGATGTGGAAGCCGCGCAGGCCGTGGTGCTGACCGCGCAGGCCAACCTGATGGCCGGCCGCGCCCAGGTTTCCAGCGCGCAAAACGACTTGACGGAGGCGCGCCGCACGCACGCCCGCAACCTGATGCTGGTGGACAAGCAGTTCATAGCGCAAAGCGAGGCCGACAAATCGAACGCGTTGGTCAACACCACGGTAGAGGCTGTTAAAGCCGCCCAGGCGCAAGTGGGTGTGGGCGAGGCCCAGGTGCGCAGTGCGCAGGCCAACGTGGCCCAGCGTGAGGCAGCGCTGGCGCAGGCCCGCATTGACTTGGCGCGCACGCGCATTACCTCGCCGGTGAGTGGCATCGTGATCAAACGCGCTATTGAGAAAGGCCAGACTGTGGCCGCCAGTTTGTCGTCGCCAGAGCTGTTCATCATTGCGCAAAACCTGCGTGACATGCAGGTGGAGGCCAGCATCGACGAGGCCGATGTGGGGCGCATCCGCACCGGGCAAAAAGCCAGCTTCACAGTCGATGCCTACCCCGGCCAGACCTTTGAGGGCCAGATCGCCCAGGTGCGCAAGGCCGCGCTTAACGTGGCCAACGTGGTGACCTATGTGGCGGTGGTGACTTTCTCCAACACCGACGGTCGCCTGCTGCCCGGCATGACAGCCAATGTGCGCGTGGTGACAGATCAGCGCGAGAACGCGCTCAAGGTGCCCAACGCGGCGCTGCGGGTGCGCATTGCGGGCATTGAGCCGGTGGAAGTTGCTCCTAATTCAGGAGCTGCTCGTGCAGATATTACGGGGCCTGCAGGCCAAAATAGCACTAAAAATGAGGCTGAAAAACCTGCTGCGACGGCTGCACCTGCTGCGGGCCAAGGTGGTGGGGGTGGCGCGAGTCCGCAGACCGAATTCCGCAAACGGCTGGAGGCCGAACTCAAGCTCACGCCCGATCAGTTGGAGAAGGTCGATGCCATCTACGCCTCGGTGCGTCCGAAGTTCGGCCAACTGCGCGACTTGCCAGAAGCCGAGCGCGCCAAGGCACGCGAGCGCATCACCGCTGACATTCGCGCCCGCATTGGCGAGCTGCTCACACCCGAGCAAAAGCCGCGTTACGCCGCCATGGCGGCTGAGCAAGCAGGCCGCACCGTCACCCGGGGCCGCATTTACCTGATGGACGCCGAGGGCAAGCCCAAGGCCTTCAACGCGCGCCTGGGCATCAGCGACGGCACCAGCACCGAGTTGATCGTGCCACCCAACGCGGCGGACGCGGCCGAGCTCAAAGAGGGCGCGGCCATCATCACCGGCACGGTGACGCCGGGCTCGGCAAGCACCCCCGCACGGCCAGGCACGACCGGCCCGCGCATGGTGTTTTGATATGGCCCTGATTGACGCGCAAGAGATCACCAAGGCTTATGTCATGGGCGACATGACCGTGCACGCCCTGCGCGGCGTGTCGATTGCGATCAACGAGGGTGACTTTGTCGCCATCATGGGCGCCTCGGGCTCGGGCAAATCCACCTTGATGAATATTCTGGGCTGTCTCGATTTGCCCACCGCCGGTCAGTACCATCTGGCGGGTGAAGCGGTGCAGGGCATGGCGCCCGATCAACTGGCCTCCATCCGCAACCGGCGCATTGGTTTTGTGTTTCAGCAGTTCAATCTGCTGCCGCGCACCACGGCACAGGAGAACGTGGAGTTGCCCATGGTCTATGCGGGCATCAAGGCCCCCGAGCGGCACGCCCGCGCGCTGGCCGCGCTGCAAAAAGTGGGGTTGGGGGATCGCGCCCTGCACACGCCGTCTGAACTCTCCGGCGGGCAGCAGCAGCGCGTGGCGATTGCGCGCGCGCTGGTCAACAACCCGCAGCTCATCCTGGCCGATGAACCCACCGGCGCGCTGGACACCCAGACCAGCGAGGCCATCATGAACCTGCTGACGGACCTTAACCGCCAAGGTATGACGGTCGTGATCGTCACCCACGAGGCCGACATCGCCGCCTGGGCACGCCGCAAAATCGTGTTCAGAGATGGCCACATCCTCGAAGACATCCAACAGTCTCCCCCCGTTCGCCCTGAGCTTGTCGAACGGCTTCGACAAGCTCAGCCCGAACGGAAAGAAATGGGGGTGAAAGAGTGAACTTCTTCGCTGCCCTCAGAAGCGCCCTGCGCGCCCTCGCCGCCAACACCCTTCGCAGCATCCTCACCATGCTGGGCATCATCATCGGCGTGGCCGCTGTTATCACCATGATTGCGGTGGGCAGCGGTGCCACTGAGAGGGTGCAGGCGCAGATGAAGGGGCTGGGCTCCAACATCATGCTGGTGCTGCCCGGTGGCGTGTCGCAAGCCGGGGTGCGCTTAGGTGCGCAAACCCGCCAGCGTTTGACAGAAGAAGATGCGCTGGCCATCTCGATTGAGATTGCCGAGGTGCAGGTGGCCGCGCCCACCACGCGGACCAGCGGCCAAGTGGTGGGGGGCAACACCAACTGGGGCACCACGATTTTTGGGGTGAACAACGATTATTTGGAAGCGCGGGATTGGAGTCTGGTGTCCGGCCGCCTGTTCGACCCGGCTGAGTTGGCCGGCTCCGCCAAAGTGGCGTGGATGGGGCAGACGGTGGCGCGTGAAATCTTTGGCGAGCAAGACCCGGTGGACCAAGTGGTACGCGTGCGCGGCGTGCCGATGAAGATCATCGGCGTGTTGGCCAAAAAAGGCCAAAACTCCATGGGACAAGACCAAGACGACGCGCTCATGATCCCCATCAGCACCCTGCGCTCTCCCCCGCCCCTCCCATCTCACCACTCTCCTCCGTCCTTCCTATCCCCCATCATCCCTCTCGTCCGTCCCTCCCCCACACAGACACCCTGTGTATTCTATGAGCATGTCTGGTCTAGGGTCCTCACTAGAACTCGTCACAGCGAGCACGGACGGTACGCTCTGTCAGTGGGATGTATCACGCTTAACAGAGCCTACCAACACCTCCACTCTCATCAGTCCTGCATCGTCCACTCAGGTACGGTGTAGGGTATATTTCCTTTTTAAAATTGTGATTCTTTCTCTGATGAAAACCTAGAGCTGTTTGTCTGTCTATCTTTCTATCTATCTGTTTGTCTATCTGTCTGTCTATCCCTCTCTCTCTCTCTCTCTCTCTCTCACTCTCT
>JANPNG010000390.1:0-9028 GCA_031427355.1 Hylemonella sp.
ATCGCCCGCCGACCTTGCCGCAGCCCATGTGCCGACGCTTGAATCAGGGACAATGGGCGACTTTTCCAATTCGCCAACTGTTGTGTACTCCACTGATCCTGCCGCCCCGCCTATGACCGCCCAGCCCGGCACCATGACCCCTCTGGAGCGGCGCGCAAGTCTGTCGCTGGCCTCTATATTTGCTTTGCGCATGCTGGGCTTGTTTCTGGTTTTGCCGGTGTTTGCGCTGGAAGCAGCGCAGTACCCGGGGGGTGACGATCCGGTCATGGTGGGCATGGCCATGGGTATCTATGGTCTGACGCAAGGCTTGTTGCAAATCCCTTTCGGCATGGCGTCGGATCGTTTTGGGCGCAAGCGCGTGATCGTGCTGGGCCTCTTGCTGTTTGCGGTGGGCAGCGTGGTGGCGGCATTGGCGGGTAGTTTGACTTGGCTCATCATCGGGCGCTCCATCCAAGGCGCGGGGGCGGTGTCGGCAGCGGTGACGGCCTTGCTGGCCGACCAGACCCGTGACGAGGTGCGCACCAAGGCCATGGCGCTGGTGGGAGCCAGCATCGCTCTGATGTTTGCCCTCTCCTTGGTGTTGGCTCCTGTGCTGGCCGCTGCTATTGGCTTGTCAGGCTTGTTTGCACTCACTGCCACTTTGGCGCTTGGCGGTGTAGCCGTGGTGATCTGGCGGGTGCCGCCCGAGCCTGCCAAGCACAAAGACATGCCGCGTGGCCGCTTGTCTGAGGTTTTGCAGCATGCCGCCTTGCTGCGCCTGAACTTTGGCGTCTTCATTTTGCATGCGGTGCAGCTCGCGATGTGGGTAGCCATCCCCGCGCTGCTGGTTCAAGAGGGTCTGGCCAAAGCGCAGCACTGGTGGGTGTACCTGCCCGCCGTGCTAGCCTCATTCGTGGTGATGGGCTTCACCCTGTTTCCGTTAGAAAAACGCGGTTATCTGCGTGCGGCCTTCCTCGGCGCGCTGGGCCTGGTCGGACTGGTGCAACTGGGGCTGCTGTGGGTGGTGAGCGCCGGGCCGGGCATTGAGGCGCTGGCGCTGCTGCTTTTTCTGTTTTTCTGCGGCTTCAATGTGCTGGAGGCCAGCCTGCCCAGCCTAGCCTCGCGTCTGGCACCGGCCCATGCGCGCGGCGCGGCTTTGGGGGTGTACAACACCTTGCAGTCGCTCGGGTTTTTTGCGGGTGGGGCGGCCGGGGGCTGGCTGATCAAGCACACCGGCATGCAGGGGCTTTTTATGGCCTGTGCCATTGGCATGGCACTGTGGCTGCTGGTGGCTTGGCCGATGAAGGCACCGTCGCGTCAGAGTTCATAATCACCCCATTCAACAGATTGCAAGACAGGAGAACTTAACCATGGCATCAGTCAACAAAGTCATTTTGATGGGCAATTGCGGGCGCGACCCTGAGATTCGCTACCTGCCTTCGGGCCAAGCCGTGGCCAATGTGAGTGTGGCGACTTCCAGCCGACGCAAGGACAGGAATACGGGCGAGTCGATTGAGGAAACCCAGTGGCACCGCGTCACTTTCTTTGACCGCTTGGCCGAGATTGCTGGTGAATACGTCAAAAAAGGCCAGCCGATTTATGTCGAAGGCCGCATCAAGTACGGCAAGTTCACCAACAAGGACGGCGTCGAGCAAAACACGGTGGACATCATTGCCACCGAGATGCAGTTGCTGGGCAAGCGTGAAGGCATGGGTGCGCCAAGTGGGGACGACGAAGGCCAAGCGCCGCGCCGCGCCGCGCCACCCCCCCCCTCCCGCCCCAGCGCGCCCGCCCCGGCAGCGCGCCAGGCCCCCGCCAAAGCCGCTAGCGGCTTTGACGACATGGACGACGATATTCCGTTCTGAGGAATGCGTACGACCAAGACTGTAAATTCTTGATTGTGAAGCCCTGATTGATCAGGGCTTTTTTTCTGGTCAGGATGGAGGGTGTTCCAGGATGCGGATCACCTCTTTCACGATGCCAAACATCAGCGCGCGCTCGTGGTTCGGGTGGTCAGAGAAATGCACGGTTGTGCCGCCCAGTGTGGCTTGACCGATCTGGCTCTGACCCGGCAACGGTTCGAATTGAATCGCGATGCCGTATTGAGCGATCAAGGGGCCGCAGGCCGCCCAATCACGCGTCCACCGGGGTAGGGCCTGCGTCTTGTCCCACAACACGCCCGCGCTCTCGTAGCACTCCTCCACATGGGGGTGACCCAGCAAATGCGCCAGTTGACGTTCCTTGGCCACGCAACTGCGCACATAGTCTTGATCACTGATGCGCATGGCCATCTCCTTTGCGTTTCATAAACAGTCTGTAGGCGCGATTCACCTTGCCCCGATTGAACAGCGGTTTCAGGGGTTTCGTCAATCAGTCGTCTGACGGCGTTGCCTGCCTGTTGTACTACAGGGGGTATTAATATATACTGTATGGGGTATATGGAGATCATCATGAATTCATCTTTTGCATTGCTGGGTTTGCTTCGTCGCTTGACGCCTTGGCTGGTTGCGTTGGCCGTGCCCGTGGCCTTGACGCAGGACAGGGTTCAGGTGCCGACATTTCAGTTGCAGGTCCGGGGCGTGAGCACCGGCTTTGAACTCGACGGGGTGATTCAGCCGGTCAAACAAAGTACGGTTTCGGCCCAGGCGTCCGGGCGTATCGTTGCGCTGAACGTCAAGGCGGGTGAGCCAGTGCGCGCTGGGCAATTGCTGGCCACGATTGATGACCGGGAGACCCAGGTGGGTGTGCAGCGTAGCCAGGCGCAGGTGACCCAATCGGATGCCGAGCTGCGCAATGCCCAGGTCAACGCGGAGCGCACGCGTGACCTGCAAGCCAGGGGTTTTATGAGCAAGGCTGCGCTGGATACGGCCGAAACGCAACTCAAGGGCGCGCAGGCAGGGCGCGAGCAGGCGGTTGCGGCAGCACGCCAGTCGGCCCTGTCGCAGGGTTTCACCCGCGTGACAGCTCCCTATGACGGCTGGGTGCTCCAAACCCAGGCGCAGGTCGGCGACCTCGCCGTTCCGGGCAAGCCCATTTTGACGATCTACGCGCCGCAGCCCCTGCGTGCCGTGGTGCAACTGCCAGCCTCCAAGGCCGAAGTGGCGCGGCTGGCCACGCAAGTGGAGGTTCTGGTGCCGGGCGAGACGGGTCAGATGCTGTGGGTCATCCCGCTGTCGCGCAGCGCCTTGCCATCGGCAGACCCCGTCTCGCAAACCGTGGAGTGGCGTCTTGACTTGTCACCCAAGACGGTACAGCACTTGCTGCCGGGTCAGCAGGTGCGGGTGCGCTTTGTCGGCGGGCAGGCCCAACGCATGGTCGTGCCCGCAGCGGCGGTGCTGCGCCGGGGTGAGTTGACCGCAGTTTATGTGGCGGGTGAAAAAGGATTCTCCTTGCGCGCCGTGCGACTGGGTGGCGACCATGGCGCCGAGGGCGTTGAGATTGTGGCCGGTCTGCGGGCAGGCGAACGGGTGGCGCTTGACCCGGTGAAAGCCGGCTTGGCAGGGGCTCAGGCGGCTGGGTCTGGCAGCACGGACAAGCAGTGAGGCTGGCATGAAAGACGCTGATCGTTTGGGCATCTCGGGCCGCATTGCTGCGGCGTTTCAGGCCAACGCCATCACGCCGCTGCTCGCGCTGATGGCCTTGCTGCTGGGGCTGTTTGCCGTGCTGGTGACGCCGCGCGAGGAAGAGCCGCAGATCAACGTCACCATGGCGAATGTGCTGATTCCCTTCCCCGGGGCCAGCAGTACCGATGTGCAGAACATGGTGGCCCGCCCTGCCGAGCAGGTGCTCAGTCAGATCGCGGGCATTGAGCACACTTATTCCGTGGCCCGTCCGGGCTTGGCGGTGCTGACGGTTCAGTTCAAGGTGGGCGTTCCGCGCACTGAGGCGCTGGTACGTCTGTACGACGTCCTCAATGCCAATCAGGACTGGCTGCCGCGCGAACTCGGCACCCTGCCGCCCATTGTCAAGCCCAAGGGCATTGACGACGTGCCTGTGCTGGGGGTGACCCTGTGGAGTCGCGAGGCGCTTCCCGCGCATGAGCTTGAGCGGGTGGCCCACGCGCTGGAGACCGAGCTCAAACGCGTGCCGGGCACGCGAGAAATTCAGACCATCGGCGGGCCGGGTCGCGCCGTGCATGTGTGGCTGGAGCCCACGCGTCTGCGCGAGCGCGGCATCGACCTGTTGAGCCTCAAGCAGACGCTGGCCGCTGCCAACTTTGGCATGCCAGCGGGCGCAGTGCTGGACATGACGTCAAAAACCCCACAGATGATGACGGTTGAAACCGGTGAATTTTTGCGCTCCAGCCAGGATGTGGGTGATGTGGTGGTGGGCGTGAGCCAGGGGGCGCCGGTTTACCTGCGTGAAGTGGCCCGCATCGAAGCGGGCGCCCAGTTGCCGCAGCGCTATGTCTGGTTCACGCCGGGCGCTGCCATGGCACAGACGCAGAGTCAGCTGGACGCGGCACCCGCACAAGCGGGGCAGGTTTATCCGGCCCTGACTCTGACAGTGACCAAGAAACCGGGCGAAAACGCAGTGGACGTCGCCCGCGCGGCACGGGCCAAGGTGGAGTCGCTGCACAACACGGTGATTCCGGCGAATATCGAAACTACCATTACGCGCAACTACGGTGAAACGGCAGCTGAGAAAGCCAACAAGCTGATCCAGAAGCTGGCCTTTGCCACGGGCTCGGTCATTCTGCTGGTGGGCTTTGCATTGGGCCGGCGTGAGGCGGTGATCGTGGGTGCCGCCGTGATTTTGACACTGATGGCAACGCTCTTTGCCTCATGGGCCTGGGGCTTCACGCTCAACCGTGTGTCTTTGTTCGCGCTGATTTTCTCCATCGGGATTCTGGTGGACGATGCCATTGTGGTGGTGGAAAACATCCATCGCCACCAGCAACTCACACCGGGTGATGCGCTGCGCGACATCATTCCGCGCGCCGTGGATGAAGTGGGCGGTCCCACCATTCTGGCCACCCTGACGGTGATTGCCGCCTTGCTGCCCATGGCCTTTGTCTCGGGTTTGATGGGGCCGTACATGAGCCCGATACCGATCAATTCCAGCTTGGGGATGGCGCTGTCACTGGCGATTGCCTTCACCGTTACGCCTTGGCTGGCGCTCAAACTGATGAAGCCGCACGGGGCGGCCTCAACCCCGCCCCACGACGCTGGCGAGCATGGGGCGCCAACCCATGCGGGCGGGCTGGGCGCGAAATTGCAGACCCTGTTCACGCGGGTGCTCACGCCCTTTCTGGAGAGCGCCCGCAAACGCTGGCTGTTGCTGGCGGGCATTGGAGTCGCGCTGCTGCTATCGGTCGGCCTGACGCTGGTGCCCACTACGTTCATTGGGGTGGTGCTAAAAATGCTGCCCTTTGACAACAAGAGCGAATTTCAGGTGCTGGTGGAGTTGCCCGCAGGCACACCGCTGGAGGACACGGCTGCCACTTTGCACGAACTCGGTGCGTTTCTGGCGGAGCAGCGCGAGGTGCAGGATATTCAGGGCTATGCCGGAACGGCGTCGCCCATTACCTTCAACGGTCTGGTGCGCCAGTACTACCTGCGGGCCGAGGCCGAGCAGGGTGACTTGCAGGTGAATCTGGTGGACAAGCACCAGCGCAGCGAGAAAAGCCATGCCATTGCCCAGCGACTGCGCCCCGAGCTGGAATTGATTGGCAAAAAACACGGTGCACGTGTCAAGGTCGTGGAGGTTCCGCCAGGCCCACCCGTGATGAGCCCGCTGGTGGCTGAGGTCTACGGCCCGGACGAGGCTGGGCGTCAGCAGCTCGCCCAGCGCATCGCCACGGCCTTTGGCGATACGCCGGATATCGTGGGTGTTGATACCTCGCTGAAAGAAAATGCGCCACGCGCTTACCTGCGTGTGCGCCGCCAGCGCGCCGAGTCACTGGGCATCCCGGTGGCGGCCGTGGCACAGGCCTTGTCGGCAGCCCTCTCGGGGGTGGATGCGACGTATTTGCACGACGCCCAGTCCAAGTATCCGATGCCTGTGCGTCTACAGTTGCCACGTGAATCCCAGATCGGACTGGACACGCTGCTGGCCCTGCCCTTGCGGGCGTCCAATGGGCAGATGGTGCCGCTGTCGGAGCTGGTGCAGGTGGAGCGCGGTGTGATCGACAAGCCGCTGTTTACCAAGGACCTCGCCAACGTCAGTTACGTTTTTGGCGACATGGCCGGCAAGCTCGATTCGCCGCTGTACGGCCTGTTTGCCATCCGCAGCAAATTGGCGGAAGCGTCGCTGCCGGGCACAGGTGAACTGGGGGAGTACTGGATCAAGCAGCCGGCGGATACCTATCGCCACTACGCGATCAAGTGGGACGGCGAATGGCAGATCACTTACGAGACCTTCCGCGACATGGGTGCCGACTACGGTGTGGGCCTCATCCTCATCTTCCTGCTCGTGGTGGGGCAGTTCCGCAGCTACCTGACGCCGCTGGTCATCATGGCACCGATCCCGCTCACGCTCATCGGTGTCATGCCGGGGCACGCCCTGCTCGGCTCGCAGTTCACGGCCACTTCGATGATCGGCATGATTGCGCTGGCTGGCATCATCGTGCGCAATTCGATCCTGCTGGTGGACTTCATCGAGTTGCAGGTCAGGCAGGGCATGGCCTTCAAGGCGGCAGTGGTGAGTTCAGCGGCCGTGCGCGCGCAACCCATTGCCTTGACCGGGCTGGCGGCCATGATCGGTGCCTTCTTCATTCTGGATGACCCCATTTTTAACGGCCTGGCCATCTCGTTGATTTTTGGCATTCTGGTGTCTACCCTGCTGACGCTGGTGGTCATCCCTGTTTTGTATTATTCGTTGTACCGAAAACGCCATGAAGGCACGGGTGCAACGCCCCTGGTTCCCCCTGTTCCCACAACCTCAACACAAGGAGTTTCTCAATGAACGTCGAACGCATCATCCGCATCATGGCCGGCAGCTTTGTCATGCTGTCTCTGGCCCTTGGCATCGAGTCCAGCCCGATTTACGTGAGTCAGTGGTTCCTGGCTTTCACGGCCTTTGTCGGCTTCAACCTGTTCCAGTCCGGCTTCACCGGCTTTTGCCCACCCGGCATTCTTCTCAAGAAGCTCGGTGTGCCGGAGTCCGGTTCTTCCTGCTGCAAATAAGGGCTCAGTGCCATGAGCAATAACCTCGTCCAGGTCCAGTTGCGCCAGCAGCAGGACTACCAGTTCCAGATTCACTTTGGGGAAGGCGTGCCCGTCCTTTTGGGTGATGAGCCCGCGCCGCTCGGCCAGGGCGTTGGGCCGTCACCCATGCAGTTGCTGGCAGCGGCTGTCGGTAACTGCCTGTCGGACTCCTTGTTGTTTTCCCTGCGCAAGTACAAGCAGGCGCCGGAGCCGATTCAGTGCGACGTGACCGCTGAAGAGGGGCGCAATCCCGATGGGCATCTGCGCGTACTCGGTCTCAAGGCGGTGCTGACTTTGGGTGTTCCCGCGTCGTCCCTGGCGCATCTGGACCGTGTGCTGGACCAGTTCGAGGCATTTTGTACCGTGACGGAAAGTGTGCGTCAAGGCATCCCGGTCACGGTAGAAGTGCGGGATTCAACCGGCCTGAAACTCAAGTGAAAGGTGCACCATGCAAGGCGCTGGAAAAGTAAAGAAAAGCCCCGTTGCAGCAGAGGCGTTGACACGAGCTGCGAGCGACGTGGACCCGCACGCCATCTTGACGGACAGCTCTTCCCGTACGGATATCCTGAACCGTCTGAGACGGGCCGAAGGTCAGTTGCGCGGTATCCAGCGCATGATCGAGGAGGGTGAAAGTTGCTTGAAGATAGGGCAGCAATTTTCTGCCGTGCGAAAGGCGCTTGACAGCACCTACTTGCGTATGACGATGTGTTACCTGACGCAGGAGTTGGAAGCCCGCCTCAATCCGGACGAGACTCAGAAGGTTGAACTGGATCAAATGATGGGGAACATGGAAACTCTGCTGGCGCGCATGGGCTAGTAGCAGCAATCACGCCCCCCCCTAGACAAACCTCGCCGTCATAGAGCACGGCCGATTGCCCTGGTGTGACCGCCCACTGCGCTTGCGGGAATTGCAGGCAGAAGGTGCTCGCCGTGGCGGCCTCCAGCGTGCACGGTGCATCGGCCTGGCGGTAGCGGGTTTTGGCCGCCAGCGCGCCGGGCACTGGGGCCACGCCCGCCACCCAGCTCGCGTCCTGCGCTTGCAGTCGGTGCGACTGCAGCCAAGGGTGATCGTGGCCTTGTACCACCCACAGCGTGTGGGTCGCCATGTCTTTGCGCGCCACAAACCAGGGTGTGTGCTCGCCCCCGCCGCGTTGCGCGCCCTTGGCCTTGATGCCGCCGATGCCCAAGCCCTGGCGCTGGCCCAGCGTGTAAAAACTCAGACCCACATGCTGGCCCAGCACACGGCCTTTCTCGTCCTTCATCGGCCCCGGCTCCTTGGCGATGTAGCGGTTCAAGAACTCGCGGAAAGGTCGCTCGCCAATGAAGCATATACCGGTCGAATCTTTCTTCTTGGCATTGGGCAGGCCGATCTCGGCGGCAATGCGGCGCACCTCGGTCTTGTGCAGCTCACCAATGGGGAACAGCGTTTTGGAGAGCTGCGCCTGGTTCAGCCGGTGCAAAAAATAGCTCTGGTCTTTGGACGGGTCCAGACCTTTGAGCAACTCATATTTTTCACTCGCCGCGTTCAGGCGCACCCGGGCGTAATGACCAGTCGCTATCTTCTCTGCGCCCAGACGCAGGGCGTGATCCAAAAAGGCCTTGAACTTGATTTCGGCGTTGCACAGAATGTCCGGGTTGGGCGTGCGACCCGCCTGGTACTCACGCAGAAATTCCGCAAAAACCCGGTCTTTGTAGTCGGCTGCGAAGTTGACGTGCTCGATCTCGATGCCGATCACATCGGCCACGGCGGCGGCGTCCACAAAGTCGATGTTGGACGAGCAGTACTCGCTGTCGTCGTCATCTTCCCAGTTCTTCATGAAGATGCCGATCACCTCATGGCCTTGTTGTTTGAGCAGCCAAGCGGTGACCGCAGAATCCACGCCGCCGCTCAAGCCCACCAC
>JANPNG010000391.1:0-3712 GCA_031427355.1 Hylemonella sp.
TGGCGCGCAGGGCGGCCAGGTGGTCGCCACCGCGTGCCTGCATGTCGGCCTTGGCGTTGGCGTGGGCAATCAACTCTGCGCCCTGGGCCTGAAAGTAGCCGTTGCCCAGCCAGCGGTGGTCTTGGCCGCCGGTGTTGATGACCCATTTCACTGGCTGCATGGTGACCGCGCGCACGGCGGCGTGGATCTGGCGCGCCGATTCAAACGTGGCGCCACTGTCGATCAGCAGTGCACCTTCGGGCGTTACGACCAGCCCAATGTTGGCGTTGAGGCCTTCGTTGTCCAAGGTGCGCGAACCCTTCTCGCCGATGTAGGCGTACACGCTTGGTGCCACTGGTTGAAACTTCACTTCCACGGCCTGCGTCTTGCCTATAAACAAGGCGGCTAAAGCCAGCAGTCCTGCGTGAACGGTGTGTTGGAGTCGAGTGTTAGTAGATGACATAGTGGATGACTTGGGAGGGATTGGAATGTTGCGCGTGCTCGATGGGTTTTAACCGGTGTTGCGCAGCCCCGCCGCAATGCCGTTGATTGATATATGGATGCCGCGCCGCATGGCCTCGTCGGTTTGGCCTGCGCGGTGGCGTCGCACCAACTCCACTTGCAGGTGGTGCAGCGGATCGATGTAGGGAAAGCGGTGGCGTATCGAGCGGGCCAGCGCCGCGTTGTGCACCAGGCGCTGCTTGTCGCCGGTGATCTGGGTCAGCGCCTGGGCCGTGCTGTGCCATTCGGCGTCAATCGCTGCGAACACTTTTTTGCGCAGACGCGTGTCCGTCACCAACTCGCTGTAGCGTGAGGCCAGGGCCAAGTCGCTCTTGGCCAGCACCATGTCCATATTGGAGAGCAGGGTGCGAAAAAACGGCCAGTCGCGCTGCATTTTTTGCAGCAGCGCCAAGCGCTCCTTCTCAACCGTTCGGGTTGAGCTAGTCGAAGCCCTGCGATGCCCTTCGACCAGCTCAGGGCGAACGGGGTGTAGGAATTGATCCACAGCCGAGCCAAAACCGAACCAGCCGGGCAGCGTCACACGACACTGGCCCCAGCTAAAGCCCCAGGGGATGGCGCGCAGGTCTTCAATGTGCTGCCCTGGTTTGCGGGAGGCCGGGCGCGAGCCGATGTTGAGCTCGGCAATTTCGCGGATTGGCGTGGCGGCAAAAAAATAATCGGCGAAGCCCGGCGTCTCGTACACCAGCTTGCGGTAGGCCGCCATGCTGAGCTGCGAGAGTTGCTCAGCCACTTCCAAAAACGCGGGTGGCGCGGGCTGGGTGGTTTGCAGCAGGGTGGCCTCTAAGGTGGCGGCCACCAGGGTCTCCAGATTGCGTCGACCGATCTCGGGGTTGGCGTATTTGGAGCCGATGACTTCGCCTTGCTCGGTCAACCTAATCTGGCCGCGTACCGTGCCGGGTGGCTGGGCCAGAATGGCCTGATAGCTAGGGCCACCGCCGCGGCCCACGGTGCCGCCGCGCCCGTGGAACATCCTCAGACGGATGTGGTTTTCTTGTGGAAATTCGTCAAACAGTTCCACCAGCCCAATTTCGGCACGGTACAGCTCCCAGTTGCTGGTGAAAATGCCGCCGTCTTTGTTGCTGTCGGAGTAGCCCAGCATGATGTCTTGCTCACCATACTGGTCTGCTCGCCCGCGTCGCACCATAGGCGTAATGCCGGGCAGGGCGTAGTAGGCGCGCATGATGGGCGCGGAGTTTCGCAGATCGGCAATGGTTTCAAACAAGGGCACCACGATCAAGTCGCAGTGGGCATCGCGTGCCAGCGTGCCCTGCATGAGGCCCACTTCTTTTTGCAAGAGCAGCACTTCAAGCAGGTCACTCACCGTCTCGGTGTGACTGATGATGGCATGACGAATGGCCTGGGTGCCGTAGCGCGCGCGCAGCGTTTTGGCGGCTTCGAAGATCGCCAATTCACTGACCGCGTGGGCCGAGTAGCTGGCACCCATCACGCGCAAAGGCCGTGCGTCGTTTAACAGGGCCAGCAGAACATCACACTTGGCAGCTTCGCTCAACGCGCTGTAGGCAGGCGTCACACCCGCCGTGGCCAGCAGCTCGGCCAGCGCCGCTTCGTGCTGGTCTGAGCTTTGTCGCAGGTCCACCGTGGCCAGGTGAAAGCCAAACACATCGACCGCGCGGATCAGCGGGTGCAAACGCCCGCCGGCCAGGGCCTGGCCATGGTGCGTGTGGAGCGAGGCTTCGATCACGCGAAGATCGGCCAAAAATTCTGGCGCACCGGCATAGGGGCTTTGCGGTGCCACCGCGTGGCGTGCTGCCTCGCCGCCGGTCAGTGTAGTCAACGTGGCAGCCAGGCGGGCGTAGATGCCGGTCAGGGCGCGTCGGTAGGGCTCGTCCTGGCGGTGTTCGTTGCGGTCGGGTGAGCGTTCGGCCAGGGCCTGCATGGCGGGCGAGACGCTGACCAGACGGGTGGACAGCGACAGCTCGCTGCCCAACCAATGGACCTCGGTCAGGTAGTGGCGCAGGGCCACCTCGGCCTGGCGGCGCAGCGCGTAGTTCAGCGTGTCGGCATTGACGTTGGGGTTGCCGTCGCGGTCGCCGCCAATCCACTGGCCCATGCGCAAAAAGCTGGCCACCGGTTGGCCCTCCAGTTCATGCTCCAACTCCGCGTAGAGCTTGGGGATTTCGGTCAAAAAAGTCGCCTCGTAATAGCTCAGAGCGTTCTCGATTTCATCGGCCACCGTGAGTTTGGAAAAACGCAGCAAGCGGGTTTGCCAAAGCTGCATCACACGCGCCCGCATTTGGGCTTCGTTGTTGGCCATCTCGCGTTGCATCAGGGCATCTGTGGTCCCCGACGCCGTGCCGGCACGGGCTTTGATTTCGTCGCGGGTAGCAAGCAGTTTGGCGATGTTGCGCTCAGCGTCCAGAATGCTTTTTCGCTGCACTTCGGTGGGATGAGCAGTGAGCACGGGTGAGATGTGGCATTGGGTTAGTGTCTGCGCCACGGTCTGTGGCTTAAGTCCGGCGCTGCGCAGCCGCGCCAAGGTCACGGCCACGCTGCCTTCCTGGGTGTGGCCCGCGCGCTCGTGAAGTGCGCGGCGGCGAATATGGTGCCGGTCTTCGGCCAGGTTGGCCAGGTGGCTGAAAAAAGTGAAAGCACGGATCACCCGCAACGCCTGTTCGCTGGACAACGCCTTGAGCCGTTTTTTGAGCGCGCGATTGGCGTCCTGGTCGGCGTCGCGGTGAAAGGCCACCGATAGTCGGCGAATTTGCTCAATCAGCTCAAACGTATCGCTGCCTTCTTGTTCATGAATCACGTCACCCAGCATTCTGCCCAGTAGGCGGATGTCTTCGACCAAAGGGAGTTCGTTCTCGCCCGATGCGTGGGGAGAAGGGTTTTTTGCAGATGTTTTCATGGGTTTGGTGTGTGATTTTGTGAGGGAGAAGAGGCGTCGTCAGGCGGCTGGTGGCAAGGGGGTGAAGCGCCCAAATTGGGCGGCTAAAAAACCCTCGCCGCGTTCCAGCACAAAGTAGCGAAAAGCCTCAGCAGCGGGTGACAGCAGCTTGGACAAGGTGTGCACGCAGTTCCAGGCCCGCACCACCGGCGTGCCCTCTATGTCCAGCACGGCGATCAATTGGTTGTCCAGCTCCAGCCCCACCGTGTGCAGCGACAAAAAGCTCAGGCCCATGCCAGCCATCACGGCCTGCTTGATGGATTCATTGCTGGACATTTCCATCGCCACCTTGACTTCAAAGCG
>JANPNG010000392.1:0-1681 GCA_031427355.1 Hylemonella sp.
GGAAAAACGTCAGCGTGGATACCGGGCGATGGGTTACAGGGTGGCGGAAAAAACGGGTGATCTTTGACGCGTACCTTCTACAGTTTCGCGCAATCCGCGCCAAATGGTGACAATCTTGGGTTTGCATAGAAAGCTGGGTAATGAAGTGGACCCCAGAGTCAGGACAGACTTGATGGCAGTTTAAGTTGCACTCGACTTCTCGCAGCTGGACGGCGCTGCCCCGGTTTTTGCAATTGGTATTGCTGACTCACTCTCAATCCTGACTTCCTCGAACTCAGTCCCGCTGGAGCGCAGCGCAACTGGGAGTCTTTCTTTTGTCCGGTATTTATCCACGATCATCGCACCGCCCCCGCTTGAAGTCTTGTGAACCTCCTGCGGAGTTTGATTTCCCAGCGACTGATGCGGGCGCTCGGCGTTGTAGAAGGCAAAGTATTTTGTCAGTCCAATCAGCAGCTCGCCCATCGTGGCATAGCCGTTGAGGTACACATCCTCATGTTTGACGCTGCGCCAAAGTCTTTCCACAAAGATGTTGTCATAGGCCCGGCCCCGACCGTCCATGCTGATGGCGATGTCCTCACGTTTGAGAACGTTCGTGAAGACCTCGCTGGTGAATTGGCTGCCCTGGTCGCTGTTGAACACCTCAGGCTTGCCATGCTCGCGTAAGGCGTCTTCCAGGCAGTCCACACAGAACGCCGCCTCCATGCTGTTGCTGATGCGCCAACTCAGCACCCGCCGGGAATACCAGTCGATCACGGCCACCAGATAGGCAAAGCCGCGCTCCAACCGCACATAGGTGATGTCCGTACTCCAGACCTGATTGGCCCGCACCACAGGCACGCCACGCAGCAAATAGGGGTACACCTTGTGCTGTGGGTGCGCCGCGCTCGTGTTCGGCCCTGGCGCCATCCCGGCCAGGAACATGCAGCGCATGAGGCGCTGCACCCGCTTGCGGTTGACCCGGTGGCCACAGCGAAACAGGTGCACCACCATCTTGCGGCTGCCATAGAACGGGTGGCGCGTGTATTCCTCATCGATCAAGCGCTTGAGCACTTCGTCGACTTCGATGAACACCACAGGCTTTCTCCTGGCGTAGACCGTCGTGCGTGACACGCCGGCCAGCACGCACTGGCGTTTCTGCGTCAGATCGGCATGGGCGCCAATCCAGCCGTGCCGGATCATGGCAGGCTGATCCCTGACTTTTTTTTAAGCCAGTCGAGCTCCATCTTCAATCGCCCGATCTCACCGTACAGCCTATCGGGCGCACTCTCGGCTGAAATCGGCTGTGGGCCGCGCTTGCCTTCAAACAGACTCTTGGCCTGAGCTTGTATCTCTCGCTTCCATTGCCCGACCTGTATCGGATGAACACCCTGCTCCTGGGCAATTTGATTGATGGTCTTCATCCCACCCAGCGCCTCCAGTCCCACCTTGGCCTTGAACTCCGGCGGATGAAATTTGCGCTTCTTTGATTCAGTCATTGGTTACCCGTTTCTTCAGACAGTGTCCCACTTAAACACCTGTACCAAATTCCGGGTCCGCTTCAGTGAAATAGTTGATTCGAAACAAGTGCTCCCAGGGCGATTGTCCGATCAGCATGTCACGCCAAAGTGCAACTTGGCCGGCATGCTGAGGCAGATCTGCCATGGGTGGGCGAGGGGCGATCCAAAATATCGTGCCCGCATAG
>JANPNG010000393.1:0-4575 GCA_031427355.1 Hylemonella sp.
TCGGCAAGCGCGCAGGCGTCAATACCTTTGCCTGTATGAACGCACTGTTGCTGCCAGAGCGTCAGGTCTTCCTGGTGGACACCCACATCAACTACGACCCCACCGCCGAGCAGTTGGCCGAGATCACCATCATGGCCGCCGAGGAAATGAAACGCTTTGGCTTGCACCCCAAGGCCGCGTTGCTGAGCCACTCCAACTTCGGCAGCAGCAACCAGCCCAGCGCGATCAAGATGCGTGACACCCTGGCCCTGCTGCGTATCCAAGCGCCCTGGCTGGAGGTGGACGGTGAAATGCACGGCGACGTGGCGTTGGACGAAGTGGCACGCAATGCTCAAATGCCCGACAGCACCCTGGGTGGCAGCGCCAACCTGCTGGTGCTGCCGAATTTGGACGCGGCCAACATCGCTTACAACCTGCTCAAAACCGCAGCGGGTGGTGGCATTGCCGTTGGCCCGGTGTTGCTGGGCGCGGCCAAGCCGGTGCACATCCTGACCGCCAGCACCACGGTGCGCCGCATTGTCAACATGACGGCGCTGACAGTGGCCGATGCTAACGTTTCCAGATCAGCATAGTCCAGCGAGTTAGCGCACACTCTACAAACACTCTCTCTCGCAAGGGCTTGCCTATTTCTTAGGCAGCCCCTTGCTTTTTTGGGCCGAATCGGCGAAACTCCTGCCTTCGCCATTTTTTAAGAAAGCCCGCCCCCAGGGTTAGATCATTTCCAGTCATGACACACAGCAAAGGCATCAAGTTAGTACTCACCAGCTCTTTGCTGGCGCTACTGGGTGTCTGGAGTGCTGGTCACGGGGTACATGCTAAAGAGATGGTGGCAACCCCCAGCACGGCCACCATGTTGTTGGCCGAGTTGCCCCGTCAGGGTGCAGAGACCTACCGCCTGATCCATCAGGGTGGCCCGTTTCCTTATGAGAAAGATGGTGTCGTGTTTGGTAACCGTGAGCGCATGCTCGCACCCCAAAAGCGCGGCTACTACCACGAGTACACCGTGACGACCCCGGGTGAGCGCCATCGCGGCACCCGGCGCATTGTGTGCGGCGGTGCGCCCAAAGCGCCCGACGCTTGTTTTTATACAGCCGATCATTACGCGAGTTTTCGCAAGATCGTGCCCTAACCCAGTTTTGTATTTTTAAAGAAAGAGGCGCGAGGATGGAAACACCACTTCGTAATGTGAGAACGAATATCGTTCAGTCGATCCGGGCCTTCCGGGTCGCGGGTTTACAGGAGGCTGCTCAAGGTTTGGGGCAACACTTTTTGTACGCCAATCTGGCCAATGCGCAAACCAAGCAAGACGTGCTGGACCTGTTGGCCCAGCAGTTCAAGCTACCTGCCAACGTGGGCAAGAACTTTGACGCCTTGTACGACTGCTTGACCGACCCACTGCACAAGTCCGGCCCTCAGCCTGGCTTTATCGTGGTGCTGGAACACATCCCGGCCAATGCCAAATTTGACAAAGAGGCGCGTGAGCAGTTGCTCGACATTTTCCGCGACGCCGCAGACTACTGGGGGGACCGAAAGATACCCTTCAGGTGCTTCTATTCTTTTCCGTAGCCCGTTCTGCACACACCAGCCAAGCAGAACGGGCTAATGAGGCAAAAGCAAGCGGATCCACCCCTGATTCCTTGACCTCCGGCATTTCGATAGGTGATGAATCGGGCGAAAAAATGCCCACGGACAAACTGCTCGACGTATCGCCCCTGGCGCTGCGCATGAGCAGTCCGTTCAATGCCGGCTACTGGTTAGCTGCAGCCTGAAGGGTTGAATCTGTCATGCCCGCGAAGGCGGGAATTCAGTGACCCTCAATAAAAAGCCCGCACTATGCGGGCTTTTTAACGCGTTCTTTTAAGTCCGTAAGGCCAGTCCAATGTATTCATCCACCGGCACCTCTTCGGCCCGGCGCTGCACGTCAAACGTGCCACCCATTTGCTTTTCTTCCAGCCAGCGGCCCAGGGTGTGGCGCAGCAGTTTGCGCCGCTGACTAAACGCCACCTGAACAATCTCACTCAAGCGTTTCACGTTCACTGCGGCAGGATCCACACGCGGCACCATGCGCACCACCGCGCTGTTCACTCGCGGAGGGGGGTCAAAGCTCTCGGGCGGCACGAACAACACGTTCTCCATGGCATAGCGCCATTGCAACATCACGCTCAAACGTCCGTAGTCAGATGTCGAAGGTTTGGCCACCATGCGGTCGATCACTTCTTTTTGCAGCATGAAGTGCTGGTCTTCAATCACGTCCACACAATCGAGCAGGTGGAACAGGATGGGGGTCGAGATGTTGTAGGGCAGGTTGCCGACCACTCTGAGCTTGCTGGCCGCTTGCGTTTGCGCCACTTGAGCGAAATCCACCTTCAGGACATCGGCTTCAATCACTTCGAGCTGTGCATGGCTGCGCAAGCGCGCGGCCAGATCCCGGTCCAGCTCGATCACAATCAGGCGCCCCAGCCGCTCGACCAGCGGCTGCGTGAGCGCGGCCAGTCCCGGACCAATCTCAACCATCACCTGCCCAGGCTGCGGGTTGATCGCCTGCACGATGTCCTCGATGATGCCTCGGTCCGACAGGAAATGTTGGCCGAAACGCTTGCGCGGAATGTGTTTCATTGCGGTGTTTCGCGGATTTCTACGTAGGCCCGGTCTCGCACATCACGCGCCCACGCGTTGTACGTCTCGTCAAATTTTTTATCCCGTAAGAGGTTGCGCACCATCTCTCTTTGCTCACGTGGTTCCAAGGGAGCGTTACGCCGCTCCAGGAGCTGAATCAGGTGCACGCCAAAGCGCGAGATCAGGGGCTCACTGACCTGGCCGGGGTTGAGCTGGTTGATGACGGCCTCAAACTCCGGCACGAATTGCCCTGGGTTGGCCCAGCCCAACTCCCCTCCTTGTGCGGCACTGGCGTCCACCGAATTCGTACGCGCCAGTCCGGCAAAGTCCGCTTGGCCGGACTGAATTCGTTTTCTGAAATCATTGAGCCGCTCAACGGCAGCGGCTTCGCTGAGCTGGGGGTTGGTGGTCAGCAGAATGTGGCGGGCTCGGTTTTGCGCCACAAAGACGGGCGGTAAACCAGCTGCGCGTTTTTCAATCACCTTGAGGATGTGAAAACCCGCGCCTGAACGCACCAGCCCTGAGACACCGCCCGCCCCCAGCGATTGCGTGGCATCCAGAAAGAGTTGCGGATAGCGATCTGCCGTGCGCAAGCCCAGTTGGCCTCCATTGTCACGGTCTGGCGCATCCGATAGCTCGCGCGCCAAAACGGCAAAATCTTCCCCAACACGGGCGCGTTCCAGCGTTTTTTGCGCCTTGGCCTGCAGACTGGCCAGTTGCTGGGCGCTGGCGCCCTCGGGTACGGCAATCAGCACTTGCGCCAGATGGATCTGCACGTTGGCCGGGTTGCTGCTGATGTCCTGCTGCTCTTTGAGGTACTGCTCCACCTCTAGGTCGCTGATCTTGATGCGCGACTCTACCTCGCGCTCGCGCAAGCGGGTCAGCATGAGCTGGTCGCGCAACTGGGTGCGAAACTGGGTGAACTCAATACCATCACTGGTCAGGCGCTGTTTGAGCCCCGCCAGGTCCAGCTTGTTTTGCCGCGCCACGGACTGCACCGCCTGGTCAATGGAGGACTCCTCCACCTTGATGCCACTGTCACGCGCCTGTTGCAGTTGCGCCCGCTCGTTGATGAGACGCTCCAACACCTGGGCCGCCATTTCTCGCATCTCGGGGGCAGTTCGCCCCTGATTGGCCAGTTGCTGGCGGGTGCGTTGAACCTCTACGTTGACCTGGTGGTTGGTAATGGGCTCGGAGTTGACGATAGCCACAATGAAATCGGCTTGACGCAGCGTCATGCTTTGCGGCGCGACGGGCAAAATTGGCAAGCCCGACAACCCCGGTGAGGGCGGCGATGCCAGACGATTGCTGGGCTTCAACCCTTGTGCCTGTGCCGAAACCAGACAGAGTGTGGTCAAACCGATGGTGATCGAGGTCAGAAAGCGAAAATTCATAAAGGTTTATTCGTAATTGCTAAAACGGCTGGGCGGCGTCACCTGCTCGCGCAGGACCTGATAGCGGGGTATGTTGTTCTTCAAGGTTGAAAGCGGGTCAATGCCCAGCCTGGAAAAACCCACAAACTCGATTTGAAACATGATGCGCTGGCTGGTCGTAGCCAGGCCGGTAGACAGGCGCTCCAGCACCACACGTCCCAACCAGCAGCCCGCATCGTACTCAAAGCCCAAAATGGAATCTACCAGCTTGCTGTCGGGCAGGCTGTAGTTCAGGCGGCCTACGCTGTACCAGCGCTCTGTGCCTTGCCCCGTGTCTCTGGTCGGCTCAGTCAGCGGCCACTGCCAGCCCACATCCACCAACTCGCTGATATCGCGCTGAAACCGGTAGGCAATATTGAGCACGCGATGCGGACCGGGGTTGTAACGCGCGCCCACCGACATGCGGGTGGACTGGCTGGTGCTCGGGTTGTATTGCACGGTGGAGTCCAGGACCCAACGCTGGTCCCAGTTCAGCGAGGCCCCCAGCATCACGTCACTCAAGCCCGCCAGGGCGGACACACCGCCG
>JANPNG010000394.1:0-9153 GCA_031427355.1 Hylemonella sp.
GGTTTGGTGCCCCACATCGGAGCCGCCTGATGATCATCAAAAACCAGCAAGACGTGACCGCCGCTGTGTTGGCGGAGTTGCAACGCGCCGAGAATCCACGCTTTCGCGAGATCATGTCCGCTGCCGTGCGCCACTTGCACGAGTTTGCGCGTGAGGCCAGGCTGAGTGAGGTCGAATTTCACCAAGCCTGTGGCCTCATCGCCAAGCTGGGTCAGCTCACCACCGAATCACACAACGAAGTGGTGCTGGCCTGTGGTTCCGTCGGCTTGTCGGCGCTGGTCTGTTTGTTGAACAACGGTGACCAAGGCCAAACAGAAACCACGGCCAACCTGATGGGGCCGTTCTGGCGCATGAACTCACCCGCCTATGCCAATGGGGCCAACATCGCGCTCACGCACAACAACGAGCCGCCCATCTTTGTCAATGCCTGGGTGCGTGACAAAACCGGGCGACCAGTGGTAGGCGCCAAGGTGGACATTTGGCACGCCAGCAGCGAAGGCTTTTATGAGAACCAAGACCCGGCCCAGGCCGACATGAACCTGCGCGGCCAGTTCACCACCGACGCGCAAGGCCACATCGCTTTTCGCAGCATCAAGCCAGCCGGTTACCCGCTCCCGCTCAGTGGCCCGGTGGGTGCGCTGCTGCGCGCGCAGGGTCGCCACAATATGCGGCCTGCGCACATTCACTTCATGATCTACCAAGAGGGGTTCAAGACCCAGTTCTCGCAGGTCTATTCCAGCGATGACCCATACCTCGACACCGATGTGCAGTTCGGCGTCACGCAGGCCTTGATTGGCCAGTACGTCTTGCATCAGGGTGAGGCCGCGCCCGATGCGGATGTCAAAGGCCCTTGGTATTCACTCGATCACCACTTTGTCATTGAGCCCGGTGAAGCCCGCCTGCCCAAGCCGCCCATCACCGGCAAAGCCACGGGCGAACGACCACAGCTTGAGGTGCTGGAGCGTCGCCCCTGATCATTGAGGAGAGCACATGCCCATCGTCCAAATCACCCTCGTCGAAGGACGAGACACCGCTGTTGTCAAAAACTACATTAAAGAAGTGGCGCGCACCGTGTCGCAAACCCTGAACGCGCCACTAGGGCTTAGTCCCCAAGCTTGTGAGTTCCCCGGCTTGAATTTCAGGGTGTACTTGGTCCGTCGTTTCGTTTCACTCATTTCGCTTTCCTTGATTAGTCGTCCTCCCTCATGTCCGAACCATTGCGAATTCGGTGCATGCTGGCAATCGGCACCGTCCAGACAATGCCGTCGCCCACCTGGCCGGTGGCGCAGGCTTCCAGAATCGCGATGCGAATGGTCTCCACCATAGCGTCCTCAGCCAACACGCAAACCATCAGCTTGTCCGAAAAATCGGTCAATTCCTCCCGCACAGAACGTTTACCAACGACAGCGGGAGCGGTAAAGCCCTCGGCCTTGAACACAGTGACCCCAGGAAAGTTGGGGATCGCGCGCAAGCTCTCTCGCAGGCGAGGCAAGCGGCTGGGGCGCACGATGGCGCGGATTTCTTTCATGTCTTTCATACGTCTATTCTCAGGCTTCCAAGGTTCTGTCGTCAAACCAGCGGTACAGCGCCGGCAGCACCACCAAAGTCAGTAGGGTCGATGAAATCAAGCCGCCAATCACCACGATGGCCAGCGGCTTTTGCACCTCGGAACCCGGCCCCGAGGCAAACAGGAACGGCACCAGGCCCAGCAGGGCCACCGTGGCCGTCATCATGACCGGGCGGAAGCGCTGCACGCAGCCTTCGCGCACGGCCTGTAGCACGTCCAGTCCATCGTCGCGCAGGCGGCGGATGCAAGTTACCAGCACTACGCCATTAAGCACCGCGATTCCCCATAGCGCGATGAAACCGACCGAGGCCGGCACGCTCAGGTATTCCCCCGTGACCGCCAACCCCACCACGCCGCCGATCGAGGCGAACGGCAACACCAGGATGATGAGCGAAGCCAGCTTGAGCGATTTGAACAGCATGAACAGCAGGAAGAAGATGGCGGCAATCGTGATCGGCACGATGATGGTCAGGGTGCTCATCGCACGTTGCATGTTCTCGAACTGGCCGCCGAAACTGAAGTAAAAGCCCTCGGGCAATTGGACCTCGGCATCAATGCGGCGTTGGACCTCGTCCACAAAACCGGCCAAATCGCGCCCTTCCACATTGGCACCCACCACCACCCGGCGCTTGGCGCTTTCGCGGCTGATCTGGGCCGGGCCATCCCTGAGATCGATCTTCGCCACCGAGGACAGCGGCAGCATGGCCCCATTGGGCGCGCGCAACAGGATGTTGCGGATGGTTTCCACCGAATTGCGCGCCGATTCGGGAAAGCGAACCGCGATTCCAAAGCGGCGCTCCCCCTCGTACAGCAGACCGACCTCCTTGCCGCCGATGGCGGTTTCAATCAGGCTTTGCACCTCGGACACGTTGATGCCGTGGCGCGCGATGGCCTTGCGGTCGATGTCGATGGCCAGCGACTGCTGACCCGAGAGCCGCTCGATGCGGATATCGCGCGCGCCGGGCACGCTACGCATCAAACGCGCCACCTGCTCCGAGATGCGTCCCAGATCCGTCAGATCATCGCCAAAAATCTTGACCGCGATCTGCGAGCGAACGCCGGTCACCATCTCGTCTACGCGCTCGGCAATCGGCTGCGACAGCACGATCTGAACGCCTGGAATGGAGGACAGGCGCTGGCGGATGTCCTCGTCGATTTCGTCCTGGGTACGCCCCGACTTCGGGTCGAGCAACACGATGGGGTCGGACTCGTTGGGCCCGGCCGGGTCGGCCGGTGACTCGCCGCGCCCGAGCTTGGAGACCACCATGCGCACGCCAGGCACCTGGGCAATTGTCTTCATGGCGCTCATTTCCAGGCGGATCGACTCGTCCAGCGAGATGCTGGGCACGCGGTTGATCTGCGGCGTGAGCGCCCCCTCCTTCATTGTCGGCATGAAAGACTTGCCCAGAAACGGAAACAGCGCCACGGACGCCAGCAACAGGCCGAAGGCCACGATCAGGGTGGTGCGCTGGCGTGCCAGCGCACGGTCCAACAGCCGGAGGTAGGCGCGCTTGAGTACGGCGATGACCCGCGTGTCATGGTCAGCCCCGCCCTTGAGGATGAAGGAGCACAGCACGGGCGTGAGGAAGAGCGCGACCAGCAGTGACACCGCCAGCGCCATGACGATGGTCAGGGCCAGCGGCGCGAACAACTTGCCCTCGATGCCCTGCAGCGTCATGAGCGGCAGAAACACCAGGATGATGATGATGATGCCGAAGACCGTCGGTGTGGCCACCTCCTGCGTGGCATCGAGGATGAGCCGCACGCGCGAGTTGCTGCCTTCGCGCGCCTGCCCCAGGCGGTGGAACACGTTTTCCACCACCACCACGGTGGCGTCGACCATCAACCCGATGGCAATCGCCAGCCCCCCCAGCGACATCAGGTTGGCCGAGATGCCATAGCGGTTCATCAGAATGAAGGTGGTCAGCGGCGTGATGATGAGGGTGGCCACCACGATCAGACTGGAACGCACGTCTCCCAGAAAGATGAACAGGATCACCACCACCAGGAAGATGCCCTCGATCAGCACCTTGCCCACTGTCCACAGGGCCGAGTCCACCAGTTCGGTGCGGTCGTAGTAAGGAACGATCTGCAGGCCGCCGGGCAGCATGCCCTTGCTGTTGATATCGTTGACGCGCTGCTTGACGCGCGAGACGATTTCCTTGGCGTTGCCGCCGCGCATCATCAGAACAATGCCTGACACCGACTCGGTGTAGCCCCCCTTGATGATGGCACCCTGGCGCACTTCGTGACCCAGGGTGACGTCGGCCAGATCGCGCACATACAAAGGCACGCCGTTTTGTTCGCGCACCACGATATCGCTGATGTCGTCCAGCGTGCGGATCAGGCCGATCCCGCGGATCAGGTACTGCTCGGTCCGCTGCGGCAGGATGCCGCCGCTGGCATTCGCGTTGTTCTTGGCGATCGCCTCATACACATGGCCAATCGTCACGTGGTGGTGCAACAGTCGCTCCGGTTTGGTCAGCACTTGGTACTGCCGCACATAGCCGCCCTGCGAGTTGATTTCGGCCACCCCGGCAATGGAGCGCAGGAGGGGGCGCACCACCCAGTCCTGCACAATGCGGCGCTCGGTCAGTTCGGCAGGCGTGAGTTCGCGCTGTGCGTCATCAGGATGATCCAGGGTGTACTGGTACACCTCGCCCAGGCCGGTGGAGAGCGGACCCAACACCGGTGTAATGCCCACAGGCATGCGGGTCGCAATTTCGATCAAGCGCTCGGTCACCAGCTGACGTGCAAAGTAAACGTCGGTCTTTTCTGTGAAGACCAGGGTGATGATGGACAGCCCGCTCTTGTTGAGTGAGCGCATTTCCACCAGCCCGGGCAGGCCGGTCATGGCAATTTCCAGTGGCACGGTGACAAAGCGCTCGATTTCCTCGGGCGAGCGTCCGGTGGCTTCGGTGGCAATCTGCACCTGCACATTGGTCACATCAGGGAAGGCATCCACCGACAGGCGCGTGGCTTCACGCACGCCAAAGGCGCACAGCACGAGCGCGAGCACCACCACCACCAGCCGCTGGCCCAGCGCGGCACGGATCAAAGAGTTCAACATGCCATCATTCCAGTTCGGCGCGCTTGCGCTCGTTGTTCAGGTGAAAAGCACCTTCAACCACCACCAACGTGCCCTGCACCGGCCCCTTAAGCACCGGGCGCAGCCCCTGCGAAGCGCTACCCAGCTCGACCGCTGTCAAGCGGAACTGGCCCGGCGCAACCTGCACAAAGACATGATCGCGGTCGTTCTCCCGCACCACGGCGTCTTGCGGCACGGCCAGCTGCTGCAGCGGCTGGCCGCTAATGCGCAGCGTGGCCTGCATCTGCGGCTTGAGTTCGCGGCTGGCGTTATCCACCTGGGTCCGCACCGTGAGGGTGCGGGTCTCGGACTGAATCGTGTCACTGACAAACACCACCTTGCCGCTGAACTTGCGCTGGCCAAGCGCTGAGACCACCACCTCGACCGGCTGGCCCAACTGGACCGAGGCTGCCGCCTGCTCGGGCAAGGCACCGACAACCCAGACCGTGGAGAGATCGGCCACGGTGAACAGCGGGTCACCTGGCTGCGCCACCTGGCCCTGACTCACCTTGCGCTCGATCACGACGCCGGAGCGCGTCGCGCTGATGCCTGCGAACGGCGTGAGCTGGCCTGTCTCACGCAGCCGATCCACCATCTGGGCGGGCACGCCCAGCAAATACAGTTGGTCGGCCGCTGCGCGAAATTCGGCCCGCGCAATCGCGAGCTCGGCCTCGCGCCGTTGCAGCTCGGCCGTGCCAATGACATCGGCGCGGATCAACTGGTGCGCCCGCTCCAAGGCACTTTGGGCCAACGCAGTAGTGGAGTTCGCCCGCAAGTAAGCCAGTTGGGCCTGGGTGAGTTCGGGACTGGTCACACGCGCAAGAACCTGTCCGGCTTGCACACGCGCGCCCACCTCGGCCAGTACCTCGGTGACACGACCGGTCACCGAGGCCCCAATGCGGGTGACCAACTGGTCATTGGCCTCGATGCGCCCGGTAATTTCCTGCGCCGTCTCCAATATCTGAATCTGTAGAGGCTGGACATTGAAATTGCGAGCCATATCGGCCTTGACAGTCACCAGATAGGGGTCTGGCCTGGTTGCCGGGCCTTCGGTCTTGGGTTTTCCGGGTCCGCAGGCGGTCAGGGCAATCGTCATCAGCAGGGCTAGCTTCACAGCGCTAGCGCGCAGGATCATGGGCTTGTTCATAAATGCAATGGCTTGAAATTCAGGGTTGAGCCGCATCGCGACCGGTAAGTACATCGATTTCGATGGCCGCAGCCTGAAGTTGGAATCGGGCCTGCAACAGGTCGGCGCGCACGGTGCGCAGCACGCGCTGGGCATCAAGCACGTCAAGAATGCCGCGCTCACCATAGCGATAGGCCGCTTCGGCTACACGCAAAACGGCCTCGGCTTCGCGCACGGCACCGCTGCCCAGTGCTTCGACCCGCAGGCGCGCCATCTCCAGCGCAGTCCAGGCCGAGTCAAGTTGCAGCAGCAGTTCAGCTTGACGTCCCTCGATCCGGGTGCGTGCCCGCATCAACTCAGCCTCAGCTTCTTGACGCGGCCCCTGGCGCTGGTCCAACAACGGGATCTGGATGCTGGCCCCCAACATGCCCTGACGGCTGTCTGGCTGGCGTGTTTCGCTATAGCGCAGCTCAATGCCTGGCCAGCCACCCGCACGGGCCTCGCGCAGCCGTGCCTGCTGGCGCTCCACCTCGGCGCCCAGGCCACGCAGTTCGGGGTTGTTCGCCAGCACTTGTTCACGCAGAGGCTCACGCTGTAGCAGGGGCAGGGCATCAGACAGACTGGCTCGCAGGATCCAGCCCTGTGGCAACTGGGCGGCCGCGAGCTGGTTGATTAGGATGCGCGCTTGCTCCACCGCCAATTGCGAGCTTTGTTGGCGCTGGATCGCGCTACTGAACTCGGCGTCAGCCTTGATGATTTCGTAGCGCCCAGCTTCACCACTGCCCACCCTCACCCGCACGCGTTCGCGCATCTGCTCCAGCAAGGCCAAGGCCTCGCCAGCGGCTTGCGCCTCTTCGAGCCGCAGCAGGTACACGTAGGCGCGCTCTCGCACCTGCGCCGCCACCACGCTACGGGTCAGGCCTCGCTGTGCCTCGCTGCCGTTCAAAACATGGCGTGCCGCTTCAATGCGCGCACTGCGCAAGGACGGGTTTTCGATCAGTTGCGAGAGCCCCCAACCCGTCACGGTGCCGCTGATACCGGACGACGTAACGGCGCTGAGGCGACCATCGCTCCACTCCAGTCGCGGATTGGGCAAGGCAGCCGCCGTGGTGATGCCCGCAGCCGCCTGCTCCTGGACACTTCGGGCCACCTGCAGCGCAGGGTTATGCACCAAAATAACACTCACCAGCTCTGGCAGCGAGAAAGAAGGCCTGTTTTCAGTCATGGCGGGGAGCCTTGACACGGGTGCTACGGGTGCCGCCATGATCTGCAGGCTAGCGACAGGCCAGAGCAGCAGACAAATGCAGCTTGTCCAACAAAATTTATTTTTCATCGAATGGAGTTTTTCAGACAACTTCACTGACCTGTGCTCCGGCAGTTACCGGTTGCGAACACAGATCAACAAAAGGAATCAAGGGGGAGGAATAAGCCCTGGCTGTGGAGAGGGCGCAACCGAGGGAAATGTGGGGCATCGTTTGATGATTCCTCATTGATGCAAAGGTCTCGCTCGAACACTGCCAGAGAAGCTGACATGTGCGCCTGCAAGACCGGAGCCGTTGGCTCGTACTGACGATCTTGCAGCTAAGGGCGGTATGCCCAAGAACTACTCCCACTCTGCTGGGTTCGTATTCTAAAGCGTGGACGCATTCACCAATCCTAAACTCCCGGAAACGAACCAGAGTTAGTACCAAACAGCGATCCCGTAGTGCCCGACCGGGGGGCTCCCCAGGCGCTAGGGCTTAGTCCCCAAGCTTGTGAGTTCCCCGGCTTCCCAGCGCATCACTTCCACACGGTTGCGCCCCGTGTGCTTAGCCCGGTAGAGCGCCTGATCGGCCAGGGTGATCAGGTTTTTTTCGCTCATCCCGCGTGCCGGGATGCCGCAGGCCAGACCGACGCTGACCGTCACCACCTCCCGGCCATCACTACCACTGTGCGGGATGGCCAAGGCAGCCACACTTTGGCGAATGCGCTCGGCCACGGCACAAGCCCCGGCATGATCGACCGAAGGCAGGATCACGGCGAACTCTTCACCACCGTAGCGGGCCACCAAGTCGGACGGGCGCTGTGCTGCTGTGGCCAGTACCGAGGCGACGCTTCTCAGGCAGTCATCGCCCATCTGATGACCATAGGTGTCGTTGAAACGCTTGAAGTGATCGACGTCAATCATGATCAGGGCCATGGACTGCTGGTCTCGGATGGCGCGGCTCAACTCCACGTCAAGTCGCACGTCAAAACCGCGCCGGTTCACCAGATTTGTCAGCCCGTCATGCGTGGCCAGGCGCTCCAGCTCAATCTGGGTGGTCTTTTGCGCGGTCATGTCCCTCAGGGTTTCAACGACGGCCAGCAACTGACCCTGCGCGTTATAAATAGGGCCGGCATCAATGGCCAGATAAAGTTGATTACCCAGACCCGGCATGGCACACCAGTTCTGGGCATGCAGGCCATAACCCAGACCGGTGGGGTCGTCGTGTTCGACATAAAGGGAATTCATTTCAGCCCCGCGGTTTTGGACGATCAGATCGGCCAGACAGGGGCGCGGCGAATCGTAGAAGCCGCGCCAATGCGCCTTGGTTCCCACCACCTCCGAGGCGAGCAGACCGGTGAGGCGCTCACACGCCTTGTTCCAGATCAGCACCTGGCCTTGTGCGTCCAGCACAAAGGTGGGCACCACCAGATACTGCATGAGATTGACCGCAAAACTGTAGTCGGCATCACTCACTGGGGTGCCCACTTTTTCTCGACTGCTTATTTTTGTCATACCGAGTCTCTCCTCATTTTGGTTCTACTGAATTTACTGCCGCCTTGTCTGTTTGAATTGCCTGAGATCACTCACAATCTCGGCCGAATGGCGTGAGGTATCGACCGAGAGATAGACCTTGGCCACCTTGCCCTGGGGATCAATGAGGAAGGTGTAGCGCTTGGCCAGCTTGATGACGAGCCAGTTGGACAAGGCCCCGTAACGCGTGGCCACATCGGCTTTTGAATCGGCCAGCAGCGGGAAGGGCAGTTTGTATTTTTCGGCAAAGGCCTTGTGCGACTCACTGGTGTCCACGCTGAGGCCCACCACTTGCGCGTCCAGCGCCGTGAGCTGCTCCAGGTCATCGCGAAAGGTGCAGGCCTCTTCAGTACAACCAGGGGTGTCGTCCTTGGGGTAGAAATACAGCACCACCCATTTGCCGCGCCACTCAGTCAGATGGCGGGGCTTGCCGTGCTGGTCGGGCAGGCTGAACTCGGGGGCCATTGACCCTACAGCGGGCACGTCTGCTGCGGTCGCCGCCAGGCCAAAGACCGACAGCAACGTGCCGGTCAAGGCCCTAAATGCTCGACTCACCAGGGTGTTCATGGTGTCAGCACTTTAACGCCGCCCATATA
>JANPNG010000395.1:0-2292 GCA_031427355.1 Hylemonella sp.
GGTTCGTGGTGCAGGGCGGCGAGGTGGGGGTCGGCGGCGGCGATGTAGGGGGGGTTGGAGACGATCAGGTGGTAGTGGCCGGTGACGTTGTTCAGCCAGTGGCTTTGGATACATTCAACTTTCAGGTTTAACGCCAGGGCGTTGGCGCGGGCCACGGCGAGGGCGTCGGGGCTGGCATCGACGGCGCTGACGTGCAGCTCAGGGTGGGCGTGTTGGAGGGCCAGGGCGATGGCGCCGCTGCCGGTGCCTAGGTCTAGGATGGTTGGTGGGGGCATGCCCTCACCCCTGCCCTCTCCCAGGGGGAGAGGGAGTGAACCGCCCTTGGCGGCAGGCAACACCTCCAATATCTCCAACACCTCCAGCGCCCACTCCACCAGCGTCTCGGTGTCCGGGCGCGGGTCGAGCACGCGGGCATCCACTTGTAGCGATAAGCCAAAAAACTCGCGCATGCCGGTGATGTAGGCCAGCGGTTCGCCGCTCAGGCGGCGCTGCACGGCGGCGTCAAACGTGGCTTGCTGCTCTGGCGTCAGCACGTCGCTGTCGTGTGTCAGCAGCCAGGTGCGGTCTTGGGTGGGGCGACCCAGCGCGTGCAGCAGCAGCCACTGCGCGTCCAACCGCGCCAGACCGCGCGTGGTGGCAGCGCTGAGGGCTTGGGCAAGGCTTTGGGTGATCATTTTTGAAATGAGTTGCTATAAATAAAGTAGCTTCTCACGCTACTATTTAAAGGATTGCAGGCCGATTTATCATTAAAAATAGGGCCAAACATTGAAACCATCAAGCCCCGCCACCCACTTCCAGCGCCGCCAGTTGCTGCGCCGCTTCATAGGCTTGCAACGCATTGACGACGTCGTCCAGGTCACCTTCCATGATGCTGAGCAGCTTGTACAGGGTGAGGTTGATGCGGTGGTCGGTGAGTCGGCCTTGCGGGAAGTTGTAGGTGCGGATGCGGTCGCTGCGGTCGCCGCTGCCGACCAGGCTTTTGCGCTCGGCGGCGTCTTTGGCGGCGCGCTCGGCGCGGTCTTTCTCGTGGATGCGGGCGGTCAGCACTTTAAGGGCCTGGGCCTTGTTGCTGTGCTGGCTGCGCCCGTCCTGGCATTCGGCCACGATGCCGGTGGGCAGGTGGGTGATGCGCACGGCCGAGTCGGTTTTGTTGATGTGCTGGCCCCCGGCGCCGCTGGCGCGGGAGGTATCGATGCGCAGGTCTGTGGGGTTGATATTGATGGCGGTGGCTTCGTCCTGCTCGGCCATCACCGCCACGGTGCAGGCGCTGGTGTGGATGCGGCCCTGGGTCTCGGTGGCCGGGACGCGCTGCACGCGGTGGCCGCCGGATTCGAACTTGAGCGCGCCGTAAACACTGTCACCCTCTACGCGCAACACCACCTCCTTGTAGCCACCGAGTTCGCTGGGTGATTCGCTGATGACCTCGACGCGCCAGCCCCGGCGTTCGCAATAGCGCGAGTACAGGCGCAGCAGGTCGCCCGCAAACAGGGCTGATTCGTCGCCGCCGGTGCCTGCGCGAATCTCCACAAACGCGTTGCGCGCGTCGTCCGGGTCTTTGGGCAGCAGCATGCGCTGCAACTCGGCCTCTAGCTGTTGCAGCTCGGCGCTGGCGCTGGTGATTTCTTCCTGCGCCATGGCTTGCATGTCCGCGTCGTCTTTGGACTCGGCCAGCAAGGCTTGGCCAGCAGCCAAATCAGCCTCGCGTTGCTGGTAACGCCCCCAGCGGCTGGCCACGGCGGTGACGTCGGTGTGCTCACGCGAGAGCTTGAGGAACTGCGCCATGTCCTTCATGATGTCTTCGCGCGAGAGCAAAAACTCCAGCTCCCCGAGGCGGTCGGCGTAGCGGGCGAGTTGTTGGCGGAGAAAGGGTTTCATGGGGGCGGCTTGCGAATGGGATGGAGTGGGCTGGATTATTTCCCCCTCCCCCGCTGGGGGAGGGCGCAAGCGCAGCGTCGCTAACGTTCTTTGCGCAAGAAGAAGTGCCGTATCGCCGCCGTCGCCCGCTCACGCGCTGACGCATCCCCCGCATGCAACTCGGCCAGCGCACCATGCAACATCTTCTGCGTCAAGCCTTTGGACAAGGCTTCCAACACGGCGTCCACGTCTTCGCCCTTGGCCAGCAGCTTGCGGGCGCGGGCCAGCTCGGTGGCGCGCCACTCGTCGGTCTGGGCGTTGAGCTGCTGGATCAGCGGCACCACGCCGGTGGTGGGGTCGCGCTGGTCCATCCAGTGCATGAAGCTTTGCACCCCGGCGTTGATGATGACCTCGGCCTGCGCCACGGCGGCTTGGCGA
>JANPNG010000396.1:0-2640 GCA_031427355.1 Hylemonella sp.
GTGCCGTAGTCTTGGTGCCACTGCCAGACGTCGCCCTCAAAGGCCATCTTGCCGTTGACCTTGAACTGGTGCATGTACAGCGCCTCGCCCAGCAGCTCTTCCACGGGCTCAATCATGCGCGGATGGCGTGCCAGCTTGGCAAAGGGCTCGCTGTACATGTGCGCGGCAAAGTTGGTGCGCACCGCGTCCTTGCCCTTCTCGCGGATGTTGTAGTCGGCGCGTCGGCTGTAGATCTCGGGCACAGCGTCGCACAGCGTTTGTGTTTCTTCCGCTGTAAACAGGCCGGGGAAAAACAGGTAGCCGTCGCGGTCGAATTGGGCAAGTTGTTCGGGGGTAAGTTTCATCGTCGTTCTCCTGGGGGGTATAGGCGTGGTGTCAGAGGCGGGGTCAAGGATTTAAGGCGGTCATGGCGGGTGGATTGGCTGACGCATTGAGGGCGCTGGACAGTAGGTTGACCAGGTTGTGGCTGGCGTCCTCGCCGTGCTCGCGAATCAGCGATTCGGCTGTGACCTCATCGCCATCGGCGATGGCTTTGGCAATGGTGGCGTGCTCATCCCAGATGGATTCGCGCATGGTCGATACCTGCAACACCGCACCCATCGCGCGGCGAATATGGTGCCAGTGCAGCTGTGCGGTATGGGCAATCAACGGGTTGCCCGATCCGGCATAAATGGCGGCGTGAAACTGCAAGTCAGCCGCCATCATGGCTTTCACCTTGCTGCCGCGTGCGGCAGCGCGCCCCTGGGTGATGAGTTTGGGGTCAATCGGGTAGCGGGCACGTGCAGCCAGCCTAGCGGCCAATGCATCTAGCGCGCCGCGCACTTGGTAAATTTGCACCAGCCAAGCCACGTCCAAGGGTGCAACCAGCACGCCACGACCGGGCGCATCCAACACAAAACCATCTTTTTTCAGCAAGCGCAAGGCCTGCAATACCGGTTGACGCGATACCGCCAGTTGTGCGGCAATGTCTTCTTGCATGATGCGCGTGCCGGGTGCCATGGAGCCGTCGCTGATGGCATCCAACAGGCTGCGATAGACCTGATCGACCAGGTCGGGGGTAGATTCTATTTTGATCAATTGCGAAGCCATGATGTACTCTGTATACAGAATACATCATGAAATAAAAAATAGCGATAAGGGTTTGCCCTTTGTACGCGCCCTGGTGCTCACAGTGGTTCACCGAGATCTGAACCGCCAGTTGCGCGACAACATTCTTAAACCCGTGGGTCTGACTTGATGGGCATTTTCCCCATTGACAGTTCCCCGGACGAAGCTGACCATTGGCAGCAGAAACCCCTTGGAAATCCCTCAGCCCGCCTTTGGATTTCAACCCTTGCGCTTTTCTTGGCGCGGGCGCCTATGCCATCCGCATCCGCGCCATCGGTTTTGACGCCGACACTTTGGCCTCCATGACAATTGCACCCGGCCCAGCCACGAAGGCGATCTACACCGAGTACGACCTGCCTCGCCCCACCAACATCCGCCGCGTCTTTATGGATAACACCAGCACGCCACCCACCTTCTGGGTCGGCAACAACCACGGGGCGTCCATCCTCAAGCTGGAGACATTGGAGTAGTCACTCGGCGGGATACACTGCCCACCTTCTTTGATCACAAGCTCATCCCATGCCCTCTAAAACCCTGCGCTACGTCGCACTTTTTCTGTTCACCCTGCTGCTGCTCGCCGGGGCCTGGCTGTGGCTCACGCTGAACTGGAATTACTCTGAGGGCGAACGCGCGGGCTATGTGCAAAAGCTCTCCAAAAAAGGCTGGCTGTGCAAGTCCTGGGAGGGTGAGATTGCCATGGTCACCATGCCCGGTGCCATCCCCGAAAAATTTGACTTCACCGTGCGCGACGAAGCCGTGGCGCAAAAAATCAACCTGCTGGCGGGCAAGCGCGTGGTGCTGATGTACCGCCAGCACAAATTCATTCCTTCGACCTGCTTTGGCGAGACCGAGTATTTTGTGGCGGATGTGCGAGAGGTGAGCGATGGGCCTGCCCTCGCGCCTGCTGCACCGGCAACTGTTGCACCTCCCGTCTCTGCACCGGCTTCGGCACCTTCGCCGCGCTGACCAAGCACACGGGCACTTTGTTTCATATCTGAGGGAAAATCAGGGTTAAATCCCCACTGACCTCGATTGAAATCAAAGACCCCTATGTTCCCGAAAAATACCTGGTACGTCGCCTGCACGCCCGACGAAATTGACGAAAAACCGCTGGGTCGAAAAATCTGCGGCGAGAGCATCGTGTTCTATCGCGGTGCCCAAGGCCAAGTGGCCGCGCTGGATGACTTTTGCCCGCACCGGGGCGCGCCCCTGTCGCTCGGTACGGTGACCGAGGGCAAGCTGGTTTGCGGCTACCACGGGCTGGAGATGGGCTGCGACGGCAAGACCATTGCCATGCCGGGCCAGCGCGTGCGCGGTTTCTCCGCCATTCGCAGCTACCCGGTGGTGGAGCGCCACGGTTTTATCTGGGTCTGGACGGGTGATGCGGCATTGGCCGATGAGTCAAAAATCAAACACCTGGAGTGGCACGACAACCCGGAGTGGGCCTACGGCGGCGGCCTGTTCCACATTGCCTGCGACTACCGCCTGATGATCGACAACTTGATGGACTTGACGCACGAGACCTATGTGCAC
>JANPNG010000397.1:0-6237 GCA_031427355.1 Hylemonella sp.
ACCGCCAAGCCCCAGTCTGATGACCCGATGGAAAACATCGTGCACGCTATTCCCTACGTGATCCCCGCTGCGGGTGCTCTGATGATTTTCTTGCTGGCCTTCATCGCCGTGACGATGGCCTGAAGGTCACCGCCGTCGGCGCTTAATCGCGCTGCGGCATGATGTGAATCCCCGCCCGCGGAATCTTCACTAGCAGTTTTGATCCGACCACTGCCCCCAGCGCTCGCAAATGCGCGCTGGACAGGTTCAGCGTCAGGCGTTGACCCGACAGGGCTTGCGGCACCAGCGTACACAGGCTGGTTTCACCCAGCGATAGCAGCTCCACGAGTTCACACGCGATCTGGTTCAAGGGTTCGTTAACAGACGCCGACCCAAGCCCCGGCGTCACCCTCCCCTGCAGATCGACCTCATCCCCGGTGGCCACATCCACCTGCTCGCCTGCCAGCACCCAGCTCACCACCGCGCCGTCCTTGAGCCGGTTTTTGTCCAGCACCTGCAAGTCCAACGCCCGACCCGTTTCGCCGTCCGTCCAGCGCAGCAAGCCCCAGCCGGGCTGCTGTTTGAAAAACCGGCCCTTGAAGTGGTTTTGAATCCCCACCAGATCGGCCACGCGGGCGTTGCGCGGGCTGGCAAACACCTGGGCCGGTGGGCCACTTTGCAAGGTTTCACCCGCGTCCAAAATCACCACCCGGTCGGCCAAGCGCCGCGCTTCAGACAAGTCGTGCGTGACCAGCACCATGGGCGTGGACACGTCTTTGCGCAGGGCGGCCAATTCGCGGTACAGGGTTTGTCGCGTGGGCTCGTCCACGGCGGAGAAGGGTTCGTCCAGCAAGAGCACTCCGGCACGCGCAGGCCCATCCCCCGAGGGCGTGACGCGCATGAGGGCTCGCGCCAGCGCCACCCGCTGCTGCTGCCCGCCCGAGAGTTGCGCCGGGCGGCGGTGCGCCAGACCGGCCAAGCCCAGACGCTCAAGCAAGGCCATGATTTTTGTATGATTTTGGCCGCTATCCCTTTCATTGCGCCCACCAGCAGCTATGTTTTCAATAGCAGTCATGTGCGGAAACAGCGCATAGCTTTGAAACACCAAGCCCACGCGGCGCTGCTGCGGCGTCCAGCGGATACCTTTGGCCGAGTCAAACCAAAGCTCTGACCCCGCTTGCACCGAGCCCGTTAAACCCGGCGCGCGCAACAACCCGGCCACCGCCCGCAGGAGCGAAGTTTTGCCGCTGCCAGAAGGCCCGAGCAAGGCGACCAACTCTCCCGCCTCGCAGTCAAACTCCGCAGCCAAGCGCATCGGGCTGGCGTTGTGCAGTCGAACTTGTAGCTTGGCCATGCGCCCTAGCGCTCCTGCAAGCTGCGAGACGCGGCCTGACGTCGATCTGCCGCAAACACCAGCGTCAGCGCCACCAAAGACAAGCCCACCAGCGCCAGCGCCATGCTGTGGGCGCTGGCCATGTCAAAGGCCTGCACCCGGTCGTAAATTGCCACGCTCAAGGTGCGGGTCTCGCCCGCTATATTGCCGCCCACCATCAGTACCACGCCAAATTCCCCCAGCGTATGCGCCACCGTCAACGCCACGCCCGCCAGCAAGCCGGGCCAAGCCAGCGGCAGCTCAATCTTCCAGAAGGTTTGCGCTGCACTCAGGCCCGAGACCCAGGCCGCCTCGCGCAGGCTGTGGGGCAGGGCGGCGAAGGCACGCTGGATGGGCTGCACCATGAAGGGCAGGTTGACCAACACGCTGGCCAGCAGCAGGCCCTCAAAGCTGAAGACCAGGCGCAGATTGACGTGCACGGCCAGCCAGCCACCGACGGGGGAGTCCTGGCCTAGACCAATCAAAAGATAAAAACCGATCACGGTCGGCGGCAGGAGCAGGGGCAGCAGCAGCAGCGCCTCCAGCACCGGCTTGCCGCGCCATTCCGTCATCGCCAGCCACCGCGCCAGCGCCAAGCCCAACGGCAGCAGCACCACCGCCGTCAAGGCAGCGAGCCAAAGAGAAACACGAGCAGCTTGCCAATCCATGGGCTTCGTGCCCTCTACGCGGCTTGCCTATCCAGCACAGGCGCAGGCTGCACAAGCATAGGCTTGGCCTTGAACCGTTGCTCCGCTTGCCACACGTCGTAGGCGCTCTGCTCGGCCAGCCATAACCGGGCTTCGCCGCCACGCGCCACGCCTAGCCAGGCTTCGATGCGCAAGGCCATTTCCGGTGAAATGGCGGCGCGTCCATTCAGCACACGGGACAGGGCGACGCGGGACACATCCAGTTGTTTGGCGGCTTCGGTCACCTTGAGGCCCAGCGCGGGCAGCACGTCGTCACGCAGCGTCAAGCCTGGGTGCGGGGGGTTAAACATGCGGGTCATCTTTTTTCTCCTAGTGATAGTCCTGATAGTCCACCAGCACGGCGTCGAGACCGTCAAAAATAAACGTCATGCGCCTATTGCCATTCACCCAAACTGAAAAATGACCCTTGAGTTCGCGCCCCTTCAATGGGTGCAATCCCCAGCCCGGCAGATTCATACCCTGGGCATCGGTCGCTTCGTTCAAACGACGCAACATGGCGGCCAGTCGAGAGGCGTGATTGGCTTGTATGCCAGCCATGCTCCCCTTTTCGAAGAATGCTTTCAGTCCCTTGTGCCGGAAGGTCTTAATCATGTGTGATTGTATCTCGTAACGGCACGAGATACAAAACGTTTACTTCTGTGTCTCAAATCCAAAACGCGCAAAAACCTTGCGCGCCGCCTCGCTTTGCAAATACGAAAACAGCTGCGCCGCCGCAGGCGTGGCGTTTTTGAGCAACACCATGCGCTGCGTCAGCGGGGCGTGCAGGTGGGTGGGCAGGGCGAGGTGTCGGGACAGGGCGGCGACTTCGGGCGCACGCGCCAGGGGCAGGGCGGTGATGCCCGCCTGAGCTGCCCCGGTGGTGACGAACTGGGTGGCTTGGGCAATGTTTTCGCCCAGCACCAGTTTCGGCTTGACCGACTCCCACAAGCCCAGGGCTTGCAGTGCCTGTTGCGCGGCGCGGCCATAGGGGGCGTGCTCGGGGTTGGCGATGGCAAATTTGCGAACGGTGTGCCATTGCGCGTGGAGGCCTTGCAATTGCGCATCCAGCGCGAGGGGCGATGATGCTGGCACAAGGAGGGCGATGCGGCCGTGGCCATAAACCACGCCCGGCCCCTGGGTCAGGCCTGCGTCGACCAGTTGGCGAACCCAGCCCTCATCAGCCGACATGAACAAGTCCACCGGCAAGCCCTGGCGAATCTGCCGAGCAAAGTTGCCTGAAGAACCATAATTGGCCTCAACCGGTATGCCTGTTTCTTGCTGGAACTGTGTGATGAGTTGAGTGAGCGCAAACTTCAAGTCGCTGGCCGCAGCCACCCGCAGTGGTCGGTGGGGGGCTTGCGCCCACCCCAAGGTCGGAGCGAATACGCCCATCAGACCCCCTGCAACCTGTCCCAAAAGGCGGCGACGCTCAAGCACAACAGAGCCATTCGACATGTGAAGTGGGTAAAAGATGATGTAAGTTTCCCTGAATATAGTTGCTTACCCTAATGCAACTGTTGCATAAATTCCTAAAATCAACCCATTGGCAGACCGCAAGTGCTGTGCGTGTCCAAGCCCCGGCTTTTTGAACTCTAAGGCATCCCCATGAACTCTCCCCAAATGCAAGGCTTGAACCTCAATGCCCCAAGCTATGTGAAAAACGCCAAGCTACTGGCCTGGGTGGCTGATATGGCCGCACTGAGCAAGCCCGACCGCATTCAGTGGTGCGACGGCAGCGACGCCGAGTACCAGCGCCTGTGCGCCGAGCTCGTCAGCTCGGGCACCTTCATCAAGCTCAACGAGACCAAGCGCCCCAACAGCTTCTTGGCCCGCTCCGACCCCAGCGACGTGGCCCGTGTAGAAGACCGCACCTTCATTTGCTCCGAGAAAAAAGAACACGCCGGCCCGACCAACAACTGGGTCAATCCCGCTGAGATGCGTGCCCTGCTGCAAACCGGCCAGACCGATGGCACGACCGCGCTGTTTGATGGCTGCATGACGGGCCGGACGCTGTACGTGGTGCCTTTCTCCATGGGCCCGCTGGGCTCGCCCATTGCCCACATCGGCGTGGAGTTGACCGACAGCGCCTACGCCGCCGTCAACATGAAGCTCATGACCCGCATGGGCAAGCCCGTGCTGGACGTGCTGGGCGTGGACGGCGACTTTGTGCCTTGTATGCACACCGTGGGCGCGCCGCTGCAAGCCGGCCAGGCCGACGTGAAGTGGCCCAGCAACAAGACCAAGTACATCGTGCACTACCCCGAGACGCGCGAGATCTGGAGCTACGGCTCGGGCTACGGCGGCAATGCGCTGCTGGGCAAGAAGTGTTTTGCGCTGCGCATCGCCTCCAACATGGGACGCGACCAGGGGTGGCTGGCCGAACACATGCTGATCCTGGGTGTGACCTCACCCGAAGGCAAAAAATACCACGTGGCAGCGGCCTTCCCCAGCGCCTGCGGCAAGACCAACTTCGCCATGCTGGTGCCGCCTAAGGGCTTTGAGGGCTGGCGCGTCACCACCATTGGCGACGACATCGCCTGGATCAAGCCGGGTACTGATGGCCGTCTGTACGCCATCAACCCCGAGGCAGGGTACTTTGGCGTGGCACCGGGCACCAACACCCTGACCAACCCCAACTGCATGGCCAGTCTGGACCGCGACGTGATTTACACCAACGTGGCTCTGACCGATGACGGTGACGTCTGGTGGGAAAGCATGAGCACGCCACCGGCCCACGCGATTGACTGGCAAGGCAAGGACTGGACCCCCGAAATCGCCAAGCAAACCGGTGCCAAAGCCGCCCACGCCAACTCCCGCTTCACCGTGGTCGCCACCAACAACCCAGCCATTGACTCGGCCTGGGACGACCCGGCCGGTGTGCCGATTGACGCCTTCATCTTTGGTGGCCGTCGCACCACCACCGTGCCGCTGGTGACCGAGGCGCGCAACTGGGACGAGGGCGTGTACATGGCTGCCACCATGGGATCGGAGACCACCGCCGCTATCGTCGGCCAAGAAGGCGTGGTGCGGCGTGACCCCTTTGCCATGTTGCCCTTCACCGGCTACAACATGAGCGACTACTTCCAGCACTGGCTCGATATGGGTGAGAAGCTGGCCACCACCGGTGCCACCCTGCCACGCTTCTTCACCACCAACTGGTTCCGCAAGGGCGAAGACGGCCAGTTCGTCTGGCCCGGCTACGGTGAGAACATGCGCGTACTCAAGTGGATGATTGACCGCATCGAGGGCAAGGCCCAAGGCAATGAGCACGCCTTTGGCGTCAGCCCTGCCTATGAAGAAATCAACTGGCAAGGCTTGAATTTCACGCCTGAGCAGTTCGCCACCGTCAGCGACATCGACCGTGACGCCTGGCTCAAAGAGCTGGAGCTGCACGCCGCCTTGTTTGAGCAACTGTCCTACAACCTGCCACAAGCGTTGCGCGACACCAAGGCGCGCATTGAGCAACGTCTCGCGGCCATCTAGCCCCCACGATCGCCCACTGCGTGTGGCTCCCTGCCCCCCGAGGGGGCTGTGCCTTGCTTGGGGCGGCCCGGCGCGGCGGCTGCCCCCACGCTCGCCCACGTAAAAAAGCCACCGAAATCGGTGGCTTTTTTACGTGGGGTTTGAGACTTACCAACCCACGCGACTCAAGCGTTCGGTGCGTGTTTTGGCCGCATGCAGATCCGCCATCACGCGGTGGTCTTGTTCAGCAATCGCCCACATGTGTGCATCGGCACGGGCGCGGGAGGTGTCCATGAGCCAGAGGTTCACGGCGTTCAAAATGCGCAGCACCAAAGCACGCGAGGGTGCTGCCAGCAAGGCCAGTGCGGCAAAGCCAATCACCCACATCAGCACCCAGGCGGCGAGCAAATGGCCATCGGCCCAGGTGTCAACCACTTGATCGGCCACCACCAGCAAAGCCGACACCATGGCGGCAAGCAACATAGACGACAGGCCACGGGTGCTGTTAAAACCTTGGCGCACACGGGAGGCTAGCGCTACGACGTTCTGAAAGCGCTCCACGCCGGGGTGACTTGTGGGGTAATCGATAGGGACAAAACGGGTCATGATGGATTCCTCTCTTCAAAAGCGCCACCGAAAATCGATGGCATGGAGAGAGCATAGGGTTTTTACCTATGCTACTCAACTTTAGATTGATGATGTATAACATTCACCATGGTGATGTATTAAATCGAGATC
>JANPNG010000398.1:0-9161 GCA_031427355.1 Hylemonella sp.
GGCGCGCACTACCAGCCGTTTTGGGAGCTCACCCGCGCTGGCCTGCGCTACGCCTGCAAGCGCCTCAAGCTCTCCTTAAGCGCCGCGCATGAAGCGCAACTCATGAACCAGTACCGGCACCTGAGCGCTTTTCCGGAGAACAAGGCGGTGCTACAAGCGCTGAAAGACCGGGGCATCGTGACCGGCATCCTGTCCAACGGCGACCCGGACATGTTGGGCATTGCCGTGCGCAGCGCTGGGCTGGAGGGCCTGCTGGACCACGTCATCAGCGTGGACGCCGTGCGCAAGTACAAAACCGACCCCGAGGCCTATGCCCTGGGCGAGCAGGCCACGGGGCTGAAGGCCAGCCAAATCGCCTTTGTCAGCTGCAACAGCTGGGACGCCCTGGCCGCCACCTGGTACGGCTTTCAGACCCTGTGGGTCAACCGCTATGACTTGCCGTTCGAAGAGCTGGGCACCCAGCCCACGCGCAGCGGCAGCACGCTCAATGCGGTGCTGGGCTTTTTCCCGGCCGAATGATTTTTTTATCTTGACGAGGTTACACACCATGACACAACGCACTCGTTGCCACCACCTCCAGGTGGCCACCCCCATGTACCAGTTCATCGAAGACCGGGTATTGCCCGGCACCGGCGTCAGTAGCGCCGATTTCTGGCAAGGCTTCGATGCGCTCGCCCACGAGCTTGGCCCCAAGAATGTGGCCCTGCTCAAAGAACGCGACCGACTGCAACTGAAACTCGATGCCTGGCACAAGGCCCACCCGGGCCCGGTCAGCGACATGCCGGCGTACCGGACCTTCCTGAAGGAAATTGGCTATCTGGTACCGTCGCCGGGCGCCGTGCAATGCGATACGGAGAACGTGGACGACGAACTGGCCAAACTGGCGGGGCCGCAACTGGTGGTGCCGCTGCTCAATGCCCGTTATGCCCTCAACGCCGCCAATGCGCGCTGGGGCTCCCTGTACGACGCCCTGTACGGGACCGACATGATCAGCGAGACCAATGGCGCCGACAAGCGCGGCGGCTACAACCCGGTGCGCGGCGCCAAGGTGATTGAATATGCACGCAATGTGCTGGACCGCGCCGCCCCGCTGGCCAAGGGCTTGCATATGGACAGCACGCTTTACAGCGTGCAGGATGGCAAACTCTGCGTCACCCTCAAGGACGGCACGACCACCGGACTGGCCCAGCCCGAGAAATTCATCGGCTACCAGGGGAGCGCGGCGGCACCATCGGCCATTCTGCTGCGCAACAACGGCATTCACATCGACATCCAGATCGACCGCAGCACGCAGATTGGCAAGGATGATGCGGCCGGCGTCAGCGACTTGATCGTCGAAGCCGCGCTGACCACCATTCTGGATCTGGAAGACTCGGTCGCGGCCGTGGACGCCGAAGACAAGATCATCGGCTATGAAAACTGGCTGGGCATTCTCCAGGGCACGCTGACCGAAGAAGTCGCCAAGGGTGGCAAGACCTTCACCCGTCGCCTCAACGCCGACCGCATCTACACCGGCCCGACCGGTGACGAAGTCCGGCTGCACGGCCGCTCGCTGCTGTTCCTGCGCAACGTGGGGCACCTGATGACCAACCCGGCCATCTTGTATGGCGATGGCTCCGAGATCCACGAAGGCATCCTGGATGCGGTCGTCAGCGTCGCCATCGCCCTGCATGACCTCAGGCCCGCCAAAGGCCAGCCCCTGCGCAACTCGCGCAAGGGCTCGATCTACATCGTCAAGCCCAAGATGCACGGCCCGGCCGAAGTGGCCTTTGCGACCGAACTCTTCGGCCGCGTCGAAGCGATGCTCGGCCTGCCGGAAAACACGGTCAAGCTGGGCATCATGGACGAAGAGCGCCGCACCAGCGTGAACCTGGCCGCCTGCATTGAAGCCGCCAAGCACCGCGTGGCCTTCATCAACACCGGCTTCCTGGACCGCACCGGCGATGAAATTCACACCGCCATGTATTCCGGGGCGATGATCCGCAAGCCGTTGATGAAAAACGCCAACTGGCTGCGTGCTTATGAGCTGAGCAATGTCCAGATCGGTCTGGCCTGTGGTCTGCGCGGCCGGGCCCAGATCGGCAAAGGCATGTGGGCCATGCCGGACTTGATGGCGGAAATGATGAAGCAAAAGATTGCGCACCCGCAAGCTGGCGCAAACACCGCCTGGGTGCCCTCCCCCACCGCCGCCACGCTGCACACACTGCACTACCATCAGGTCGACGTGGCCGCCTTGCAAAAGAGCATGGACATCTTCGTTCACACTGGAAAATCAAAGGTGATGGAAGATAATCTGCTGGACGCGATCTTGCAGATCCCGACCGCGCTGGTGCCGTTCTGGACCGAGGCCGAGATCCAGCAGGAACTGGACAACAACGTGCAGGGCATCCTGGGCTACGTGGTGCGCTGGATCGACCAGGGCGTGGGTTGCTCCAAAGTGCCCGACATTCACAACGTCGGCCTGATGGAAGACCGCGCCACCCTGCGCATCTCCAGCCAGCACATCGCCAACTGGCTGCTGCACGGCATCGCCAACGCGCCCCAAGTCAAAGCCACCTTCGAGCGCATGGCCGCTGTGGTGGACGGCCAGAACGCCGGTGACCCGCTGTACAAAAGCATGGCGGGCAACTTTGAGACCTCCGCCGCGTACAAGGCGGCGTGTGATCTGGTGTTTAAAGGGCTGGAGCAACCGAGTGGCTATACCGAGCCGTTGTTGCATGCTTGGCGGCTGAAGGTGAAGGCCGGGGTGGCCTGAAGCTGACGCGTGAGTTGCTATTGATTTGGTAGCTGCTTGCGCTAGTGTTTAAAGGGGTTCAGGCCGATTTGGCATTGAAAACCCTCTGAAAAACGGCACCTTCGGGTGCCGTTTTTACGCCCCCATACGCAGTTGACCTTACGTCCCATCACCTGGCTTCTTAAGCGGCAAACTCTTGACCATGCGGTCAAAGTCAGACTCCAGACTGGCGTCCTCCCTCTGGCGAAATTTATTGAACTCCTGCTCGGCATGCGTCTTGGCCACATCGGCAGACACGCGCCCCGCGTCTTGCAAGATGTCCCGGTCATTGAGCTTGAGAAAACCTTCCAACTTGGTCATCCAGTCCAGCATGCGCATGGGGATGCGCCGCGTGGCCTGACCCTCCGCAAAAATCAGGTACTGCTCGGCCAGGTTATTCAGCGCACGCAGCTCGGCCTCGTTCAGGTAATTCTTGGCCACGCTCACATCGGCTTTGCGAATGCGCGCGCCCTCCCAGTTGGTCAAGCCCATGTGGGGCTGGCTGCTGTCGGCCCGCGCCGTAATCAGCTCAGCCGCCGTCTGGCCGTGAATGGCGTAATGCACCTTGTTCTGCACCGTGGCAAAAAACTGCTGCGTCAGCGCATGGCTGGCATCGTAGTCCAAGCTGGTGGCGTAAATGTCGGTGATTTTTTGGTAAAAGCGTCGCTCACTGGTCCGAATGTCTTGCAGGCGACGCGTGAGTTCATCGAAGTAATCCACACCCCTGCCGGGGTTCTTCAACCGTGCATCGTCCAGCACAAAACCCTTGACGATGAATTCCTTGAGCTTGTCATTGGCCCAGCGCCGAAACCGCACCCCCACCGGGCTGCGCACTCGGAAGCCTAGGGCCAAAACCATGTCAAGGTTGTAGTGCTCGACCTCGCGCACCACCTCGCGTCCGCCCTCCATTTGAACTGTTCGGAATAACCGAACAGTTGCCTCCTGAGTCCACTCGCCATCTTCATAAATATGCTTGATGTGCTCGCTGATCGTCCCCTTGGCCTTGCCAAACAGATCAGTCAATTGCTTCTGACTCAGCCACAACGTCTCGTCTTCCAGCCGCACATCCAGGCGCGTGGAGCCGTCTTCGTTTTGGTAAAGGAGGAATTGTTGAGGGGGGGTCATATTTCAGATGCATGCAAATGACTTAAGGACAGACGGCAAATATCAGTCATTTGGAGCCTCGGGAACGTTCGGTCTTAGACTTCGAAATCACCCCCATGGCGTTGTCTTGCGCTTGCCCGCTCCCCGCGCTCAACAGGCTGTGACATGCCAGCTTGACATCCTTTGGCAGCATGACGAGCGCGTCCAGATCGTCAACGATTTCAGGGTGCATTGAAAGGGGCGAGTTAGTTGAGGACATGAAAGCCCGCATCCGTATGCCCTTACGCGATCTTCCACCAAAGAACAGGTTATTCCAGATCAAGACTGGGCGGGCCGGGTGATCCCCCTGGTCAATGACCTCTTCAAGCCGACCACCATCCAACCTAAAAGGCTTTGGCGCTCCCAACTCGCTGTTTTTGATTTTTTGGATTTCGATATCTAGAGCGACGACGGTCTTGCCGTTGCTTAACTTCATTTCGTAGTTGAGAACAGTGCAATATCGCCGCAAGTCCCATACAGATCGATCCAGGCGAATAACATCAAAATCCCGGACATAAAACGAAGTCTCCAGGTAGCGGCATTGTCCATATGTGTCCACATGAACGATGAACGTTCGCGATGACTCGGAGAGTGACAGCGTGAAAGGTGCCTGGGCGTCAATCAACCCCAGGGCCTTTCCCAAATTGTGACCTACCCGGGTGGCCGGAATTCGGTTCAACAAAAGGATGCATTTCAGGTACTTTTCAATCGCCTGTTGACTGAGCCACAGGAATTGCGGAACCAACTGAGCGCGGTAAGCGGCTCGCGCGGCGATGTAGTCACCGTCGGCCATGTCCCGAAATGACCGATAAGCAAATGAATTGATCAAGGCATCCCGGTGGTTCATTTCCTTGTATCCTGATTTGGCAACCTTTCGTCAACCAGCAGGTCGTCTTGCTTGCCCGCACCCTTTTGCTTCTTGGGCTTGGGAATAGAGGTGATGAACTCGGCGCTGCGTCGTGCCTCAACAATGCGCTGCGTTGGTTGACCGGATGCATCCAGCTCCCAATGCCGCGCCGGGTAGGCGTAAGGCGAGTTAAGGATGGGTTTTTCAAAAAATGCTACGGACACGCGAAACTTCCCCCTGACGGTAAGTGCGTCAACAACGGGACGCACCCATGTTGTTTTGTTGTTCGGTACATTGTAGAGACCCAAACCCCCAACATGCCTCACCCCAAACCTCACCCCCAAGCCATCCCCAAAATCGACACCCCAGACACCACCATCACCCCCTCCATCAGCCAGATGAAATGGGCCTCTGGCAGTCGCAGCACCAGGCGCTTGGACAAGGTAGCCCCGACCAGCACGAAGGCGCCGATCATCAGCCCCTGGGTGATGGCGTGGTGGTCAATGACGCCGAGTTGGTGAAAGGCCGCACCTTTGGCCAGCAGTACGGCGAGTGAGCTGGCCGCCTCGGTGCCGATGTAGGCCCCTTTGGTCAAGCCGTAGGCGAGGAAGAAGGGCGTGTTGATGGCCCCGGTGGTGGCGACCAGGCCGGTCAGGTAGCCGATGACCGCACCGACCACAGCCATGTGGCCCAGGCTCAGTTGAAAGGTCTGCCGCCGCAGCCAGCGGCGGGCGGGGATCATGAGGAGGAGAAAGCCGCCCAGCATCAGCTCGATCAGGCGCGGGTTGATCTGCACCAAGGTGTTGGCCCCCAGCACCACGCACGGCACGGCGGTGGCGCTGTACACCGCGCACACGCGCCAGTCGATGGCGCGCAGCCACAGCACGACCCGCGTGAAATTGGCCACAGCAGCCACCAACGCAATGATGGGCACGGCCAGCGTGGGGCCGTAGAAGTGCACCAGCAGCGGCATGAGCAAAATCGTAGTGCCAAACCCGATGACGCCACCCAACACGCCCGCCAGCAGGCCAACGGCGCAGATCAGGGGGCTGGGCAGCAGCCACTCACCCATGGCTTGGACTAAACCGCAGCCGCTTCGCGCCGACCCAGGCCGTCGTACAGGTCAAGACAGCGCTCGAACCAGGCATGGATCACGTCGTCCTCCGTCAGCAACTTGAAGGGGCTGCTCAAGCGCGCCCACTGAAAGGCGCCGAAGGCCAGGTAGTCGGCGTAGCCGGGCTGGTCGCCGCTGACAAACGGACTATGGCCCAGGGCCAGGCGCAGCGGCTGGAGCGACTTGCGAAAGTCATCGACACGGGTTTCGCGCCCAGCCTGTAGATCTTCCAGCGTTTTGCGGTTTTGCGCCTCGCGCGAGCTGCGAAAGTAAGCGTGGTCCTCCGGGTGCAAGCTGTTGTGCAGGTCCAGCATGACGAGCCGGGCGATGCCTGCGTGCAGGGTGGTCTGCACCCAGTACTGGAAGAACTTCAGTACATGACCCTCGGCACTGTGTGCCGCATCAGCGATCAGGCGCGGCGTGTGCGGGAAGGCGTCGTCCAGGTAGCGCACGATCTCCCAACTGTCGGTGACTTGGCGACCCGCGTGTTCGATGGTGGGGATGGTGCGTTTGTCGCCCGTGGGGCTGATGCGGGGCACGTCGCCAAACAGCACGTCGCGCACCTCATACGACAGGCCCTTGTGCGCCAGCGCCATGCGCACGCGCCAGGAGTTGGGGCTGAAGTGGGCTTGCTTTTGGTTCACGAGGTCATAGAGGATCATGGGGCACCTGTGGAGGTTGAGGGTTGAAAGGTTTTGGCAAAAAAGATGACCAAATTAAGGCCCAGAAAGCCCGCAAGTCCGTACTGCGTCGGCATGTTTTGCACAAAGCCCATGGGGTTGGTCAGCAGGACGTACAGGGCGTAGCCCCCCAGCACTGCCATGGCGCGCGTGAGCCAGCTCTGCACCTGCTGGTGCTGCGTGGGTATGCGGCCACACAGCCAAGCACCGCACAGGCCACAGAGCAAACCCAACGCCGCGCCCATGACCACATCGGCCGGCCAATGCGCGCCCACGCCCATGCGTGACAGGCCCACGCCCAGCGCCAGCGCAAACAGCCAGAGATGACGAACACGCTTCACAGCGGGCAGCGCAAAGTACAGCGCTGTAGCCGCGGCAAAGGCGGTGAGCGTGTGGCCCGAGGGCATGGCGGCAACGTAGAGCGGCTCGCCGATGACGTGAACCGTGGACGCGTCCAGCACCTCCAGCGGTCGCACGCTGTTGGCCCAGGTTTTACCCATGCGGGTGAACACGCCCGCCAGTGGCGCGGCGCACACCCAGGCCAGCACGAGGTGCGGGCGCAACCACAGGGCGGGCGAGGTCACAGCCAAGATGCCCCAGCCGGTGCCCAGCAAGGAGAACAAAGACCAGGTGAGGTCGGGCAAGGCCTGAAGGTTTCGATTGAAGAAGTAGAAGACGTGGGGCTCGAAAAGGCCCAGCCACAGCGGGGCGGTGAACACGGCCACGATCAGGGGCACAGCCCAGTGCCAGGGGCGGATGGAGGGTGCTTGTGTGGCGTCTGGGTTCATGGTGTGTCCTGACGTTTAGGCTGCGGCTTGCCGCCCCAGCCCCGGCAAAGGTAGAAAGCAAAGTGGGCCACCGGTCGGCCCCAATGTTGCACGGGGAAGGCGTCCAGCGGCGTGCAGCTTTGGAACTGCCCGGCGTCCACGGGCAACTGGTAGGCCATTTGCGACCAGTCCATCAGCAGCACATCCGTGCCCAGGGGCAACTCGCCCGACCACAGTAGCGATTGGTCAAACGCGGCGTCCAACACGTGCACGGGCAGCGGGCGCGCGTACCAGGCCAAGCGGCTGGCCAGCGTCCAGTTTTGGACGGCGAGGCGATGGACTTGGTGCGTTTTGGCAAGCTGCTGCGCTTTGACAGCCGCTGTGTCCCAGCCATAAAAATCAGTGAAGGGGTTGATGGGCTCAGGCGGTTTTTCACTGCTGATCCAGGGTGGGCCGGCGCTGAGCATGAGGGCGTACAAAAGCAGACAAAACCCACCTTGCACCACACCCAGCACCCAGATCAAACGCCGCCTACCACTGGCCCACAGCGTGGCCAGACCAGCCCCCGCGAAGGGGGCCAGTGCAACCCAGGCCGGGGCCGTCCAGTGCGGCAGGCCCGAGCCCCCGCCCGACAAGGCCATGAGCACGCCAAAGGGAAGGGCAAAAAAGGCCAGCAGGCTCCACTGGGGGCCGCTCAGGCGCTGACCTTGCGCCGTTGTACTGAGGCGAATCAGGCCCACCATGCCCCACGCCAGCAAGAGGTAGAGCAAGCCCTGCACCAGCGCAAACAAACCCATCTGCGACCACTGCCAGTGGCTGCCCGAGCTGTGGTGCAGTTGGTAGGCAAACGAGATCCAGTCGTGCTGGGCGTTCCACACAAACACCGGCAGCACCAGGCCCACGGCCAGCACCAGCGCCAGCCACGGCCCACGTGCACGCAGCACGCGCCAACCATGCGCCACGATCAGGCAGATCACCACCGGGATCGCCACAAAAATCGCCGTGTACTTGGCTAGGCCTGCTAGGCCCAGCAAGCCGCCCAGCAGCAACCAGGCAGGGAGCCGCCGCACCTCAACGGCGTCTTGCATGCGCAGGGTTTGCAAGAGCACGGCGGCGGTGAGCGTCATCAAGAGCGTGTCGGGCAGCAGGCCAATGCCCAGGATGTGCGACATGGGGGCCACCGCGAATGCGGCCACGGCCCACAGTCCGGCACGGGAAACCGTACCAGACGCTGCGGCAACCCGACCCTGCAAACGCTGCGCAATGGCGTACACCAGCACGGCGGTGATGACCCATAAAGCTTCGGGGATCACACGCAGCAAACCTGCGGGCGCATCTAACGCCACCAAGGGCCACTGAATCCAGCCGACCAGAGGCGGGTGGTCGTAATAGCTCAAGTCCAGATGGGCGGCATAGAGGGCGTAGTGCGCTTCATCGCCGGTCAAGCCCAAGGCCCAGCCCAGCGCGAAATGGAGCAGGGTGTTACCCGCCAAAATCAGGACGAGCGCGAGCGGCAAACGGGGACGAGTGGGTGCAAACAATTGGCGTGGTAATTTGGGGGGGCGTTTGGCGCAAGGGTAGAAGCCCAAGTCTAAACGGAACGCCGAGATTGGCGCATCAGTGGCGCGTTGCCATTGGCGCTAAACTGGCATGGCACTCGCGCCACTGCCCATCGTCCATGACCTCCCTCGTTTCCGCTGACCCGACCCGCTGCCCGCTGTGCGCGCAGCCGAACCAGTGCGCCATGGCATTGGAGAAAAGCACGGGTCAGGCACAGCCGCCCTGCTGGTGCACCACCGTCACGTTCGATGCGGCACTGTTAGCGCAAGTCCCAGAC
>JANPNG010000399.1:0-15826 GCA_031427355.1 Hylemonella sp.
CATGCCAGGTTGAGCTGGCGCTGATGTTGATCTGGCTTAAACCGCTGCGGGTCGACCCCCAAAAATCGCCGAGCCCACACGTACCATCGTACTGCCCGCGTGAATGGCGGCCTCCAGGTCGGCGCTCATGCCCATGGAGAGGGTGTCGAGCGCCAAACCCGCCCGATTTAAGGCATCGAACAGGTCTCTAGCCCTTTGAAACAGGGCGCAGGCAGCTAGAAAATCAGGAGCAGGTTCGGGGATGCACATCAGACCGCGCAGTTTTAAGTTGGGCAATGCGGCCACTTCCAGCGCCAGGGCCAACACCCCATCCGGCCCAACGCCGGACTTGTTGGCCCCGCCATCCAGATTGACCTGCAGGCACACCTGTAGCGGCGGCAGGTGCGTGGAGCGCTGCTCGCTCAGACGCTGGGCGATTTTGAGGCGGTCCACCGACTGTGCCCAAGCGAAGTGCTCGGCCACCCAACGGGTCTTGTTGCTCTGGATCGGGCCGATGCAGTGCCACGCGATGGGCGAAGCCGGGGGCAAGGCCCCAAGCAACGCACGCACGGCCGCTATTTTCTCGACCGCCTCGGCGATGTAGTTCTCGCCAAACGCCATTTGCCCCGCCGCGAAGGCCTGGGCCACGGCCTCGGGGCCAAAGGTTTTTGAAACAGCGAGTAACTGGACTGAGCCCGGCGCACGCCCTGCGGCCAGACATGCGGCTTCGATGCGGGCGCGAACGGCTTGAAGATGGGTGGCAATCATGGTCATAATTGTCCGACAAGATAACAACCCTCAAGAGGAATTTGTGGACATCACCCAACTGCTGGCCTTCAGCGTCAAAAACAAAGCCTCTGACCTCCACCTCTCGGCCGGTCTCCCCCCCATGATCCGTGTGCACGGCGACGTGCGCCGCATCAACGTGGAGCCGCTGGACCACAAGCAGGTGCACGCCATGGTGTACGACATCATGAACGACAACCAGCGCAAGCACTTCGAGGAGTTTCTTGAAATTGACTTCTCGTTTGAGATTGACGGTCTGGCGCGTTTTCGGGTCAATGCCTTCAATCACCAGCGGGGTGCGGGTGGCGTGTTCCGTACCATTCCCAGCAAAATTTTGTCCCTGGAGCAGCTCAACGCACCGAAGATTTTTGCCGATCTGGCGATGAAGCCACGCGGCATGGTGCTGGTGACTGGGCCCACCGGCTCGGGCAAGTCCACCACCCTGGCGGCCATGGTCAATTACCTGAACGAGAACGAGTTTGGCCACATCCTCACGGTGGAGGACCCGATTGAGTTTGTGCACGAGTCCAAAAAATGCCTGATCAACCAGCGCGAGGTCGGCCCGCACACCTTGAGCTTTGCAGCGGCTCTCAGGTCTGCCCTGCGCGAAGACCCGGACGCGATTTTGGTAGGCGAGATGCGCGACCTGGAAACCATCCGCCTGGCCATGACGGCGGCCGAAACCGGTCACCTGGTGTTCGGCACACTGCACACCTCCAGCGCCGCCAAGACGATTGACCGGATCATTGACGTCTTCCCCGCTGATGAGAAAGAAATGGTGCGCGCCATGCTGTCAGAGTCACTGCAAGCCGTGATCTCGCAAACCCTGTGCAAGACCAAGGACGGCCAGGGCCGTATCGCCGCGCACGAAATCATGTTGGGCACGCCCGCCATCCGCAACCTGATTCGTGAGGCCAAGGTGGCCCAGATGTACTCCAGCATCCAGACCGGCAACGCCTTGGGCATGCAGACGCTGGACCAAAACTTGACCGATCTGGTCAAGCGCAACCTGATTTCCCCGGCCGAAGCCCGCAGCAAGGCGAAGATCCCCGAAAACTTCCCAGGGTAAAAATTATGGAACGCGACTTAGCCACCAAATTCATCAACGACCTGCTCAAGCTGCTGGTCAGCCGCAGCGGCAGTGACTTGTTCATCACCGCCGATTTCCCCCCGGCCATCAAGGTCGATGGCAAGGTCACTAAGGTCTCGCCTCAGCCCCTGACTGCGGCGCACACGCTGGCGCTGACGCGCTCCATCATGAGCGACAAGCAGATGGCCGAGTTCGAGCGAACCAAGGAGTGCAACTTCGCCATTGCGCCACCCCAGATTGGCCGCTTTCGGGTCAACGCTTTTGTACAGCAGGGCAAGGTGGGTATGGTGTTGCGGGTCATCCCCACGCTGCTGCCCACCATCGACTCGCTGGGCATGCCGCAAGTGCTCAAAGATATTGTCATGGCCAAGCGCGGCCTGTGCATTCTGGTGGGTGCCACGGGCTCGGGCAAGTCCACCACGCTGGCGGCCTTAGTGGACTGGCGCAATGAAAAATCGTTTGGCCACATCATCACCATTGAAGACCCGGTGGAGTTCGTCCATGCCCACAAAAATTGTGTCATCACCCAGCGCGAGATAGGTCTGGACACCGACGGCTGGGAGGTGGCCCTCAAAAACACCTTGCGACAGGCCCCAGACGTGATTTTGATGGGCGAGATTCGTGACCGCGAGACCATGGAGCACGCCGTGGCGTTTGCCGAGACCGGCCACCTGTGCCTGGCCACCTTGCACGCCAACAGCTCCAACCAGGCGCTGGACCGCATCATCAACTTCTTCCCCGAAGAGCGGCGCGCGCAGCTGCTGATGGACCTCTCGCTCAACCTGAGGGCGCTGGTGTCGCAGCGGCTGATCCCCCGGCAAGACAACAAGGGCCGGGTGGCGGCGGTCGAGATCATGCTCAACTCTCCGCTGATCTCCGACCTGATCTTCAAAGGTGACGTGACCGAAATCAAGGAGATCATGAAGAAAAGCCGTGGCGCGGGCATGCAAACCTTCGACCAGGCCCTGTTTGACGCCTATGAAGGCAACCTCATCACCTACGAAGACGCCTTGCGCAACGCCGATTCGGTCAATGACTTGCGCTTGCAGATCAAGCTCAGCAGCGTGCGGGGTCGCGCCCCGGATTTGAGCGCGGGAACCGAAAATTTTGTGATCGTCTGACTTTTATCGTTTGATTTTTACCGTCTAGACCTATGGCCAACATCCACCCCAAAACCTACGAAACCACGCCCTCCAAAAAAGTCGCCTTTCTGGGCTTGGGCGTCATGGGCTACCCCATGGCCGGGCACCTGGCACTGGCCGGGCATCAAGTCACGGTGTACAACCGCACACCCGCCAAGGCGCAAGCCTGGTGTGACGAGTTTGCGCGCACCGCAGCACCCCAACAGGCGGCCACGCCCCGGCTGGCCGTGCAGGACGCCGACTTCGTGTTTGCCTGTGTGGGCAATGACGACGATCTGCGCAGCATCACGCTGGGCACCGAGGGTGCATTCGCGGGCATGAAGCCCGGCGCTATTTTTGTCGACCACACCACGGCTTCCGCGCAAGTGGCGCGCGAGCTTCATGCCGCCGCCCTGGCTCAGGGTCTGCACTTCATTGATGCACCGGTCTCGGGCGGGCAAGCCGGTGCCCAGAATGGCGCACTCACCGTGATGTGCGGCGGTGATGTGGCAGCCTTTGCGGCGGCCCACCCGGTGACCGTGGCCTTCTCGCGCGCTGTCACCCACGTGGGGGCCAGCGGCTCGGGTCAGTTGGCCAAGATGGTGAACCAAATTTGCGTGACCGGCGTCATTCAAGGCCTGGCTGAAGGCATTGCCTTTGGCCAACAGGCCGGGCTGGACATGAACCAGGTGCTGGACGTCATCAGCAAGGGCGCGGCCCAAAGCTGGCAAATGGAAAATCGTGGCAAAACCATGGCGGCCAACCAGTTCGATTTTGGCTTTGCGGTGGACTGGATGCGCAAAGACTTGGGGCTGCTGCTGGACGAAGCCCGTCGCAACGGTGCGCGCTTGCCCGTCACGGCCCTGCTTGACCAGTTTTATGCCGATGTGCAGCAGATGGGTGGCCAGCGCTGGGATACGTCCAGCCTGATTAAAAGACTGAAGTGATTACTTTTTGACTTCGTCCGGTGCGGACTTGGGCAGCAGTCTTTGCAGCTCTTCCTCGCTGATGATCTCGAACACGCGCACCACTTTTTGCACACCGCTGGTGGCGCGTGCCACCTCGGTGGCCTGATCAGCCTCACGCTGGGTGACGCGGCCCATCAGGTGCGTGGTGCCGCGCTCGGTCACCACCTTGAAGGCGCTGGCGTACAGCTCTTTGTGATCCACCAGCCCGGCCTTGACCCGGCCCGTGGTCAGCGCATCCGAGGTGCGCTGCGTCAGTGTGGAGTTGCCCAGCACCGCCAACTCATTGACGATGGCGCGCACATTGGCCACTTGCGAGACCACCTGCTCCGCCAGCTGCTTGTCCTGCGCACTGGGCACCTCGCCCGTCAGCAGCACCTGGCGGTTGTAGCTGGTCACGTTAAAGTGGCCACGGTCCCCCAGGTTGTCGCGCAGGCGGCTGCCCGAGCGCAATTCAATGCCCTCGTCTTCCACCTGCGTGCCCGCCGTGCGGCGATCCACCGCCACCAGGCTGCCCAGCACCGCGCCGCCCAGCACCACGGGGAAGCAGGCGCTCAAAGATGCCGCCATGCTGACGACCAGCACCAGCTTCAAACCTAATTTTTGTGTCACTGAATTCATGTCGGGGTTTCCTGCTCGCCCATCAACTGGGCATCCACGGCGTCGCAAATGCAGTGCAAGATCAAGAGGTGCACCTCCTGGATGCGCGCCGTGCGGTCATGGGGCACACAGACATGCACATCGGTGTCTTTTAAAGCATGGTTCATCTTGCCGCCGCCGTGTCCCGTGAGCGCCACCACCGTCATCTCGCGCTCATGCGCGGCTTCAACTGCGGCCAGCACATTGGCCGAATTGCCGCTGGTGGTGATGGCCAGCAATACATCCCCTGGCTGCCCCAGCGCACGCACCTGGCGCGAGAAGATGACGCTGAAGTCGTAGTCGTTGGCAATGGCGGTCAGGATGGACGAATCGGTGGTCAGGGCGATGGCCCCAAGTTCAGGGCGCTCCCGCTCAAAACGGCCGACAAACTCCGCCGCAAAATGCTGCGCATCGGCCGCCGAGCCCCCGTTACCACAGGCCAGCACTTTGCCGCCCCCCGTGACGCACGCCAGGATGGCTTGCACCGCTGCAGCGATGGGTTTGGCAAGAACTTGCGCCGCCTGGTACTTCAGGTCAGCGCTGTCGATAAAGTGTTGTTGAATGCGTTGCTCTAGCATGGGGAGATGATAACCGCGATGCTTTCAAAGGGCCTGCGGCAATCGCAAGCCCACCTGCGCTGCCAGTGGCCGTAGCGCCTCCATCACCGCGTCAATCAGCGGCACACCTTGCGCGTGCGCTTCGCGCTGGCGCACCAAGGCATGCTCGCCGGGCAATCGAACTTTGGCGACACCGGGGCGCGGCGGGTTGTTGCGGCAGGCGTCCACCAGCCAGTCGGTTTGTCGCACGAAGGCGTCGTGCCCGGCAAAGGCGCCGGGGTCGGTGACTTGCAGGTAAATGCCCACCGCTGTGTTCTTGGGGGCGTCCACGCGACCATAGCCGCTTAAGCCCTGCGTCAGTGCCTCGGCCAGGATGGCCATGGCATAACCCTTGTGACCGTGGTCCATACCGCCGGTGGGCAGCAGGCTGCCGCCACCGCCAATGACAGCAGCAGGGTCGTCGGTGGGCTGGCCTAGCGCGTCCATAGCCCACATCGCGGGGAATTTTTCGCCGCGTGCCACCAACTGCTTGGCGCTGTTAAGCGTGGTGATGGACGAGCTGATGTCCAGCAGCACCGGCTCGCCGCTGGTCGGGATGCCTGCCGCCAGCGGGTTGGGCGTGAACACCGGCTTGGTGCCGCCATAGGGGGCCACGCCCGCTGCGGCCGGGCTGGAGTTGACCAACTGCACCAGCAAGCCGCGCTCGGTCAAACGCGGCAGGTACACGGCCAGCGCGCCGGTGTGGTGGCTGTTGGCAATGGCAAACGTCACCACGCCGTGCTGTGCAATGCGCTCCAAGGCCACGTCAATGGCTTGGTTGATGAGCCAGGCGCCGGGCAGGCGGTTGCCATTCCAGGTAATGCAAGCACCCCGGTCGTTCACCACGGTTTTGTCACCGCTGATGGTCATGGCACCGCTGCGGGCCGCGTCCAGGTACCAGGGGGCCAGCGCTAGGCCGTGCGTGCTGTGGCCCATGCAGTCGGCGGTGATGAGCGCACTGGTCACGCAACGCGCGATGTCGGCGTCCATGCCGGCTGCACCAAACAAGGCTTGCACCAGCGCGTCGAGTTCAGCGACGGGGTAGCGGCGGGAAGTGGTGAGGCTAGGGTTGGGACTAAGGTTGGGTGTCGTGCTCATGGTCGGCTTTGTGGGTGGAGGGTTGGCTGAAAATTAATTGGAATCTGACCCCAATTAAGCATCGAAAGCGGCTTGCAGCCACACCAGGCCTTGCGGCTCGATGGCCACCACGTCAAAGCGGCAGGGGGGCGGCTGGGCCACGCGCATCAGGTAGTGGCGGGCAGCAAAGATGATGCGGCGTTGTTTGAGGGCGCTCACGCTGGCCGCCGCGCCGCCCTGCCGGGCACTCGCGCGCTGGCGCACCTCCACAAACACCAGCGTGCCGTCGGGCGCGCGCATGATGAGGTCGATTTCGCCACCGCCGCGTCCGGGCGTCCGATAATTGCGCTCCAGCAGACGCAAACCGCCCTGCTGCAAGTGGCGCAAGGCCTGCGCCTCGGCGGCGTCACCGGTTTGCTTGGTGGTGGCCGCTGGGCTCACTGGCTTGGCTATCGTCTTCGTTGAAGGAAACACCATTGAACGCTTCTTTTGTTGCTGCCCTGACCGCGTCACGGGACGCGGCCGCCTCGCAGCATTATCCCCAAGGGGCGCTGTATGTGGTGGCCACGCCGATTGGCAATCTGGCCGACATCACCCTGCGCGCGCTGCATGTGCTGCAACTGGTGGACGCCGTGGCTTGCGAGGACACGCGCCACACCCAAACCCTGCTGCGGGCCTATGGCATTGACCGCAGCAGCAGCCAGCTCATCGCGCTGCACCAGCACAACGAGGCGCAGGCCGCGCAAGGCGTGGTTGAGCGCCTGCGCGCAGGCCAGCGCATCGCCTATGTGAGCGACGCGGGAACACCTGCCATCAGCGACCCTGGCGCGCGGCTGGTGGCGGCGATACACGCGGCAGGCCTGCCGGTGATGCCGCTGCCGGGGGCCAGCAGCGTCATCACCGCCTTGTGCGTGGCGGGCATTGTGGGCGATGCAGGTGAGGCCAGCGGCTTTGTGTTCGCCGGGTTTCTGCCTGCCAAAGCCACGGAACGCAACGTCGCGGTGCAGGCCCTGTCCACCGAGCCCCGCGCCGTGGTGCTGCTGGAAGCCCCACACCGCATCGAGGCCCTGGCCGTAGCGCTGGCCGTGTTGGGTGAGCGCGCCATCACCATCGGGCGTGAGCTGACCAAACAGTTTGAAGAAATTGCGACAGTGCGCGCCGATCGTTTTAGCGCCTGGCTGGCCGAGCAACCCAACCGCACGCGCGGTGAGTTCGCGCTGGTGCTGCACCCGGCAGCAGCGGGCACGTCCAGCGGGGCGGATGAAGGCCTGCGCGTGCTGCACCTGCTGCTGCCCGAGCTGCCGCTCAAGACCGCCGTGAAGCTGAGCGCGGACATCACCGGCGCATCGCGCAATGCCTTGTACGAAACGGCTTTGGCATTGAAAAAGAGCGAGGCATAGGCCCTCCCGCTCCCACGTCAATCGCCAAGAACCGGGGGGGATTTGCCCCCTTTTACAGGCTTCAAATTTTGGATCGAGGGCTATAAATGGCACATGTCCATGCCAGCTTTGGCGCGCGACAAAGACATTTTGTCGCTGGCGGTGCGCCAGCAAGACGGGCGACTCTTGTTTCAATCGGGCGACCATCTGCACCATTGGGTGCCGCCAGCGCCGGGCCAGTCCACCATCACCCACGTACGAGTGCCCATCAACGCGCAGGGCTCGCACTGGGGCGATGTGGAAATCAGTTACCGACCCACGACGCCTCAGACGCTTTTGGAGTGGTTGCAAGTGCCACTGGTGGCTTTGCTGCTGGTGGTGGACCGTTCTGGACAAATCATGCTGTCGAACAAGGCATTCGGGCGTTTGCACCCGGACGCTTCGGGCAACATGATGGGCAAGGTGTTGTCGGGCTTGCCCTGGTTGAAGGAGGGCAACAACACAGCAGAAAGTGCCTGGGAAGAAGCCATGCACAAGCAAGTGACTGTTAGCGGGCGCCAGGTCACCATCACCCAGCCGGACAACAGCGCCTACCAAATTATCGTCAACGCAGCCCCGATACTGGACAGCCCCAGCAAGCTGCGCGGTTGCATTGTGACGTTCTACGACATGACCGAGTTGCACCGCCTCAACCAGCAACTGGTGATCAATCTGGCTGAACTGGAGGCCTCGCGTATTCAGATCGAAAAGCAGAACGAAGAGCTGCGCATTCTGGCCACCCGAGACTCGCTGACGGGCTGCCTGAACCGCCGCGCCTTTGTGGCGGATGGTGAACCGATGTTGGCTAAGCTGCGGCAGGAAGCCCGCAATATGTCATGCATCATGGTGGACATCGACTTCTTCAAGAAGGTCAATGACGTGCACGGCCACTTGGTGGGCGACCAGGTGATCGTGGCGATGGCGCGTGCTTTATCCGGCCAGCTCCGACTGGGTGATCTGCTGTGTCGCTTTGGCGGGGAGGAGTTCTGCCTGGTTCTGCCAGACACGTCCGAGGAAATCTCGATGGCTGTCGCCGAGCGGATTCGCGTCGAAGTGGAGTTGCATGTGGGAGAAAGCGTGCGCACCGTGGAAGACATGCACGTCACCTGTAGCCTGGGGGTGGCCAGCCTGAAAGTGAATGTGGATAATTTGCTGGGTCTCGTCGAACTGGCCGACCTTGCGCTTTATCATTCCAAGGAAAATGGCAGAAACCGGGCCACGCTGTGGTCCGAGAACATGATTTAAACCAAGGACTCCCCATGACCACCCCGATGTATACCACCTCCATTCCCGTCTTCAAGCAAATGCTGGGCGGCTTGGCCGACGTTTTGCGCAAGGCGGAGGCCCATGCCGAGGTTAAAAAGATTGACCCCAACGCGCTGCTGCAAGCACGCCTGTTTCCCGACATGTTCAACCTGCTGCGCCAGGTGCAGGTGGCGAGCGACTTTGCCAAGACGGTGTCGGCGCGGCTGGCCGGAGTAGAGCCCCCAAAACTGGAAGACAAGGAGACGACCTTTGCTGAGTTGCAAGCGCGCATTGCCACCGTGCAGAGCTTCATCGGCGGCTTGGACGCAGCCCAGTTTGCTGACGCCGCCACGCGTGAGATCGTCACCCAAGCGGGCACACCGCGCGAGAAGCGTTTTAACGGCCAGTCTTACCTGCTGAACTACGGCCTGCCGCACTTCTTCTTTCACGTCACCACGGCCTACGACATCCTGCGCCACAACGGAGTGGAGCTGGCCAAGAAGGACTACATCGGCACCTACTGAAACCTTGTGGGACAGACCGCAGCGACGCGAAACGCGCCAGCTCTGTCCCCCACTGATTAGACCCCCCCATGACTCTTCAAGTTCTAGAAGCCCAGACCGGTGAGAACCCGGTCGCCACCATCCTCATCATGCACGGCCTGGGCGCAGACGGGCGTGACTTCATCCCGATTGCCGAGCAGCTCGACCTCTCCAGCATCGGCCCGGTGCGCTTCCTCTTTCCCAGCGCGCCCGAGATCCCCGTCACCATCAATGGCGGCTACGTCATGCCGGCCTGGTACGACATCCTGGCGGCTGACCTGGTGCGGCGCGAAGACGAGGCGGGCTTGCGCCAATCGCAGGTGGCGATTGAAGCCATCATCGCGCATGAGACATCACGTGGTATGCCTGCGAACCGCATCGTGGTGGCGGGCTTCTCGCAGGGTTGCGCCATGGCGCTGATGGTGGGATTGCGCCACACCGAGCGCCTAGCGGGCATCGTGGGCATGTCAGGCTATTTGCCACTGGCCGATACGGTTGCAGCGGAGCGCAGTGCGGCCAGCCAAGGCACACCCATCTTCATGGGCCACGGCACGCATGATGGCGTGGTGGCACTGCCCCGCGCCCAGGCCTCACGCGACGCGCTTATGGCGCTGGGCTACACGGTGGACTGGCACGAGTACCCGATGGAGCACTCGGTCTGCCCGCAAGAGGTGACCGATCTGGAGGCCTGGTTACTGCGTGTGTTGGCCTGAGGACGGCGCTGCCACCGCTCCGACCGCCTGCAAGAGCTGTCGGATCACCTCGCCCTCGATGTTGCGCGTGATGAACACCAGGCGCGATCCGGTGTCCGCACTGGGCCAATGGTCCAGCGTCACAGGCGGGTGAAAAATATGTTGCACCGCTTGCACCACTACCGGCTGGCCTTCGATGTTGACGATGCCCTTCACGCGCAGCAAATCCGGCCCGCGCAGCGTGACCAGCAACTCCATCGCCGCAGAAAACGAAGACCAGGTGAAAGGCGTATCGAAACGCAAGGACAGTGTGGCGATAGCCGGGTCATGACGCGAAGTGCGCTGGCCCAGGTAGCGACCTTGCTCGGAGTCTGACGCCGCCAGCGACTCACCCAAAAAACTCAGAGTCAGCGCACTGGCGCGGGCCGATGCCAAACCCAGGCCCATCAGCTCAGACGGTTGCACCTCACCGTTGAGCACGGGCCGCACATCCGCCACCGGGTTGATGGCGGCAATCGCTTCGCGCAGGGTGCTGATGTTGGCGGTGTTGCTCAGGTCGCACTTGGTTAAAAAGATGCGATCTGCCAGCGCGATTTGCTTGACCGACTCGGGCTGCGACTCCAACTGCCCCAAGCCGTGCACCGCGTCCACCAGCGTGATGACGCCATCCAGCCGGAACTGCGCGCCCAGCAGCGTGTCGCTCACCAGGGTCTGCACTACGGGGGCGGGGTCGGCCAGGCCGGTGGTTTCGATCACGACGCGGTCAAAGTCCAGCACCTGGCCCATGTGCCGTTGAGAAAACAGCTCGCGCAAAGTCTCTTGCAAGTCGGTGCGCACCGAGCAGCAAATGCAGCCATTGGCCAGCAGCGTGATGTTCTCTGACGACATCGTCACCAGGTCATGGTCAATGCCAATCTCCCCCACCTCGTTGATGACCACCGCCACCCGCTCCATGTCTGGGTGGCGCACTAGTTTTGCGATGAGCGTGGTCTTGCCGCTGCCCAGAAAACCGGTGATGAGGGTGACGGGAATCTTGCCCGCCAATGGGTCGCGTTGGAAGCTCACAGATTCAAATGTTCATTTCCAAAATATACAAACCACCCGTGAACCTATCCACCGTGTACACGATGCGGCGTTCATCGACAAACACATCGTTGAGCTGGATCGCTCCGGCGGGTGAAAGCTTGGGCGCGCCGGGCACGTAGTAGGCGATCTCTTGCACCGCAAAAGGGTTGCTGGTGTCATAGACGCGCACACCGGCGTTGAAGAAGGTGCCGACGATGATGGTGTCGGATCGAAACGAGGCCGGTCCGGGCAAGTTCTCGTGCAGGTTGTGCGCGCCAAAGCGGCCGCCGCGTTTGGCAAAGGCCTCCACCGGCGGCGCGGGGAAGGTGCTGATGGGCACCGGGTTGGCCTCATTGCGCGCGTCCACCACCCAGACCAGTTTGGGCCAGTCGGCACCGTTGTCCAGCACGCATTCATCGCTCACGATCCACAGGCCGCGGTCAAACAGCGGCAGCACGGTATGGGTGAAGCCGTTGAAGGGGGGCGAGTGGTTCCACTTTGAGACCACCTTGATGTTGCTCAGGTCGCCAATGTCCAGCACCAGCGCGCCGCCGTCGATGTAGCCGACATAGGCCCGGTCGGGGCGCTCGGGGAAGACGTTGGTGTTGTGGGTGCGAAAGCCCATGTCAAACGGCGCGGGCAAGCGCGGCGGCGGCGGTGCGCTATCGCCCACGCGCGTGCCGGGGTACCACCAGCGGCCCACCTCCACCGGCTTGGCGAGGTTGGACACATCCAGGATGCGGTAGAACTGATCGTCCAGCGGATTCGTCGGAACAAAATCGCTCGCACCGGCCGACATGTGGATGGTCTTGCCATCAACAAACCACACCGCGTGCACACCGCGTGAATGCGGGCCTGAGCAGTCGAAGTGGGAGATGAGGCGCGGCGACTCGGGAATGCTGATGTCAAACAAATCCACCCCGGCAGGCTTGAGGCCCACGACCTGGGTTTGGTAGGCCACGGCCATGATATTGCCCACCACGTCCAGCGAGTTGGAACGCACCCTGGCATGCGGCAAATCGGTCTGCACGATCAGCTTCGGTTTGCGCGGGTCGGTGACATCCACGCCTGAGAAGTTCTTGGGCGCGCCCTCATGCGCCAGCCACATGATGCGGCGGCCATCGCCCGTGAGCTGCATGGCCATGCCCTCGCCCAAGCCGCCAAAGCCAGCCAACTCATGTTGAGCCAACAGCTTCATGTTGAGCGAGAGGGTTTGGTCGGCGCGACCGGCCGGTTGCGGTGCGTTGAACATAAATTTCCTTAATTAGTTGGGGACAGGGCTTGTGCACTGCGTGTCACTGCGGACTGTCCCACAAGGTCTCATTCACCCTTGATGTTGTTGTCGGCCACCAGCTTGGCGTACTTGGCATGCTCTGCCGCCATGAAGGCTTTGAACTCTTCGGGTGAACTGGCCATGGCTTCCACGCCCAAGCCTGCGAAACGGTCTTTCAGATCCGGGTCGGCCATGATCTTGGCCAGGGCCGCGTTGTAGCTGTCCACCACCGCCTTAGGTGTGCCGGTGGGCAGGTACACGCCCCACCAGTTAAGCGCGGCCAGGGGCAGGCCTGCCTCGGTGAAAGTGGGAATGTCGGGGTACAGAGGGGAGCGCGCGGCACTGGTGATGGCCAGCGGACGCAGGCGACCCGACTTGATGTGCTGAGACACTGGCAGTGCATCGGACACCAGCATTTGCAGATGCGCGCCGAGCAGGTCATTGACCGCCAGGCCGCCACCCTTGTAAGCCACACCAACGAGTTTGACGTTGGCCTGACGCATGATCATCTCGCCCGCTAGGTGCGACATGCTGCCGGGGCCGCTGGTGCCAAAGCTCAGAGCGCCGGGCTTGGCGCGCGCGGCGGCCAGCAAGTCAGCCAATGTTTTGAAGGGTGAGCTGGTGGGCACGACCAGGATGTTGGGCCCGGTAGCCACCAGGGAGACGGCGATGAAATCCTTCTCCATGTTGTAGGGCACTTTGTTGATGATCGGGTTGACCGAGGCCGGACCGAGGTTGCCAATGACAAAGGTGTAGCCGTCCGCGGGTTGGCGCGCAGCAAACTCCATGCCGATGGAGCCCGCTGCACCGGGCTTGCTCTCGATCACCACGGGTTGACCCCAGGCCTCACTCAACTTCTGGCCCATGATGCGGGCCATCAAATCGGAACTGCCGCCTGCGGGGTAAGTGACGATGAGTTTGACGGGTTTGTTGGGGAAGGCTTGGGCTTGCGCGGGGGCATGCGCCACGCACAAAGCACTGAGCAACAGCGCACCGCCTTGGACCACAGACTTCAAAAGTTTGAACGCTTGTTTCATGTCATTTCCTTCGTTGGGGTGAACTTCAAAATTTCTTACGCTTTGATCTTCAATAACTTCATGGCATTCAGACCCTCAATCTGGCGACGCTGATCTGCGGGCAGGCGCTTGACGGCGCGGATCAGGCCCAGTGGGTCGTCTTCACCCATGTCATAGGGGTAGTCGGTGCCCAGCAAGACGTGGTCGGCACCGTAACGATCGATCAGGTTCTTCAGCATCGCCGGGTCAAAGGTGATGGTGTCGAAGTAAAACTTCTCCAGGTAACTGGAGGGCTTGCGCTTGATGACGGTGCGGCAGTCGGGGCGGGCTTTCCAAGCGTGGTCCATGCGGGCCCAGTAGTGGGCGATGAAGCCGCCACCGTGCGCGGCGATGAACTTGATTTTGGGGTTGCGCTGCACCACGCCGTCAAAGATCAAATGGCTGACCGCGATGGTGGTGTCCAGCGGGTTGCCGATGACGTTGTTGAAGTAATGATTCGTCAAGCGCTCGCCCTGGGTGAAGCCCAGTGGGTGCATGAAGATCACCACGCCCAGCTCATTGGCTTTGGCAAAAAACTTTTCCAACCCAAGCTTGGGGTCGGTCAGGTTCAGGCCGTTGACGTTGGTGTTGATCTCCACGCCTTTGAGGCCGAGTTTCTTCACCGCGTACTCCAGCTCGTGCACCGCCAGTTCCGCGTTTTGCAAGGGCACCGAGCCCATGCCGACAAAGCGGTCCGGGTGGGCGGCCACCAGCGCGGCAATGCCTTCGTTCACCTCTCGCGCCAGGCTGGCACCCAAATCAGGTTCAGTGAAATAAAAGTAGTGGTAGGGCGCGGGGCACACGGCCTGAATGTCCACGCCCATGCGGTCCATGTCGGCCATGCGCTCCTCAATGCCCATGAGTTTGGGCGCGCGGTCTTTCATTTGCGTGACGTTGGTTTCGTTCGTCAAGGCGTTGGCAAAGGTGACCGTGGGGTCGTATTTGGCGGCGTTGAGGTGAGCGGTCTTTTGGTTCACCACCGGGTTGAGGTAGTGGCAGTGGATGTCCACGATCTTGGATTTGCCCTTGCTGTTTTTGACAATGGTTTGGGTCTTGGCCACGGGCTTGGCGCGGGTGGCGGCTTGGCTTTGGCTGTTGGCTGACGTGAAGGGCTTGGTGTGCTTGTGGGTGGGGTCAGAGCATTGGGGGGCGCAGGTGTAAAACATGGGGTGTCCTTATCGTTGAATGGCGGCGTTAACGCGGGGCATGACTTCGGTGGCAAACAGTTCCATGGAGCGCTGGCCTAGGGCCGGGTCCATCCAGTCGTGGCAGGCGTAGAGCAGGTTGCCGAAATCGCCCACGTGTTCGCGGAAGGTCAGGATCTGATCGACCACAGAATTCACCGTGCCGGCCAGCACCAATTTTTGGGTCACAACATCCGGCGTGACCTCGCTGTCGGGCATGGCTTGATCGGTCTTGAACAGGTTGCTGCGCCCGCCGCCCACCAGCTTGCGCACCAGTTGCTTGAAGTAGAAGTGGTAGGGCCCACCCTCTTCCAGCGCGTAGCACTTAGCGGTGGTTTCGTCATCCGCCACGAAGATGCTCTTGGCCACGCGCCATTCGCTCGGCGAGGCCACAGCGCCCACAGCGGCGCGCCCTTCGACGTAATTGGGCCAATGGGTTTTGACCCACTCGGGCATCAAGAAGTTGGCCGAAATCGGTTGCCAGCCGCGCTTGGCCATCTCGGTCACGCCCTTGGAAAACGGGGCCACCGCCGTGCCCACAATCAAGGGGTGCGGTTTTTGAAACGGCTTCATGATGAATCCCTGGCCGATCTCGGGGATCATGGTTTTGGCGACCGTAGTGTTCCAGAACTGGCCCTCGATGTTGTAGGGCGGGTCGGACTCCCAAATCTTCAAAATGGTATTGATGCTCTCGACAAACATGGCGTTGCGGTCTTTGCCAAAGTTGCCGAACAGCTCGGCGTCCGACATCAAGCCACCGGGGCTGATGCCCATGATGAAACGCCCTTGCAGCAGGTGGTCGAGCATGGCCGCGTTGGCGGCAATCGCCGCGGGGTGCGAGTTGGGCAGGTTGAGTGTGCCGGTGCCCAGCATGATCTGCTGGGTCTCGGCGATCAGGCTGGCCAGAAAGATCATGGACGAGGTCACGGTCTCGGCCGCATCAGTGACATGCTCGCCCACATAGGCCTCGCTGTAGCCCAGCTGGTCGGCCAGGATGACGGCTTGGCGGTCTTCTTGCAAAGTCTGACTGATGTCGCGCCCGGGCGGGTGCAGGGGCATCATGAACATGCTGTATTTCATCGGGAGTCCTCAGGATTTG
>JANPNG010000400.1:0-2347 GCA_031427355.1 Hylemonella sp.
CGGCTCGACTTCAAAGACGGCTCGGGGCACTTCGTTCTAATGGTACGACGCGAAGGTGCCGCATCGGGAACAGGTCTTCTCAACGAAGCCGCCATCGTCGAGTTTGGTCGTCACGACATCCTCCCTGGCGTCAGCGGCGACCCCAGTGGCTACCTGGTGGCCACCAAGGGCGATGGCAACGTGGCTTACATCAAGTGGACTGTGCGTGCCATCTTCCTGCCCGGCAAAGACGGCAAGCCAGAACTCAATGACAACGGCTTCTGGGAAGTGGTCTCAGGCACCGGCAGCTTCAAGGGCCTCAAGGGTGCAGGCACCTTGCACATCAAGTCTGCCAATCCAACCGACCGCATCTTCATCCTTCAAGGCAATCTGGTTGCCGCTCAACCTTGAAGCCCGCCCTAGTCGGGCGCAAACTGGATAAGGAGCACTGAGCATGGCGGTCAGCGGGATCCAGAAAAATGAGCTGCTACTCGCCGCACAAACGGGAGACGGCGCCGCTATTGGGCGCCTGCTGGCCGTGTGTCAGGCCGACGCGCGTCGATACGCTTACAAGCACTGCCATGCCAGCGACATCGACGATGCCGTCCAGGAATCCCTCTTGGTCATCTCCCGAAAGGTCAAAGGCCTCAAAGTTGTCGCAGCTTTCTCTTCCTGGCTCTTCACCGTCATCAAGCGCGAATGCCGCAAACTGGCGCGGATGATGTTCAAGCACGATCCGTTGGATGAAGATCTTGCGGAACACCAGCTTGTGAGCAAAACCGATAACGATCTGCGAATCGATTTGGCTGCTGCACTGGAATCACTGCCCGCCCACTACCTTGAAGTGGTGCTGCTGCGCGACTTTGAGGAGCTCACCATCACCGAGATTTCAGAGCGACTCGGCGAGGAGTCAGGTGCCGTGAAAAGTCGGCTGCACCGGGCCCGTGCTCTGGTTCGCGAGTACATGCTCGGGCCGCAGGCCATTCCAAACGGCCAAAAATAGGCAAAAATTCCCTAACCACGCCTCGCCATAGTGCACAGTTCGCAAGCTGTGCACCAGCATGGGATATTTGGCGGGCGTCGCGTCACTTCTTCATATGAATCAAGCCGCGTAAATTGGCACGCTTCTCGCTGATCTTTCGGGAATTGAACCCATTCACCAAGGATCGGCACCATGGCTTATTTCCGCACATTTCTCAAGTCAGGGCACGCACCGACGCTCTACGTCTCATTCATGTATTTCGCCTTTTCATGTTGCATCTGGGTGATGAACGGGGCCATGGCCCCGTTTATTTCTGAAGAATTCGACCTGACGCCCGCACAAAAAGGGGTGATGTTGTCTATCCCGATTTTTGCCGGGGCTCTGATGCGCTTCCCGCTGGGCATGCTGTCGCAATATATTGGCCGTAAAAACGCTACGCTGGTGGAGATGGGCATGATCGTTGTCGCCCTCTTGTTCGGCTATTTTTTCGTCGATTCCTACAACAGCCTGCTGGCCATGGGGGTGCTGCTGGGCATTGCGGGTGCCAGCTTCGGGGTGGCGCTCAGCCTGGGTTCAGGCTCCTTTCCCGCGCGCTACAAGGGCTTGGCCATGGGGCTGGTGGGGGCGGGCAATGTGGGCACGGCGGTCTCGGTGCTGGTGGCACCGGCCCTGGCCCAGCGCTACGGCTGGCAGGCGGTGTACGGCATTGCCGCCGTCGCCATGCTGCTGCCCATCATCGCCATGGTGCTGTTTGCCAAGGAGCCCGCTGATGTCGATACCCATGCCTCACTTAAGGAGCACGCCGCCTGCCTGTACGAGAAAGACGGCTGGGCCTTCAGCCTGATTTACGCCGTCACCTTTGGCGGCTTCATCGGTCTGGCCACGTTTTTGCCGACCTACTACTACGACCAGTTTGGCGTGAGCAAGGTACAAGCCGGTCAACTGGCCATGCTGGCGGCCTTTATGGGGGCAGCGGTGCGCGTCTTTGGTGGCTGGATTTCCGACCACTGGGGCGGCGTCAACACGCTGACTGCCGTGCTGATTGCGGTGGCCATCACCCTGGTGCTGTGCGGGCTGTCCGGTGGCTCGCTCGCAGCCTCCACGTTGCTGTTCATCCTGTGCTTTGCCGCCCTGGGCGCGGGCAACGGCGCGCTGTTCCAACTGGTGCCCCTGCGCTGGCCGCAAAGCACCGCCGTGGCGGGCTCCATGATCGGTGAAGCTGGTGCCTTGGGCGGAGGCCTGGTGCCCAACGCCATGGGCCTGAGCAAGCAGTACACCGGCACCTACCTCTGGGGCTTCGTCCTGTTCGCCGTGCTGACCGTGGGCGTGCTCTTGATGATGCGACGCATGCAACTGCGCTGGACACGCACCTGGGCGGAGAAAGGT
>JANPNG010000401.1:0-2452 GCA_031427355.1 Hylemonella sp.
AGGCCGGCGACTTGAAGCAATGCGGTGTTGGTCATGTGCGAACTTTAGCAGCCATGCGGATGGACTAATATGGAGCCATGCGCCTCACGCCTGAACAAATTACCGCCATCCGCAAGGATACCGCCCAACTCGCGGGCGGTGGCGCTCGGATTTGGCTGTTTGGCTCCCGCGTGCGAGACGATGCGCGCGGCGGTGATGTGGATTTGCTGCTGGTGCTCGACGAGGCCGTGGCAGAGCCCGCGCAGCTATCAGCCCGCTTAGCGTCTCAAGTTTCACGTGTGATGTATGGCCGCAAAGTGGATGTGCTGATCAAGGCCCCCAACTTGATGCATTTGCCGATTCACGCCATCGCGCTCGCCGAGGGTGTTCGCTTATGAAAATTGCTGATTCACTGACGGCGCGCCTCGATTTTTTAGCCCGCGTGACTGGCGATTGATATCTTCAAGATTCGCGACAGGTGCACCGGAGGCGTCATTCCCGCGAAGGCGGATTCAGCTTTTTCTAGCTACTGGATTCCCGCCTTCGCGGGAATGACAAATAGCTTGAAAAATTGGCACTGACATGGCGCGCCATAACGGTAAAACACTCGCCAAATTGGCAAGATCAGGTCAGTGGGGCGCTCAGCGTAGCGGCATCAAGGCGGAGTAGGTGGCCCTAGGCCACCACGGGGGACAGCCGCGTAGCTGAGTGCCCCACTGATCTGATTTCGCGAAGCTTTCGGCATATTAATTTCTCTACGAAAGCCCGATAACCGCCGCCCCAGACCCCAGATAAGCTTCAATCACTTTCGGGTTTGATTGCACCTCGGCGGGTGAGCCCTGCGCAATCACCTGGCCGTAGTCCAGCACGGTGACGCGGTCGCACAGGCCCATGACGAGTTGCACATCGTGCTCGATCAGCAGCACGGTGCGGCTATCGCGGCGGATCTGGTCGATCAGTCCGCGCAGTTGCACTTTCTCGGTGGCGTTCATGCCGGCAGCGGGTTCGTCCAGCGCCAATAGTTGCGGGTCGGTGGCCAGGGCACGGGCAATCTCCAGGCGGCGCTGATCGCCATAGCTCAGGGTGCGGGCTTTGTAATCGGCCAATGCAGGGATGCCCACATAGGCCAACAGCTCATGCGCGCGCTGCGTAATGGCGGCCTCTTCCGCCTTGAAGTTGGGCGTGCGCAAAATCGCACCCCACAGGCCCGAGTGACTGCGAATGTGGCGCCCCACCATCACGTTTTCCAGCACCGTCATGTCCGAAAACAATCGGATGTTTTGAAAGGTGCGCGCAATGCCGATGCGGGCCACCTCATGCACTGCGCTGGGTTGGTAGGGCTGGCCCGCCAAGGTGAACGTGCCGCTGTCGGGCGTGACCAAGCCGGTGATGACGTTGAAGAAGGTGGTCTTGCCTGCGCCGTTGGGGCCGATCAGCCCATAGACCTGACCGCGCTGGATGGTCAAGCTCACGTCTTGAAGCGCCTGCAAGCCGCCAAAGCGTTTGGAGGCACCGCTGATTTGCAGCATCACATCGGTCATCGCTGCGCTCGTCTTCACAGCGCTCGTCATGGCTTGGCTCCCGTGGCTTGCAAAGACTTGCCATGCTCAGGCGCAGGCCACAGACCACGCGGGCGCAGCAGCATGACGCTGATCATGGCCAGCGCAATCAAGAGCTGACGCAGAATAGCTGCATCGAGTCGCCCACCGGTCATGGCTTGCAAAGGGCCCGCCACGTAGCGCAGAACCTCGGGCAGCGCGGCCAGCAACACGGCCCCCAGCACCACGCCCGGCAGATGACCCAGGCCCCCCAGCACCACCATGGCGACGATCATCACCGACTCCATCAGGCTGAAGGATTCGGGCGAGATAAAACCCTGAAACGCCGCAAACATCGCCCCCGACACGCCGCCAAAGGTGGCCCCCATGCCAAAGGCCAGCAGCTTGAGGTTGCGGGTGTTGATGCCCATGGCCTTGGCGGCGATTTCGTCCTCACGAATCGCCATCCACGCCCGGCCCACGCGCGACAACTCCAACCGGTGAGAGATCACGATGCTGAGCAGCACCAGCGCGAGAAACAGGTAGTAGTACAAGGTGACCGAAGCCAGCTCATAGCCGCCCACGTTCAGCTTCTTGCCCAGATCCAACCCAAAGAATTTGAGCGAGTCGATCTGCCCCAGCCCCTTGGGGCCGTTGGTCAAGTTCACCGGCTGATCCAGGTTGTTCAAGAACACCCTAATGATCTCGCCAAAGCCCAAAGTGACGATGGCCAAATAGTCGCCCCGCAAGCGCAACGTAGGCGCGCCCAGCAGCACGCCAAACACGCCCGCCACAGCCGCAGCCAGGGGAACGGCCAGCCACAGCGGCGTGTGCAAGCCTTGCGGAAACATCGCCGCCAACCAGGCAAAGGTCTCGCTCAAATGCGGCGACGACAACAACCCGTACAGATAAGCCCCGATGGCGAAGAAAGCCAC
>JANPNG010000402.1:0-1555 GCA_031427355.1 Hylemonella sp.
GGGGCCGGGCCAAAGCCCATGATGCGCGGGGCCAGGCCCGCCGTAGCCATACCCACCACGCGGGCGCGCGGTGTGAGGCCGTAGCGCGTGGCTGCGGCCTCGCTGGCCAGCAGCAGGGCACACGCGCCGTCGTTCACGCCGGAGGCATTGCCTGCGGTCACCGTGCCATCGGGGCGCACCACGCCTTTGAGCTTGGCCAAGGATTCAATCGTGGTGTCGCGCGGATGTTCGTCCTTGCTCACGACGATGGCGTCGCCCTTCTTTTGCGCAATGCTCACCGGCGTGATTTCGGCGTCAAAGAAGCCGCTGAGTTGCGCCTTGACCGCGTTTTGTTGCGAGCGCAGGGCCATCTGGTCTTGTGCCAAGCGTTCGATTTTGAAATCGGTCGCCACGTTCTCTGCCGTCTCGGGCATGGAGTCCACACCGTACAGCTCTTTCATGCGTTTGTTCACAAAACGCCAGCCGATGGTGGTGTCGTACACGGCGTTGGTGCGGCTGAAGGCGCTTTCGGCCTTGGGCATGACAAAGGGCGCGCGGCTCATGCTCTCCACACCGCCAGCAATCATCAGCTCGGCCTCGCCACTGCGAATGGCGCGTGCCGCCGTGCCCACGGCGTCCATGCCTGAGCCGCACAAGCGGTTGAGGGTGGCGCCGGGCACGTCCATGGGCAAACCTGCCAGCAGTGCAGACATGCGCGCCACGTTGCGGTTGTCTTCACCAGCTTGGTTGGCGCAGCCATAGAGCACGTCGCTGACAGCGGCCCAATCGACCGAAGCATTGCGCGCCATCAGCGCTTTGATGGGCAGTGCGCCCAGGTCGTCGGTACGCACCGATGAAAGAGCGCCGCCGTAGCGGCCAAAGGGGGTGCGTTGTGCGTCGCAGATGAAGGCTTGGGTCATGTCGGTTTCTTTCTCAAAAAATGTGATTGTGTCTCAAACTTGCTTGGTGTTCGCCTACGCTTGTGTACGTCTGACTCTATGCTTGTGTACGCCTCGGCACTTGGGGTAAATGGCTACGCGAATGTCCCCCGCCCTTCGGGCTCCTCCTTAATTTGGCAAAACCCCAAGTCCTCGCTACGCCATTCACCCCAAGCGCCGGGGCAGCGAGCATGGTGGGTGTGCGACAAGACTGGATTCCCGCCTTCGCGGGAATGACGAGAGGGACGGAAATGACGAGAGGGATGCGGATGGCGAAAGGTGCTGGCAGGATCAGGTCGGCGTCGCGCTCAGTGCAGCGGCATCAAGGCGGAGTCGGCGGCCCTAGGCCGCCACGGGGGACAGCTGCGGAGCTGAGTGCGGCGGCGGCCTGATCCTGTACAAAACTTCGCGAGTAAGCCACTGAGTGTGCAACCTATCTACTAAAGCAAGGTGTCAGTACGTCTCCAGATGCAGCCGCCCTTCACGTTTCAAAGCTGAACCCACTGTCGCCCAATCCAGCCCGGCCTGTTGGGCCACATCACGCAAGGCCAGCACCACGCCCTCTTCCATGCTCTTCAGGCCGCATACGAAGAAGTGGCTCTGCTCGTCTTTCAGCAGAGCGACGAGGTCGGCGGCGC
>JANPNG010000403.1:0-11329 GCA_031427355.1 Hylemonella sp.
GTGGGCGAGCCCCGTCCCCATGCAGGAGATCCCGAGCGACGCGGATTTTGGACCAAGCTGTTCGGCCCCGATCTGGTACGCCTGACCGGCCAGCACTTGGCACTGGTACTGGCCTCGGTAAGCTTGGCGGCCCTGCTGGCCATTCCGCTGGCGGTGTGGACATTCCCGCATCCGCGCCTGCGCGCCACCGCGCTGGGTCTGGCGGGACTGATGCAAACCGTGCCCTCGCTGGCCCTGCTGGCGGCCTTGATTGCGCTACTCGGCGCCATTGGCAGCGTACCCGCCCTGCTGGCGCTCACGCTCTACGCCCTGCTGCCCATCATGCGCAACACCAGCACCGGCCTGGCCGAAGTGCCTCAAGGCCTGCGGCTAGCGGCCAAGGCCCTGGGCATGACCAGCGCGCAATGCCTGCGCTATGTCGAGCTGCCGCTGGCTCTGCCCACGATCCTGGCTGGTGTGCGCACGGCCACCTCGATTGCCATCGGCACAGCCACCATTGCCGCCTTCATAGGTGCCGGTGGCTTTGGTGAGCGCATCGTGACGGGTCTGGCTCTGAACGACAGCGATTTGTTACTGGCCGGGGCCATCCCCGCAGCGGTTCTGGCGCTGCTGAGCGAAGCCTTGTTCGAGGCGGCAGCGCGCCGCATGGCAAAGCGGCACGGGTAAATCTTGCCCTTCGCGCTTATGGAGCCGCAGCAAGGGGCGTGCTTGCGGGCGCGTCGCCCTGCGTCGTCGGGACCTGAACTTCAACCTCATGCGCTTGCTGGTCGTCAATCAGTATCAGCGCATCACCCACCTGCGTCACCCCACTGGCGCGGATCCGCAGAGCCTCAAAGTCCCCCTGCACCACGGTGATTTTGTAAGTAGTGTGGCAGTAGCGGTAGTCCAGTTTGTAGCCAGGCCAGTCGTGAGGCAGACAGGGGGCAAAGTGCAGGCGATCCACTTCCAGCCGCAGCCCGAGCAGGGATTCAATGATCAGCCGGTACAACCAGCCGGATGAGCCGGTGTACCAAGTCCAGCCACCCCGCCCGATGTGCGGGGGAACGGCGTACACATCAGCCGCCACCACGTAGGGCTCAACCTTGTAGATGGCAATGGCCTGCGCTGAGTTGCCGTGGTTGATCGGATTGATCATCCGCAGCAGCTCCCAGGCGCGCTCGCGCTCTCCCAACTGGGCGAAAGCCATGGCCGTCCAGATGGCCGCATGCGTGTATTGGCCGCCGTTCTCGCGCACGCCGGGCACGTAGCCCCGGATGTAGCCCGGGTACAAATCGGACTTGTCAAAGGGCGGGTCCAGCAGTTGCACCAGGGCATGGTCACGCCGTACCAGGCGCTGGTTGACGGCCTCCATCCCTTGGCGTGAACGCTCGGGGTCCCCGGCACCCGAGAGCACCGACCAGGATTGAGAGATCGAGTCGATCTGGCATTCTTCGTTGCTGGATGAGCCCAGCGGTGTGCCGTCGTCAAAGTAGGCGCGCCGGTACCATTGCCCGTCCCAGGCCTGATTGCGAATGTTTTCGCGCAACTGTTGCGCTTGGGTTTCACAGCGTTCGGCAAAGCCCGCATCATCGTGCTGCTGTGCCAACTTGCCAAACTGCATCAGCACATCAAACAGGAAGAAGGCCAGCCAGACGCTCTCACCCTGGCCGTGCTCCCCCACCTTGTCCATGCCGTCGTTCCAGTCACACGAGCCTATCAGCGGCAAGCCGTGGCTGCCAAAGCGCAGGCCATACTCAATCGCACGCACGCAGTGCTGGTACAGACTGGCGTTTTCGTGCGAGTTACCAGGCAGGTCGTAGTACGAGTCTTCACCCGGGCCTAACAGGCGGCCTTCGAGGAAGGGCGACTGTTCCTTGAGCACCGCGTGGTCGCCCGTGGCCGCGACATAGCGGCAGACCGCCAGCGGCAGCCAAAGATAGTCATCCGAGCACTTGGTGCGCACGCCGCGGTTGGACGGCGGGTGCCACCAGTGCTGGACATCGCCCTCCTTGAATTGATGGGCTGCGCACAGCAACACTTGCGCGCGCAGCAGCTCGGGGCGCGTGTGCACCAGCGCCATTGCATCTTGCAACTGGTCCCGAAAACCAAAGGCACCGCCCGACTGGTAAAAACCGCTGCGCGCCCACAGACGGCAGGCTATGGTCTGGTAAATCAGCCAGCCATTGGCCAGAATATTGAGCGCGGGGTCGGGCGTGTCGATCTGCACCGCGCCCAGGGTCTGGTGCCAGTACTGGTGCACGGCTTGCAGCGCACCATGGGCGGCGTCTGATCCGCGAAAGCGCCGTATCAGGCTGCTTGCATCCGCGCTGCGACGCCCGGCAATGCCCAACCTGAAAACGATTTCACGCTCCTGCCCATCCGCCAGTTCGAACGCGACTTGAATGGCCGCACATGGGTCCAGGCCAGCGCCCACCTTGCCCGACAGCCGCTCCCGCTCCATCGCTGCCGGTCGCGCCATGGAACCATTGCGCCCCAGGAACTCCACTCGATCGGCCGTGATGGAGCGGGCCGTGTCATCCACATCGAAGAAGGCGATGCGCCCGGCGAACTCCGTGTTGTAGTCGTTGCGCGCCATCAGTGCCCCGGTGTCTGGATCAAGCTCGGTGACGACGTGCATACTCGTTTTTTCGCGCCTGTCCCCCAGCACCCACTCGACATAGCCGGTGGCAGAAAGCCGTCGCGCCTGGCCCGATTCGTTGCGCACTTTGAGCACCGAGAACTTGATCGATGCATCCAGCGCCACATAGACCCACAGCTCTGAATGAATGCCGTCTTCTTCGTGCGCGAACACGCTGTAGCCAAAGCCGTGCCGTGTGACGTAGGCCCCACTGCTTTGGCTGTGGCTTTGCGTGGGTGACCAGTATTGCCCACTCTCCTCGTCCCGCAGGTAAAACGCTTCACCACTGACATCCGAAACCGGGTCATTTCGCCAGGGCGTGAGCCGGAATTCATGGGCGTTTTCGCTCCAGGTGTAGGCATTGCCGTTTTCTGAAATGACCGTGCCAAAGGTCGTGTTGGCAATGACATTCACCCAGGGTGCGGGGGTTGGCTGGTCCTTTGAAGTCGTGATGATGTATTCGCGGCCATCGGTGCTGAAGCCCCCCACGCCATTGGCCAGCAGCAAGTCCGGCGCTTTGAGCGGGGATTTGGGGGCAGGCTTTGGACGGTGCCGGATCGGCAGCGGGCTCAAGCGGGGAATGCGCACCTCAATGGGCGCTTGCCGGTTGACCTGCTCGGCCAGCGTACCGTGGTCGTCACTGATGATGGCGCGCGCCACGGACTCCAGCAATACCCGGTCTTCATCGGCAATCTGGTCGTCCGATCGCACAAAGATGCCACCGGGACGGTCCACCTGATGGGTTTCAATGCCCGCAGCGATCAGGCTCATGATCTGCTCCTGAAGCTCCTGGCGATAACCCGCCTGATCTTCGTTCCAGATCACCAAGTCCACAACGAGTCCCTTGCGCCTCCAATAGGCATGAGCCTGCACCAGTTGCTGCACGATGCTGATGTTGGCCACCGCCTTGATCTTGCACAGCACAATCGGAAAATCTCCGGAAATGGCATAGCTCCACAAGCCCGACTGCCCGCGCCGGTTGCGCACCAGCACACTGGCCTGGGCGCGCAGCGACGCATTGGCGTACATCACGCAACTGGCCAAACGTCCATACAGTTGGGCCTCGGCTTCGGTGACATTGATCTGGCGCAGCAAGGCCTGGCCATGCGTCCAGGCCAACTGGAAAACCCGATCTGCGAGGTTCTTATCCTGGTACTTGTCAATCAAGCTCAGACACTTGTCACGGCTCTGCCCGACACCCGTCACCACATCCAGGGTGACCGTCTGATCCGGCTCCAGCGTCAGTTGCACGCGAATGGCCACAATGGGGTCCAGGACCGGGCCCTGGTGGCCCGACAGTGGCTGGGCGAGCAGCATCTCCTGGGGCGACTGTGGGGTGTGATTGCGACCAATGAAGCGCAAGCGGTCGGTCTCATAGGAGGTGGCGTCTATTTCGACACCATGCACCGTCATCAGGTGCAGCATCCAGGGCGGCTGCTCGGACTGTGATCGTGGGCGACGGGTGCACAGAATGGCGCGCCGAGCTTCGAGTATTTCGGTTTGAACAAATAAGTTGCTGAAGGCGGGATGGGCAGCGTCGGCCGCGGCCGGGGCCATGACGACCTCCATGTAGCTGGTGACTTCAATCGTGCGGCGGGTGCGCGCGCGATTGGTAATGCGGCTGCGGCGCAACTCGATGTCGTCTTCCGGTGACACCACGATTTCGGTGTGCAGAGCGAAGTCGTGGTCGTTGCGCCGGAATTCAGCGCGTCCCTCCGAAAAAATCACCTCGTAGTTTTTTGATTTTTTCAGGGTGGGCTGGTAGGCGGTGGACCAGAACTCGTTGCTGGCGACATCGCGCACGTAACAAAAAGCACCCCAATGGTCACGCGTACGGTCCTCGTGCCAGCGCGTCACGGCCAGATCTTTCCAGCGGCTGGAGCCACCTCCGGCATTGGTCACCATGACATGGTAGGTGCCGTTAGACAGCAACTGAACCTCCGGTATCGGCGTATGGGGGGTGTTCAACACGCGTACCGGCATGCTCAGGCTGGTGCTGGCGGTCGTGGTTGCGGCACGGATGATGTCATGCTCATAGGTGTTGGAGTAGTAAGCCGTACTCCTTGGTATTTTCTCGTGCAACAGCAGGGCCGTGGCCTGAAACGCGGGGTCTGACTCGAAGCGTTTTTGCATCGGGCGACCCAGCAACAAATAGCTGAGCGACAGCAGGCTCATGCCCTTGTGATGCGCCATGTAGGACTGGATCATCACATGCGACTTCCCCCTCGGCATGCGGGGGGCGGTGTAGTCAATGGCCTCATAAAATCCGAAGCGCGACAAAAAACCTTCGGCGGCCATGCGCTGCAAATTGGCACAAGCCTCTTGCGGCGCCACCATTAGCGCCAGCGCCGAGGCGTAGGGTGCGATCACCAGATCATCTGCCAAGCCGCGCTTGAGGCCAAGGCCGGGCACACCGAAGGCCCGGTACTGATAGTTGAGATTCGAGTCAAACGCGTGGTAACCCGACTCTGAAATACCCCACGGGACACCTTGCTGGCGACCGTACTCAATATGCTGCGCGACGGCGGATTTGTAGGTTTGATCCAGCAAGGTTTTATCAAAGGTCGGCATCACCAGCAGCGGCATCAGATACTCGAACATCGAGCCGCTCCAAGACAGCAGCACCGGCGGGCCGCCGAGTGTGGTCAATTGCCGACCCAGCGCAAACCAGCTCTCTTGCGGCAATTGGCCCTGGGCAATCGCCACAAAACTGGCCAAGCGGGCCTCTGAGGCCAGCAAGTCGTAATAACTGGCATCACGTCGGCGTTCGCTCACGTTGTAACCAATCGCCAGCAAATGGTTGCCCCGGTCATAGAGGAAGTCGAACTCCATGCGGGCCATCTCGCTGGCCAACTGCCCCAGCCGCTCAATCTCGGCGATTCGTGTGCGGGCTCTTTGGCTGGACAGGGTGATCGCCTGCTGGAGATCATGCAAGGTGTTCTTTTCATCCCCCGTCTGGCTTTCCTGCACCTTGCCATCCAGGGTCGGCACCCATTCAAGTGCCAACCGCGACAGCTCGCGCAGGCTGGGCATCTGATCCAGTTGGGCCAGGGTCGGCGCATCTATTGGGCCAGGGGAGGTGGTCCACGGTGCCACCCAGTGCAGCTCATCGATGATCGCTGCACACTGGCGCTGTAGCGCTTGGGCCCACCAGAGGAGTTCTTCTTCGGTGTCAGTCGGGAGAGATTCGCAAAACAGGTCGATGTCGGCCATCAAGCGTGACAGCAGCCCGCTCCATTCGCTCACGGTGCGGGTGCCGTCTTGTTCAGCCTTGAGCAAAGTAGCCTTCATCTGGGCCAGCGTGCCTGAGGCAGGGTGTCCCGTCGCCTCAATCAAGAGTCTCAGGGTGTCGAGAAAACCAGCAATCAGCCTTTGATCCAGAATGGGCTGCTCCATCAGCGCTAGCAGGCCCGGTCGCAGGGTCAGCAGGTGACCTGCCAGGTTACCGCTGTCCACCGTCGATACATACTTGGGCAGTAGCGGATGAAGCGATTGCGTGTCATACCAGTTAAAAAAGTGGCCCTGGTAGCGTTCAAGTCGCTGCAGTGTTTCGAAAGTTTTTTGGGTGCGATCAATGACCGACCCTGCAGAAATGTAGCCAAAGTCATAGGCGGTCAGGTTGGCCAGCAAAGCCAAACCGATATTGGTGGGTGAGGTGCGATGCGCAGTCACCGCCACCGGAGCCTCCTGCACGTTGTCAGGCGGCAGCCAGTGATCCGATGCGCCGACATGGGCTTCAAAGAAGGCCCATATCCGTCGCGCCAGTTTACGCAGAAAAATCCCCTGCTGAGCATCCAGAACGATGGGTATTTCCACCTGTGGCTGGCTGAGCTTCCAGGCCGCGGCCGGGGCCAGCAGCCACAGCACCAGAAAAGGAGCTGCAGCGCCCAGTGAGCCTGGCCTGAGCGCCATCAACCACGCGCCCACAGCGAGCGCAAGTGCCGGTGCGATCCACATCTCGCGGTAGAAATGCGGCAGGTTTTGCGGGTGATGACCAGATTCGCTGTGCGGGCTCCACTCCAGCAACTTGCGTCGCAAGACGAGCAAGCGCCAGTGGGTGCGAACAATCGCATCAAGGTTGAAGTAGGCCTCAAACGGCAGCGTGATCAGGCTAAACATCGATTGACCGATGTGCCTGCCGGTGGCGTACAGCGAGGCAAGCAGATGCGGCCGCCACAGGGCATCGACAGGCTTGTGCAACAGGTCGTGCAAGGAAGTGAACAGGGTCGGAATCAGGACAATGGCGAACACCGCCAGACTCCAGAACCAAGGTGGTGTCGCCAGCACGCACCAGCCGAGCAACAGCAACAGCAGCAATGCGATGGGCACGAGACTGCGGCGCAGATTGTCAAGGATTTTCCAGCGCGACAGGGCCGACAGAGGGTTCTTGAGCCGCTGCCCGCCCAGAGCCGGCACACTGGGCAGCACCCAACCAGCCACTTGCCAGTCGCCGCGCACCCAGCGATGGCGACGCCGGACATCGGTCAGATAGCTGTTGGGATATTTTTCATAGAGCTGCACATCACTCAACAGCCCCGAGCGGGCATAGCAGCCTTCCAGCAGATCGTGACTCAAAATCCGGTTTTCCGGAAGATTCGTGAGCGTGCGCTCAAAAGTGTCCACGTCGTAGACGCCTTTGCCGATGAACGAGCCTTCACGAAACAAGTCCTGGTAAACGTCCGAGACCATGTGGGTATACGGGTCAATGCCCGGCTCCCCCCCGTACAGTTGGGCGTAACGCGACGCGTCAGTGCCGGGAAGACTGACCGCCACGCGAGGCTGTAGCACGCCGTAGCCTTGCGTCACGCAGCTTGACTCGGTCATGCGTTGCGGCCGGTTGAGCGGATGGTCCATCGTCGCCACCAATTGCCAAGCGGCATCGCGCGGCAATTGCGTGTCTGCGTCCAGTGTGATGACGTAGCGAATTTTCGGCAGCACATCTGTGCGACCCACAACCAGGGAAAAGCGATCTTGTGCAGCTCCGCGCAAAAAGGCATTCAGATCGGTCAGCTTGCCGCGCTTTCGCTCGAACCCCATCCAGAGTTTTTCCTGCTCGTTCCAGACCCGAGGACGGTGAAGCAAGAAGAAGACATCTTCAGGCGGACTTGAGTATTTCCGGTTCAGTTCGTCGAGATGTTTATGAACTCGTTTGAGCAAACCATCGTCATCAGGCATGACGGCTGCATCCGCATCTGGAAAATCGGTCAGCAGACAGAAATGAAGATGATCAAAACGATTCGCCAAAAAATGAACTTCCAGCGACTCGCACAACTCGTCGACCGCCTGCGGATTCGTCAGCATGGACGGCACCACGACCAGCGTACGCGCCTGCGGCGGTATGCCGTGTGAAAAATCCATTCGTGCAAGCGGCTTGGGTCTCGCCAGCAGGGTGGCAAGCCAGTTCACCAGCGACATGGCCAACTGACTGCTGGCCAGCAGCAGCACGCCTGTGGCAAGGTGGAGTCCATCAGGATCACCGTGGGCCAGCGCATTGAGTAACAGGGCCGCGCTGATGGCCAGCGTCAGCAAGGCAATGCCTCCCAAGTAGACCGACAAGGGCGCGTGACGTGCGAGCCTACGCCATTTTTTCGAAAGCGACGGACGCATTTCACTCAGCTTCTCAAGCTGCGGCAACCCTTCATCGATCAGAAAATAACCGACATGGGCACGGCGGTCATTGCTGCCCAGTCGCTCGGCTGTAGCCCGAGCCAGGCTGATGGCCTGTTGCGCCACATCTAGCTCGCTCAGGCGGCTATAGCGGGCGATATTTTCGATGCCGTGGCGATACTGGTCGCGCGTAGAGAAATCCATCCTGGCGTAACACCCGGCCGGATCCATCTTCAACACCTGCTCTACCACGCTCATACTCTCCACGAAGTCGCGCCACTTCGTTCTACCCAGTAGCCGCAGGCTGCCAATGCTGTTACTGAACGATACCTGGTCAGCCGACTGCTGCTGGATCTCGCTCAAAATCATTTGCTCAATCGTCGTCCCCGCTTGAGCCATGCGCTGTTCGATCCAGGTCAGGGGCAAGGCCAGCGCCGCGCCGCGGCCCTGTAGGCGGCGGGCCAGTTCAGACACAAAGGGGGCGTTCATCGGCGGCTCAGAGTGGGCCATGTCAGCAATCACCATGATCAGGCTGCTGGGATCCTTTTCGGCCGCGTCTACCATCCGGTCCGACCATACATCGGCCAGATCACGGCACTTGCGGTTGTTTGAAATTAGGATCGCTACGCGTGTAAGGTTCTCGATCAAGGCCAGTCGCAGCATGATCGGGATCGCCCACAACTCACCGAGTTGGAGTGGCGAAAATTTTTGAAACGCCGCAACAAAGCGACCCAAGTCACCCAGGTCGAGCCGTGCATCGCTGTGCGAAATGACTTCGATCGCAATGTCGTAAACACGCGGCAAGCCGGCTGAAGCACCCTTGAGCAGACAGGGCAAGTGCTGGCTGTAGTTTTTAGGGAAATGCCGTTTGGTGGTTCGGACATGTTCCTCAATCAGGTAGAAGTTATCCAGCAGCCACTCGGAAGCGGGCGTGATCTGTCGGCCCGCCTTGACCGCTTCAACCAGCAATTTGCAGGACTGACTGAGAACCCGCTCGTTTTTGTCCAGTCGATTGAGTAACTGGTTGGCGGTTCTCGCGGGACAGAGCTGATGTGCTTTTGCCAGAGTTTCACCGTGTTGCTCCATGCGGTGAGAACTGAACAGCTCTGCACGTAGGGGGGGCAGCTGTTCACCCCAAGCTTGCGGCGATTTTCTGTTTTTACGTAACCCATTCATGTTGACTGATCTGTATCGTTAATTTTCATCAAGTAACTCCGGTTGATAGTGCATGAGTGCCAGCCAAATGTCGACCGCTGTGATGGTGTTGCTTGATATTTATCAACTTGGGCATGGCCTTACTTGGCCTGACTGATTTCACTCTTTGCAAGACAATGGTCGTGCTGCCACGCGCTGAAGCATGGTGTGAAAATATTTTGACCTCGCTGAAAAAAAACGCCTGCCTTTCAGAATGAAAATGTGCAAGAGGGCTCTGTCAGTTGTGGCAACGTCAGTCCAGGACAAGGGTGACGATGCCAAGGATGACGACGATCCACCAGACTACGAGGATCAACCCGTACCATCCCCAGCTGCCGCTTCAACCCCTGCCGATCATGTGGTCCCACGTCCCGGGCATGGCCAACACCTACTGGCAAACGCGGCCGCCCCAAGCAAAGCAAGGCCACCAATCTGATTGGCCGACTACGCGATTACAGAGACGATGTTTGGCGCTTCATGACCCAGCCCGATGTACCGTTTACCAACAACCTGGCTGAGCAGACCGTGCGCATGCCCAAGGTGAAGAAAAAAGTCTCCGGCTGCTTTCGCACCTTGCCAGGCGCGCAGACCTACTGCGTCATTCGATCCTATTGCGCCACCATGCACAAGCAAGGCGCCAATGTCTTTGAGGCGCTTGTCGCAGCCTTCAAGGGCGCAACGCCTCAGCCCTGCTTCGCGTAAATTGGATGCGGCTGGTGAAAATGGCCTGAGTAGTTACGAATGTTTTTTGTTTTGCATCGCTATACTTTGAGCATGGATCGCCAGACCGCCCTTCATCTGCTTGCTGACCACAAGCCCCACTTGGTCAGCCGCTTTGGCGTGGCCAAGTTGGCTTTGTTTGGCTCGACGGTCCGCGATGCAGCCCACGTCGGCAGCGACGTTGATGTTCTGGTTGACTTTGATGGCCCCGCCACTTCGGCACAGTACTTTGGCGTTCAGTTCTACTTGGAAGATGTTCTTGGCTGCGCAGTAGATTTAGTGACGCAGAAGGCCTTGCGCAAAGAACTTCGCCCTTATGTGGAGCGCGAGGCTGTGCATGTTTGAGGTCGCCCCTCAGCGCGAGTGGCGGTTTTACATAGACGACATGATTGGTTTTTGTGAGCGCGTGTTGGCATTCACAAACGGGATCGACAAAACAGCATTCCCGAACGACCCCATGCGTTACGACGCCACCGTGCGCAACGTTGAACTCATCGGTGAAGCCGCCACCCACATTCCAGAATCTGTTCGGCTAGCGCACCCGGAAATCCCGTGGCGTATGGTCATCGCCACCCGAAACCAGTTGATCCACGGCTACGCGGGCATTGACGATGACGTGTTGTGGAGCATTGTGCAAACGGATATTCCTGCGTTGCTTTCAAACTTGGGCGCCGTGAAGGCGCAATAGTCGGATTGACTCCCTACCCTGCTCGACACTCGACTGCATGCAGCCTGCGCCGACTGCTGCAACTCGCGATGTTTGGTTTGATCCTTATCGCAAAGACAGCGTTGGCCGTCGATGCACCGCCCGAGCCACTGCGCATCGGCTCCAAGCGTTTCACCGAGTCCTACATCCTGGCGCAGGTGCTGGCGCAGCAGGCAGCCCCGCACACGGCTCAAGCCCCCAAAGTGCTGCAAGGCCTGGGCAACACGGCCATTGTTTACGAGGCGCTGCGTTCCGGTGCCATTGACGTGTACCCCGAGTACGCGGGCACGATCAGTCTGGAGATTCTCAAAAATACCCAGCCCATGAACCTGGACGAGATGCGCCGCGCACTGCTACCCCTGAGCTTGGGTGTGGGCGTGCCTTTGGGCTTTAACAACGGCTACGCGCTGGCCATGACGGATGCGCGGGCCGAGCAGTTCGGCGTACGCACGCTCAGCGATCTGGCGCGTCAGCCCACACTCAAG
>JANPNG010000404.1:0-3435 GCA_031427355.1 Hylemonella sp.
GGGTAGGTGGCTGAGAACAGCAGGGTTTGCCGCTCAGCCGGGCACTGGCGCACCACGGTGGCAATGTCGTCGAAGAAGCCCATGTCGAGCATGCGGTCGGCCTCGTCCAGCACCAGGGTGTTGAGCGCGCTCAAGTCCAGCGTGGCGCGCGTCAGATGGTCCATGATGCGGCCCGGCGTGCCGACCACGATGTGCGCGCCGTGCTCCAGCGATGCGTTTTGCATGCGCAGCGGCACGCCGCCGCACAGGGTGACGATCTTCACGTTGTCCTGGGCTCGGGCCAGGCGGCGCAGCTCCACCGTGACCTGGTCGGCCAGCTCGCGTGTGGGGCACAGCACCAGGGCTTGCACGGCAAAGCGGCGCGGATTCAGGTTGGCCAGCACGGCCAGGGCAAAGGCGGCGGTCTTGCCGCTGCCGGTTTTGGCCTGGGCGATCAGGTCTTTGCCTGCCAGCGCAATGGGCAGACTGGCGGCTTGGATGGGGGTCATCTCGGTGTAGCCGAGTTGCGTCAGGTTGGCCAGCGTGGCCGGGCTCAGGGCGAGGGAGTCGAAGCCCTGGGTGGTTTTAATCGGTGTGTTCATGGTTCGATTATCCGGGCCTGCTCTAGACTACGCACTTTCTTCTTTCCATCCAAAGGGTGTGCGATGCTGAATCACGATCAAACAAGCGACTTCAATGCCTTGCTGCCTGGCCAAAGCACCGAGGCAGGTGCGACCCGACGCACAGCGCTCAAGGCGGCCATTGGCGTGGGCTATGCCGCATCGGTCATGCCCATCATGGCGCAGACCGTCATCAAGACGCCAACCGATGGCCTGACCGTGGGCGAGGTGACGATTGATGTGAAGGGCTTCAAAATGCCCGTCTATCGCGCCATGCCGGCGGGTAAAACTAATTTGCCGGTGGTTTTGGTTCTGTCCGAAGTGTTTGGCGTGCATGAGCACATTGCCGGCGTGGCCAATCGCTTTGCCCGTGCAGGCTACCTGGCCCTTGCGCCCGAGTTGTTTGTGCGCCAGGGCGATGCGCAAAGCTATGGCGAGCTCTCCAAGCTGATGGCCGAGGTGGTCTCCCAGGTGCCAGACGCTCAAGTGATGGGCGATTTGGACGCTACCGTGGCATGGGCGGGGGCCAACGGCGGTGACTTGAAGCGCGTGGGCATCACTGGTTTTTGTTGGGGTGGCCGCCAGACTTGGCTCTACACCGCGCACAGCAAGTACATCAAGGCCGGTGTGGCTTGGTATGGCCGCATCGTGGGCGAGCCGAGCGCGCTCATGCCCAAGAACCCGATTGACATTGCCGCTGGGCTGAACGGCCCGGTGCTGGGCTTGTACGGTGGGGCAGACAGCGGCATTCCGGTGGAGACACTGGCTCAAATGCAGAATGCGCTTGCCAGCGGCAAGAGTCGTGCATCCAAAGCCTCGCAGTTTGTGGTGTATCCCGATACCCCGCACGCCTTTAATGCCGACTACCGCCCCACCTACCGCAAGGCGGCGGCTGACGACGGTTGGCTGCGTTGTTTGGCTTGGTTCAAAGCCCATGGTGTCGCCTGAATCTTTAATAAAAATGGGTTGTAGCCCTTTAACCTCTAGCGCAATAAGCTATGACATTGATAGCAATTTTGATCGGTACCTTGGCCGCAGGCATTGGCAGCGTGTGGCTGGCCGCGGCCCTGAGTTTTGGCGCATTGGCTCGCTACACCCAGCACATGCTCAGCTTGGCGGCGGGGGCGCTGATGGGCACGGCTTTTTTGCATTTGTTGCCCGAGGCGTTTGAGGGCCAGGCCAAGGCGCACGCGCTGTTCATGTCGCTACTAGTGGGGCTGGTGTTTTTCTTCTTGCTCGACAAAGCCGAGCTGTGGCACCACGGGCATGAGCATGGCCATGACCACGGGCATGCGCATGACGACGAGCATGGCCACGAGGGCGGGCACACACACGGGGACGCGACCCCATCCGGCAGCTGGGCCGTCATCGCCGGTGACAGCGTGCATTGCTTTGGCGACGGCATCCTCATCGCCTCGGCTTTCGTCGCCGACATGCGCCTGGGCGCTATCGCCGCCATCGCCGTGCTGGCGCATGAGGTGCCGCACCACATGGGCGATTTGATTGTGCTGAACCGCAGCTCCAGCAACCGCAAGGCGGCGCTGGTCAAGGTGTCTCTGGCCGGAGCGGTGACGGCGCTGGGTGGACTGATTGGCTACTGGCTGGTGGAGCAGTTGCAGGGTTATTTGCCCTACTTTTTGGTGGTGGCGTCCAGCAGCTTTGTCTATGTGGCGCTGGCGGACTTGATTCCGCAATTGCAAAAGCGTTTGTCTCTGCGCGAGACTCTGGCCCAGATTGCCTGGTTGCTGGGAGGAATTGGGCTGGTGACGCTGGTTAGCAGTGTGGCGCGCGGGCACTGAGGTCGGGTGAGTGCGTGGGCGCTGAGGCGCAATGGCCGGGGGCCAGCGCCCTCATGAAACATCCGAAATCAGGCGCTGGCCCCCGGCCATTCCGCCTCAGTTTCTGTCTTCAACCTTTTGCCACTGGGCGGCTCGCATCACTGCACCACTCGCTCCAACTCCCGGCGTACAGGGCTGACGAACCTAAGCCTGCGATTTCCATCGCCAGCAGATTGGGCAGGGCGCTGACGCCGCTGCCGCACTGGTGCACCACGCTGCGCGGGTCGCGGCCTGCGAGCAATTCCAAGAACTCGGCTTTGAGTTGCTCGGCGGGTTTGAATTTACCGTCAACGCCGAGGTTCAATCCGAATGGGCGGTTCAGCGCGCCGGGGATGTGGCCTGCTACCGGGTCCAGTGGTTCCACCTCGCCCCGGTAACGTGGCGTGGCACGGGCGTCGATGATGGTTTGATCTGCTTGATTCAAGTGTTGCAAGACACGCTCGGTGGTGGCCAGATCGGCTTTGGATGGGCTGGTCGTGAAGGTGGACGCCGGGCGCGGCGCTTCGGGGCCAGAAGCTACCGCACCGCCTGCCGCCTGCCAGGCCTGCAAACCGCCATCCAGCACCGCCACGGCCTCATGGCCGACCCACTTGAGCATCCACCACAGGCGGCCGCAGTAGTTGGCCCCTTGACGGTCATAGACCACGGCTTGCATGCGGATGTCAAAGCCGACGCTGGCCAGCCACTGCGCGAAGTGCGCGCGTGAGGGCAGGGGGTGGCGGCCACCGGAAGCAGGCGTGTCGATTGGGTTGTCATGAAAACTCAAATTCCGGTTCAAGTCCGCCCGCACCGCGCCCGCCACATGGGCTTGCAGGTACTGCGCGTCACCCTCCAGCGGCTTCATCAGCTCAAAGCTACAGTCAAACACCATCAGGGGCTGGCCGCTGGCTTGCAGGGCCTGGAGTTGATCGGCGGATATCAGGGGGGTGTACATCGCAGTGTTCCTTTGAAATAGTCGTCATTCCCGCGCAGGCGGGAATCCAGTGTGTCAATGTGAG
>JANPNG010000405.1:0-3365 GCA_031427355.1 Hylemonella sp.
AGAGCTTGCAGGCGCTGATGACCGTCAATTTGCTTAAACGCTTGGAAAGTTCGGTCGCTTCGTTCCGGCTCACCTTGCAAAGCCTGCAAAGCAACCACCAGAAAGCGCTGGACAAGATCATTGCGTTCAAGAAATCGGGCATGTCTGTGACGTTCACCGACCAAGCATCCGTGTTTGAAGACGCTGATTTTGATGACGAAACGCTGCCAGACCTGGACGATGTGAGCGACGCGGGCAACACGGATGACAGCACCACGGGCGGCAAGGTCAAAATTGACCTGGGCGACATGGATTTGCCGTCGTGGGAATACGACCTGAGCGCCGACTTGGGTGTGATTGACGGGCTTTTGGCCGAGATGGCCAAAATCACTCCCGCAGAGGACGCTAAGCTCCAACACCTCAAAGCCCAGATTGAGCACAAGCTGGCCAACCCCATCAATCCCGGCAACCGCAAGCTGTTGATATTCACGGCCTTTGCCGACACCGCCCACTATCTGTACGACAACCTGGCAGCCGACCTGTTGCAGCACCACGGTATCCACACCGGCAAAGTGACAGGTTCAGCCGAGCCGAAAACCACACTCCGTTTGGCTGCAAATCCTCGCCAGGGCGTTGACTTCCAGACCATGCTGACCCTCTTTGCACCGCTCGCGAAAGAGAAGGTGTTGACCATGCCGCATGAGCCCGGCGAGATTGATGTGTTGATCGGCACAGACTGCATATCAGAGGGCCAGAACTTGCAGGACTGCGACACCGTCATCAACTACGACATTCACTGGAACCCGGTGCGCATCATCCAGCGCTTTGGCCGGGTGGACCGTATCGGCTCACCCAATGCGCGCATCCAGTTGGTTAACTACTGGCCCGACATCAGCCTGGACGAATACATCCGCCTGAAAGAGCGGGTCGAAAGCCGCATGATGATTGCCGACGTGACCGCCACGGGCGATGACAACGTCCTGTCAGCCCAGTCCAATGATGTGGCCTACCGCAAGGAGCAATTGCGCCGACTGCAAGAAGAAGTCATTGAAATGGAAGACCTAAAAACCGGCGTGTCCATCACCGACCTGGGGTTGAACGACTTCCGCATGGACTTGCTCAACTATGTGAAAGCCAACGGCGACTTGTCCCGCCTGCCTAATGGCTTGCATGCCGTGGTGCCCGCCGATGTAGAGAAGGGCCTATTGCCCGGAGTCATTTTTACCCTGCGCAACCGCGTTTTGAATGGCACCGCTGGCGTCACCATCCAGCAAAAGAACCGGCTGCACCCGTACTACCTTGTTTATATAGGTATGGACGGCACCGTAATTGCCGATCACACCGAAGTCAAAAGCCTGTTGGACATGGCCCGCAATGCCTGCAAAGGCCGGGTTGAACCGGTGCCCGCCGCATTCGAGCCCTTCAACAAAGCCACCGACGATGGCCGCAACATGAAGGTGTACTCCACCTTGTTGGATCAGGCCATTCATTCGATGATTGAGCGCCAGCAAGAGCAGGAGGTGGACAGCCTGTTTTCGCCGGGCAAAACCAGTGCGTTGACTCAGAACCTGACTGGCATTGAAGACTTCGAACTGGTCAGCTTCTTGGTGATTCAGGCCCCATGAGTGCCACTTTGGACACCCCACCAGTCACATCGTCGGTCGCATTGTTCGCTTGGCCATCGAAGGCCGTAGTGGCCCGGCCCGTGGCCAAAGCCAAAATCTACGCACACGCCAAGCCCACCGCAGCCTTGCGTGCGCTGTTTGTCGAACAGGTTGAGAGCATCACATGGGCCTACAAACTGGCCCCGGAGACCATCAATCTGCCCGCCAAACCGGACGTGCCGGAAATTGAAGTGTTCGAAATTGCCTTGAAGCTGCCGGATGTCAATCATTCGGTGCTTCGCTGCATCGACAAGGCCATCCCTTTTCCCATTCTGTTTGTCCTGCGGTATGACGGCCACAGCCAACCCGTTGCAGCCTATAAGCGCCCCAGTGATGCGGCCAGTGGTCAATGGGTGGTGGGTGATTACCATGCGGCACCGTGGCAAATAGATGGTGTTGCCTGTCCCGGCTTGCCGGTGGCGCTGGATTTACAGGGGCTGTATGAGCAGCTTTTACGCCAACACTTTGCCGTTCCGGCCCGCCACAGCGAATCATTGCGCGACCAACTGGATCGGTTGTCGCTCTTGTCCACCAAGCAGGCGGCAGCGGCCAAGCTGGAAGCGCGTCTCGCCCAAGAAAAACAGTTCAATCGCAAAGTCGAAATTAACGCCCAGTTGCGTACCATTCGCACCGAGCTTGGGCTGCTTGCCTCATGAACAAATCCACCACTCCAATCGCTATACATTTAATAGCTGCACCCGCACATTCCACGGTAGCTACAAGCCAATTTGACCATGAATAAACTAAAAATGCACAGCCCCGACCTGACCCTGGCCGACGGCAAACAGAGGAGTTGACGCCATGAGCAGCCAAACCATAGAACACCTGAAAAACCGCTTTGATGCGATGAGCCACCGCCTGGACGAGGAAAACATTGAGTTTTGGTTTGCCCGCGAGCTGATGGAGCCACTGGACTACAGCCGCTGGGAAAATTTTCAAACCGCCATCCAGCGGGCCATAGAGTCCTGCAAATCAACGGGTTACAACCAGAGCGACCATTTTCGTGGCGTCACGAAAATGGTCAGGCTGGGAAGTGGTGCAGAGCGGGAGATTGACGACTTCATGCTTACCCGCTATGCCTGCTATCTGATCGCCCAAAATGGCGACCCACGCAAGGAGGCGATAGCTTTTGCCCAAAGCTACTTCGCCATCCAGACCCGCAAGCAAGAGCTGATTGAAGATCGCATGCGCCTGCAGACCCGACTCGATGCCCGAGACAGGTTGCGTGAGTCGGAAAAAGCGCTGTCACAAAACATATTTGAGCGTGGCGTTGATGATGTCGGCTTTGGCCGCATTCGCTCACAGGGTGATGCCGCCTTGTTTGGGGGCCACAACACCCAAGCCATGAAAAACAAATATGGCATCACGCACACCCGTCCCTTGGCTGATTTTTTACCGACCTTGACCATTGCCGCCAAAAATTTGGCCACAGAAATGACCAATCACAATGTGCAGCAAGACGATTTGCAGGGTGAGCCGTCCATTACCCGTGAGCACGTCAACAACAACGACAGCGTCAGGACGATGCTTGGCGAGCGGGGCATCCAGCCCGAGCGACTGCCGGCCGAGGAAGACATAAAAAAGCTGGAGCGTCGCGTCAAAAGCGATGAGAAAAAGCTTGAAAAACAAGCCGGTAAGTTGCCTAAACCGAATGATGAATGACATGCAAAAACTGAAACTACACAGTCCCGACCTGACGCAGGCCAACATCGACAAGCTGGC
>JANPNG010000406.1:0-5749 GCA_031427355.1 Hylemonella sp.
TGCAAAAGATGTACCGCAACTGGCCATTTTTCAGAACCCTGCTGTCTAACATGGACATGGTCATGGCCAAGAGCGACTTGGCTCTCGCATCGCGCTATTCGGAACTGGTGGCGGATTCACGCTTGCGCAAAAGCATCTTCAGCGAGATTGAAGCCGAGTGGCATCGCACGTCCAATGCACTGGCCCTGATCACGGGCGACAAAGAACGCCTGGTGCACAACGCCGCGTTGAAGCGCTCGATCCGACACCGCTTTCCTTACATCGACCCACTGCACCACCTGCAAGTGGAGCTGGTGCGGCGACACCGCGCAGGCCTTGGTGACGAAGCCATGCGGCGCGGCATTCATATTTCAATCAACGGCATCGCTGCGGGGCTGCGCAACACCGGTTAAAACCCAACGACCGCGTGGAATAGTCCAATCCCTACCCAACCGTGGGCTTCTTTGCGAGGCCAATTTTTATGAGCTCACAACAGACGAATACCATAGAAGCAGAGGATTCCGCATCGATCCCGATCCATGCTTGTCTGAACTGCAGCACGCCCGCGCCGGGCAACTTTTGCCCAACGTGCGGCCAGGAAACTGCCCAGGGACCGCAGTCTTTTGCACAGTACTTTCAAGGGTCAATTGCCCGCGTCACAAGCGGGCGGAGCCAAATCTGGCAAACCCTGTTGAAGCTCTTCTTTTCGCCTGGCGCGCTGACGGTTGAGTACAAAGCCGGGAGGCGAGCGCGCTACTTGCGACCATTGCAGCTCTATTTGTTGGTCAGCGTCATTGTCTTTGCGACCGTCCAATTTTTTGGGCTGAGTCTGAGCTTGCGCTTCTTTGACGAGCAAGGACTTCACCTGCTGCGCAACGCGCCCCCCATCGTGGACCCCGTGCATGGACAAAGCCGACTTATGACGGCGATGTTGGATATCCTGGACTACATCAACACGCCCGGCGTGCGCCGTTTCCAGGCGCTGTCGCTGGAAGATAAATTCATGTTCCTGCGTGCGCGACGAGTGGTGTATGTGTCCTACGTCGTACTGCTTCTGGTTCCAATCTTCGCGCTGACCCTTGCCCTCTCCTATCGTGATCGTCGCCAACGTTACGCTGAGCACCTGGTCTTTGGCTTGCATTGCCAGACTTTCCTGCTCTTGATGATGTTGGTCGAGTCAAAACTCCCAGACATCGTGGCCAATGCATTGTCATTTTGGGTTGTCGCGTATTTCGTCGTCGCACTGCGGCGAGTCTACGGCGGCACATGGGCGGAAACACTTGGCCGAGGATTAATCATGTTGACTTCGTACTTCGGCATCTTCTTCGTCGCAAATATTTTGCTGATCATTGCGCTCTTGGCGTTTTAGAAACCTGTTTAATCAAGGAACCCCTCCCATGTCATCTGCCAACACGCGACTCAAACACACCATTCACGCCGTGCTGCTGGCTTTGAGCGCCCTGTTTACAGGGACGGCGCAGGCCGTGGAAGTGACGTTTCAACCAGTGGCTCCGAGCGTGTACGCCTTCATCGGTGAGAAGGGTCCGCGCACCCAAGACAATGAAGGACTCAACGCCAACATCGGGCTGGTGGTGACGCCCGAAGGTGCACTGCTGATCGACAGTGGTGCCACTTTTCAATCGGCACGCCAAATCCACCAAGCCGTGCGCGCCGTGACTGCGAAACCCATCAAGTGGGTCATCAACACCGGCGGGCAAGACCATCGCTGGCTGGGCAACGGTTATTTTTTGGCGCAAGGCGCGCAACTGATTGCCCACGCCAACGCCAAGGCCGACATGCAGGCGCGCGGGGGCGACCATCTGACAGGCCTGCGCGCTGCATTGGGTGAGCGCGCCGAGGGCACGGTGGCCATCCTGCCTGATCGCCTGATCACCGGCAACGACGAACGCCTGACACTGGGCGGCACGGTCATCGAGCTGCGCCATCGTGGCGGTGGTCACACGCCGGGTGACATGATGGTCTGGCTGCCAGAGACGAAGATATTGTTCTCCGGCGACATCGTGTACGTCGACCGTTTGCTGAGCGTCATTTCGGTCAGCAACACTTTGGCCTGGCTGGCGGCCTTTGAGGAAATTGAAACGCTACAACCCGCGCGCATTGTGCCCGGCCACGGCGACTTGACGACACTGACGACCGCGCGCGTACAAACGCGTGACTACTTGCAAGCCTTGCGTGTACACATGAAAAAAGCGGTGAACGACGGTGAAGACGTGGGCGCGGCGGTGAAGCGTTTTAATGCCAAACCTTGGTTGCATCTGCTCAACGCTGCCGAATTGCAGCCCGGCAATGCAAGTCGCACTTATCTAGAGTTGGAGCGAGAGTAACGCAGCCTAAAACCCACTCTCCCGCGCCCCCTGGATAAGCCGGTTTCTAGCCATCCACAAATTGCTCAAAGCAAACAGGGTGACCAACTGCGCCGTGTTCTTCGCCAATCCTTTGTAGCGCACCTTGGTAAAGCCGAACTGGCATTTGATGACTCTGCAGGGATGCTCCACCTTAGCCCGCACACTGGCCTTGAGCTGCTCGGCCTTGTCCAACAAGTGGCCCCAAGGCGAGTGCTTGTCCAGTGCCCGGCGTTTACCCGGTCGCATGGCCACATGCCAGTCCACGCCTGTGGCCTCTTCGCGCTTGTCTGCCCCCTGGTAGCCTGCATCAGCAAAGACAACCGTTTCGTCGCCGTGCAGCAATGCGTGTCCTTGGGTCACATCGTTGACGTTGGCTGCTGTGCCGATGATGGTGTGTACCAATCCCGATTCAGCATCTACGCCAATGTGGGCCACATGTCTCTACTGTCTCAGATTCGGCCTACTGCGGGCTGACTTATGCAGAGATTCCCTAGGCCCTATAAGATGAACGTCATCGTTTTCAAGCAACGTTGCAGCCAAATTTAATCGGGGAAAAATCATGGGCGTTTCACTGGACGGCAAACTTGTCGTCGCCATTTCATCGCGCGCCCTGTTCGATTTCGAGCAGGAGAACCAGGTGTTTGAGCAGGGCCAAGGGCCGCACAAAGACCAGGCCTATATGCGCTTGCAGTTGGACAAACTGGACCAACCCGCCCTGCCTGGTGTGGCGTTTTCCATGGTCAAGAAACTGCTGGCGTTCAACGACGCGCAGGCCCAGCGCGTGGAGGTGGTGATTTTGTCGCGCAACGACCCGGTCTCGGGCATGCGGGTGTTTCGCTCGGCCCAGCACTACGGCCTGCCGATTGAGCGCGGCAGCTTCACGCGCGGCCAGCCGCCGTGGCGTTACCTCAAACCGCTGCATGCCAATTTGTTTTTATCCACCCACCTGAGCGATGTGCGTGCCGCGCTAGACGCCGGTGTGCCCGCTGCGCAGGTGTACCCCCACTCCGCCCACGCCAGCGAGGCCCACCCCAACGAAGTGCGCATTGCCTTTGACGGCGACGCGGTGCTGTTCAGCGACGAGGCCGAACGGGTGTACCAGGCGCAGGGTTTGGCCGCGTTTCAGCAGCACGAAAAAAGCAAGGCCGCCCAGCCCCTGTCGGCTGGCCCCTTCAAGCCGTTGCTGGCCGCGCTGCACCGCCTGCAACAAGAGGGCACGCCCGCCATGCGCGTGCGCACCGCGCTGGTTACGGCGCGCAGCGCACCGGCGCATGAACGCGCCATCCGCACCCTGATGGACTGGAACATTGAGGTGGACGAAGCCATGTTCCTCGGCGGTCTGCCCAAGGGCGAATTTTTGCGTGAGTTCGAACCCGACTTCTTCTTTGACGACCAAACCGGCCACATCGAAGCCGCCGCCCGGCACGTACCCTCAGGCCATGTGGCCAGCGGGGTGAGCAACCCGAAATCGGGCGAGACAGATTGACACCATGTCACCCCTGAAGAACATGTCCTCGTTCAGTGCCTTCATCGCACGAACCTGGGCCTTGTCTCTGCCCTATTACCGCTCTGAGCAAAAGTGGCAGGCGCGCGGCCTGCTCGCCGCCATCGTGGCGCTGAACCTGGGCTCGGTTTACATGCTGGTGCTGATCAACGACTGGAACCGGCTGTTCTACAACTCGCTGGAGTTGCGCGACGTGGACGCCTTCTGGCTGCAACTGGGCCGCTTTGCCTTGCTGGCCTTTGCCTATGTGGTGATTGCCGCCTACAAGCTCTACCTGACCCAGTTGCTGGAGATGCGCTGGCGCGCCTGGATGACCGGGTTTTACCTGGACCGCTGGCTGGACCACCACGCCTTCTACCATTTGGAGTTGGCACGCTTCAGAGATGCTGGCGACGCAACGCCCGACAACCCCGACCAGCGCATTCAAGAAGACCTCAACCTCTTCACCGCGCACACTGTGAGCCTGAGCATGGGCATCATCAATGCGGTCGTCACGCTGATCAGCTTTGTGGGCATTCTCTGGGGTTTGAGTGGCATTTTTACGGTGGATGTGCTCGGCACGCATTTTGAAATTGCCGGCTTCATGGTATGGGCCGCGCTGCTGTACTACGCAGTCGCCAGTGGCCTGACCCACTTCGTCGGGCGACCGCTGATCCAGCTCAACTATGACCAGCAACGCTATGAGGCGGACTTTCGCCACCACCTGGTGCGCGTGCGCGAGTACAGCGAAGCGATTGCGCTGGACCGGGGCGAAGCCGTGGAGCGCACGCAGTTGGATCATCGCTTTTCCCGCGTGCTGGCCAATTACTTGCAACTGCTCAAAACGCAAAAAAATCTGACCTGGTTCACCGTGGGCGTGTTCCAGGTGGCGGTGGTGTTTCCTTTTGTCGTGGCGGCGCCGCGCTTCTTTAGCGGGGCTATCCAGTTGGGTGAGTTGATGCAGATCGCCTCGGCCTTTGGCCGCGTGCAAGAGGCGCTGAGCTGGTTTGTGGAGAACTACGACCGCCTGGCCACCTGGCGCGCCACGACTGACCGCCTGACCCGCTTTGAAGACCATATTGCCGCGCTAGAGCACACAGCACCTGCGCAAGAAGCTACAGATTCGATAGCGCTTCAAGTGGACGGCTTGTCCGTCGCTTTACCCACCGGGGTCATGCTGTTGGTGGATGCGGCCCTGCACGCCCAGCCCGGCGACACGATTTTGCTGCAGGGCATCTCAGGCAGCGGCAAGTCCACCTTGTTTCGCACCCTGGCGGGCATCTGGCCTTTCTCCCAAGGGCAGATGGCCCTGCCCAGGGACGCCATGTTCATCCCGCAACGCCCTTACTTCCCCAATGCGGCGCTACGCGATGCCCTGGCCTACCCCAACCCGGCATCCGAGTACAGCGACGCGGCCTTGCACGCGGCCCTGAGCCACGCCCTGCTGCCCGATTTGGTCGATCATCTGGACCAAGTCAATGCTTGGGGCCAACAGCTCTCAGGCGGGGAGCAGCAGCGCCTGGCACTGGCACGCGTCTTCCTCAAAAAACCGCGCTGGGTGTTTGCCGACGAAGCCACCAGCGCGCTGGACGAGGCGGCTGAAAGCCTGCTCTATACGCGGCTGATTGACATGGTGCAAACCGGGCAAGGGGCGCTGATCTCCATTGCCCATCGACCTGGTATTGCGCGCTTTCACGACCGAATCTGGAGCCTGGATCGGCTGCCAAGCGGGGCTGCAGCCTTGTACAGCGTGCGGGAGTCTTCTTCCTGAGGAAGGGGCCCAAGGCGGTATCAACTCACACCCATCGCAAAGCGCTCATACCCCCGCGCCCGCAACTCGCACGCCGGGCAAGTGCCGCAGCCATAGCCCCAGGCGTGGCGGTGTTGGCGGTCGCCGAGGTAGCAGGTGTGGGTGTGTTCG
>JANPNG010000407.1:0-1964 GCA_031427355.1 Hylemonella sp.
ACGCACACAAGCTAACAGGCGTTGCGCCACTTGCTTCAAAAGCAGATCACCTTGGTCGTGACCCAAGGTGTCGTTGAGCACCTTGAAGTTGTCCAGGTCGATGAACAAAAGCGCGCCCATGCGACCCGTTCTCGCGCTGGAGGCCAGCGCGTGTTGCAGGCGATCAAGCAAGAGACGGCGGTTGGGCAACTGGGTCAGCGGGTCATAGAATGCCAGGCGCTGAATGTTCTCTTCTGCCGCTTTGCGCTGACTGATGTCGGCGATGGTGGCCACGTAATGGCTGAGCACCGCTTTATCATTCGTCACCGCCGTGATGGTGAGCCATGCAGGATACGTGTCGCCATTTTTTCGACGGTTCCAGATTTCACCTTTCCAGACTCGCTGGAGTTGCAGGCTGGCATACATGTCTTCAAAGAATTTTGCATCATGCCGAGGGGTGTTGAGCAGGCGCGGCGTCTGTCCCAGCGCCTCTTCAGCCGTGTAGCCGGTGATGCTGGTAAAGGCCTGATTGATTCGCAGAATCACACCTTCGGTGTCGGTGATGAACATGCCCTGCTGAGTCTCGAAAGCAATAGCCGCCACCCGCAAATCGGTATTGGCCGCCTCGGTCTTCAAGGTGAGTTGCGTCAGTTGGTCATGCGCGATTTTTTGCTGAGCGAGAAATTGAGTGAAGGCTTCCGACAGCCGGTCAGTCTCCCTGCTGCTATGCGCCAACTTGGGCGGTGGTACCAGGGTTCGGCTGAATTTGAGAAACTCCGTCAGGATCTCCAGAGGTCGCGTAAATCGACGCACCATGAAGAGGACCACCAGCAAAGTCAGCGCCCAAAAAAATGTGGTCGTCAAGACGATCCGAAAGCCTAACTGTTCAACTGCAATCAAGGCTTCAGCAGAGGGCAGCACGGCCACCAGAACCCAGCCCGTTTTCGCCAGCCGCTTAAACCCAAACAGGGCTTGGAGACCCTTGCTGTTGACGCCCTCCACAACGCCCTGAAAACCATCATCCATCGCCCGATCAAACGTGCGATTGACGCCCGGCTTTTGTGACGACTGCAGAACCCGGCCGGGGTCCGGATGGGCGATCATGATGCGCTCTGCACTGCTGAGGAAAAAGTAGCCGGTCTGCCCTACCTGGGTCGTGTTCAGGGGCTCCAGCAAGCGTGATTTTTTCAGGTTCACAACACCCCCCAGAATGCCCGCCAGCTTGCCCGAGGTGGTCAGGATCGGCACGGCGATCACGACAATGGGTTCTTGGGTAGCCCGTCCCAAAATGGGTTTGGAAACCACCGTTTTCCTCGTTTGAATCACGCCTTGAATGTAGTCGCGCTCCACCATGTCCAGACCCCGCCGTCCAGACACTTTGGGCCAATCCACCCGCAAGACACCTTCAGGAGAAAACAGGTACAGATCGTCGATCAAGGTCGGGAGAATCGAGGCATCCTGGAAGTGGCGCTCCACCTCCAGGTCGTTCGCCAACGCGTCCAAGGGGAACTTCTTGGCCATGGTCTCCAGGACGTTGGCCCGGATCAAGACCTTGTCATCCAGCTCGGCTGCGACCCGGCTGACCAAGACCTCCAATTGGTCCGACAGGCTCTTCTTCAGCGCGTTGCTGGAGGCCGAGAACATCATCAAGGCCTGAATCACAAACGCGAGGCTCAAGATCACGCCAACCGCCCACACCACTTGGGTGCGCAGACTGAAGTGCCGTAAAGAAATCACCCGCTTCATCGTGACCCTTCAAAAGCAATAAATATCAGAACGGCATTTTCGGCATGCCTTTCATGCCGCCCATGCGTTTCATCATTTTCATCATGCCGCTGCCCTTCATCTTTTTCATCATCTCCTGCATTTGCTCAAACTCTTTGAGCATGCGGTTGACGTCTTGCACCTGCACGCCCGAGCCCATGGCGATGCGGCGCTTGCGGGTGGCTTTGATGAGTTCGGGTTTGCGCCGCTCCAGCGGCGTC
>JANPNG010000408.1:0-3213 GCA_031427355.1 Hylemonella sp.
GCTGCGGCGCTTTGCGTTTGAGAAGATGCTGCCCTACCAGCCGCACGTCTGGACGGCGCTCAAGCAAGAGGCCGACAGCCAAGTGGTCAAGCCCGAGCCCGGCCAAGCGCCGCTGGTGTTTGGCAGCGATGTGTCGCACCGCATGGTGGACTTTGCCCAGCGCAACGCGCAGCGCGCCGGTGTGGCCGACGTGATCGAGTTTCGCGGTGGCGACGCTTTGCAGCGCCTGCCGCCGTCAGAGCTGCCGGGCGTGATGTTGATCAACCCTCCGTATGGTGAGCGCATTGCTGTGGCCGGTGTGGCGGGGGTTTCAGTCGCCGAACAAGGGGCCAGAAGTGGCGCGCGCGAGGCCGCGCAGACTGAAGACGGCGGTGAGTTCTTCAGCCAACTCGCCACGCATTGGAAGAAAAATTACAGCGGTTGGACGGCTTGGGTGCTCACGCCTGATTTGAAGCTGCCCAGCAAAATGCGCCTGAAAGAGTCGCGCCGCGTGCCAATGTGGAACGGCCCGCTGGAATGCCGCTTGTTCAAGTTCGACATGGTCAAGGGCTCGGCGCGGACGAAATGATCGTCATAGACACCAACGTCGTTTTAGACCTGTTCGTCTTTAACGACCCAGCCTGTGCGCCTTTGAGGCTGATGATTGATAACGGGCAGCGTCGCTGGATCGCCACCGGGCCCATGCGCGAAGAGCTGGCTCGGGTGTTGACCTACCCCAAGATCGTGTCGCGTCTGGCCTTCTACCAACTCAGCGCCCATGAAGTGCTGGCGCAGTTTGACCGCCACGCCCACCTCATGCCCGTCGCGCCCCGCGCTCCTCTGCGCTGCGCAGATGCGGATGACCAGTGTTTTATTGACTTGGCGGTGCAACACCAAGCCTTGCTGCTGAGCAAGGATGGTGCGGTGCTTTCCATTGCGAAAAGGCTTGCAGCGCACGGTGTATGTGCCCAAGCAGCTATGAAATTAGTAGCAAATTAGACTTCGTCCGCAATCGTGTTCGACAAAATCCCGATGCCGTCCACCTCAATCTCGCAGACATCGCCAGGGGCCATCCACACCGGGGGGGTGCGGGCATAACCCACGCCAGCGGGCGTGCCGGTGATGATCACGTCGCCCGGCTCCAGCGTCATGCACTCGGTGATGATGACCAGCGCCTCAACCACGTTCCACAGAAACAGTTTGGTGTTGGAGTCCTGCATGATCTTGCCGTTCAGGCGCGACTGAATGCGCAGGCCAGCGGCACCGGGGGGCAACTCGTCCGGCGTGACCAGCCAGGGGCCGAAGGAGCCGCTTTGGTCAAAGTTTTTGCCGATGGTCCACTGGTTGGTTTTGCGCTGGTAGTCGCGCAGGCTGCCGTCGTTGAAGCAGGAGTAACCGGCCACGCAGTCCAGCGCGTTCTCAGCGGTCAGGTGGCGCGCTTTTTTGCCAATCACCACGGCCAGTTCGGCTTCGTAGTCCAGCTTGTGGGACGCCTTGGGGCGGATGATGGGTGAGTTATGACCGGTCATAGACGTCGCACCGCGCAGGAAGAAGCTGGGGTACTCGGGGCGGGCATGGCCACCTTCTGCCGCATGGTCGGCGTAGTTCAGACCCAGGCACACGATCTTGCCGGGGCGCGGCACCAGGGGCAAAAACTTCACGCCAGCCATGGGCTTGACGGCCGAGGCGGGGGCCTTGGCTGCCGCGTCTTTGGCCGCAGCCAAGCCGCCGGGCTGGGCCAGCAGGGTGGTCATGTCGGTGGTCAGCGCGGGCGCGGCCAGCGACAGGTCAATAAATTCCTGGGCCGAAGCGTCTTTGAGGACACCAATACGGGCTTGGCCCTGCTCTTCAAAACTGATCAAACGCATGACAATTTCCTTGGTGATTAACAAACGTAGCTGAAATTTTAACGACTCAGCGGGCCCTCACGTCCAGGCTCAAAGCCTTAGGCCAAACAGGAGATCCCTCACATTAAGCCTTTTGCAGCATAAAACTGTGGGCGCTGGCCTGCGGCCAGGTGTTTTGGTAGATGTGCGGCAGATGGCTCAAATCGTTTTGCAGCAAGACGCCATCCTCCATCTGGGTCAGGATCAGTTGCGCCAGTGACTGCACCTTGTGGTCACCAGAGCGGCGCACGATGTGGTGCGCCGTGATCTGGTTCGGGTGATCGAGCCCGGCCGCCTGCACCAACTCCTTGAGTGCCTTGAGCGTGCCCTGGTGGAAGTGGAGCACGCGCTCGGTCTTATCGCCCACCACCAGAGATTGCTGGCGCAGCGGGTCTTGGGTCGATACGCCGGTCGGGCACTGACCGCTGTGGCAGGTTTGAGCCTGAAGGCAGCCCAGGGCGAACATGAAGCCGCGCGCGCTGTTGCACCAGTCCGCCCCCAAGGCCATCAGGCGCGCAATGTCGAAAGCGCTGATCACCTTGCCTGCGCAGCCCACGCGAATCTTGTCGCGCAGCCCGACGCCACGCAGCGTGTTATGCACCAGCAGTAGCCCCTCTTGCAGAGGTGAGCCGACATGGTCGGTGAACTCCAGCGGCGCCGCACCGGTGCCGCCCTCGGCTCCGTCCACCACAATGAAGTCGGGCGTGATGCCGGTGACCTGCATGGCCTTGACCATGGCAAACCATTCCCAGGGGTGGCCGATGCACAGCTTGAAGCCGGTGGGCTTGCCGCCTGAGAGTTCACGCAATCGGGCGATGAACTGCATCATCTCGATGGGGGTTGAAAACGCGCTGTGCGACGACGGCGAAATGCAATCCACCCCCACCGGCACGCCACGCGCCTGGGCAATCTCGGGCGTGACCTTGGGGCCGGGCAACACGCCGCCGTGGCCGGGCTTGGCCCCTTGGCTGAGCTTGAGTTCGATCATCCGAACTTGAGGCGTGCAGGCATTGGCGACAAACTTCTCTTCGTTGAAACTGCCATCTGCGTTGCGACAACCAAAGTAGCCCGAGCCAATCTCCCAAATCAAATCGCCGCCATGCTGGCGGTGGTGCACCGAGATGGAACCTTCGCCGGTGTCATGCGCGAAGCCGCCACGCTGGGCACCTGCGTTGAGGGCCATGATCGCATTGGCACTGAGCGCGCCAAAACTCATGGCCGAGATATTGAAGACGCTGGCCTCATAGGGCTGAGCCGTGGTGGCCCCGATGGTGACGCGAAAGTCGTGCGAGGCCAACTGGGTCGGTACCACGGAGTGGTTGATCCACTCATAGCCCTGGGCCTGTAC
>JANPNG010000409.1:0-1947 GCA_031427355.1 Hylemonella sp.
GCCAGCATTACCCGCTGGGCATACCACCGGCCAAAGTGTCGTGGCGCCAAGTGGCCGCAGCGCGCCAAGCCGCGCGCGAGTTGTTGGCCCCCCAATTTGCCGAGGTGTTGGAGAAAACCCCGCAACCGTTTTTGCAACCCATTTACGACTGCGCCAGCGCCAGCATCGCCTTTGGCCGTGTGGCCCTGATGGGCGACGCCGCCTTTGTGGCGCGTCCGCACGTGGGCATGGGCGTGACCAAGGCGGCTGAAGACGCCATGGCGCTGACTGACGCGATTGCGCAGTTTGGCACCACACCGCAAGCTGTGCAGGCCTATGAGCAGGCACGGCTCGCGCCTTGCCAAGCTGTGATCCAGCGCGCGCGCGCCCTGGGCGGCTACATGCAAGTCCACAGCAAGGGCGATGCACGCATTGCAGCCCACACCATGATGATGGAGACGGCGATTGATCTCTCCACCACGCCGCTTGACAAAATTGACCAATTTGAATCGCTTGCCGCTTGAACTTTCACCCCTTTCTTTAACCCCTGGAGACATCACCATGACCCTGAATTCCAAATCCTTCAACCCCGGTCGCCGATCCCTCGTCGTCGGTGGCGCGGCCGTGGCCGTGGCCCCGGCCTGGATGGGCATTGCCAGTGCCCAGACCGGCAACATCAAAATTGGTTTTCCCGTGCCCTTGACGGGTGCGTTCTCTGCCGAGGCGCAAGACCAGGTGCGATGTGCCGAGATCGCCATCAAAGAGTTCAACGACAGCGGTGGCTTCAACGGCCGCAAGGCCGAATTGCTGGTGCGTGACGACAAGCTCAACCCCGGCGAAGCGGCTACCCGCACGCTGGAGTTGATCGAAAAAGACAAGATTGACTTTGTCGTGGGCTCGCTGTCTGCCGCCACGCAGTTGTCCATCAACGCGGTGTGCCGTGACCGTAAGGTGCTGTTCAACTCCATCAGCCAGTCTGACGCCATCAACGAGGTGAAGGACTGGAGCATGTACACCTTCCATGAGGCGCTCACCCCCCACCTCACCGCTGGTGCGGTGGGCCGCTATGCCTTTGCCAAGTACGGCAAAAAAGTGGTGTACCTCACGGCGGATTACGCCTACGGCCACGAGATGGTGCGCGGCTTTCAGCGCGCAGGGCAATCCATGGGTGTGCAAATGTTGGCCGACATCCGCACGCCGCTGGGCACGGCGGATTTCTCTGCCTTCTTGCCACGCATCCAGTCGCTCAAGCCCGACATTTTGGTGATGAACAACTTTGGCCGCGACCAGCTCAACGCGGTCAAGCAAGCCACCGACTTTGGTCTGAAGTCGCAGATGAAAATCATCTCGCCCGTGCTGCTGTTCACCGCGCGCATGGCCGGTGGCGCTGAGGCTTTTGACGGCGTGATGGGCGGCACCTCTTACTACTGGGGCATGGAGGACAAAATCCCCGCCGCCAAAGCCTTTAACGACAAGTTCCGCAAGGCGCACAACGGCGGCGTGCCGTCGGACTACGGCGCTCTGGGCTACGCCGGTGTGCGCAGCGTCTTGCAGGCCGTGCGTGAGGCCAAATCCACCGACTCACTCAAGGTCGGCATTGCGCTGCGCCAGTTGCGCTACAACTGGTACAAGGGCGATTCCTTCTACCGCAAGTGCGACCACCAATCGGTGCAGTCGGTGGTGTTGATCGAGTCCAAATCCAAGAACATGAAAGACAAGTTCGACGTGTTCAATGTGTTGAGTATCGAAGCGGCTGATGAAAAAAATCTGCGCAGCTGTGACGAACTCGGTCACAAAATCTCCACCTGAAATTTGCCTGTGAAAGTTGCTCGCCATGTTTGATATTTCCCCGCAACTGTTTGCCTTGCAGTTGATGACCGGCATTGCGCTGGGGGCCGTTTACGCGCTCCTGGCCATTGGCCTGTCTTTGATCTTTGGCATGCTCACCGTGGTGAACTTTGCCCACGG
>JANPNG010000410.1:0-8601 GCA_031427355.1 Hylemonella sp.
CCGCGCACATGGCCGAGCAGGCTGGCCAGGAACGCCACCATGGCGCGCGCCATGCCGGTGGCTTCGATCAGCAGTCCCAGGAAGACGAACAGCGGCACCGCCAGCAGGATGATGTGTGACATGCCTTCGTCCATGCGACCGACGATCACGCCCACCGGCAGGGTGGTCGTCAGCGCCAGGAAGCCGAAGGTGGCCAAGCCGAAAGATACGGCGATGGGCACGCCGATCAGCACGGTAACGGCGGTGACGCCGACGAAGAAAATCACGAGGTTGAGCTTGCCGAGGCCGGGCAGCAGCGGCTGCAGCGCCCACAGCAACAGGCCCGTCGCGACGACGGTGCCGGTCGCGGCCGCAGCCAGGCGCCAATCGGCTGTCTTGAACAAGCGCAACAGCGACATCAGCGCCATCAAGCCCAGCCCCACGGGCAGCGCGGCGGCACGCCACGACGCCGAGATGTCGAGGGCCGGCGTGGTCACGGCGGCCTCTTCCAGCACGTGCTCGTAGGCCGGCCACAAGTTCAGCAACAGGAAGGCCAGCGCGGCGGTGATGGCCACGGTGTCGAGAAAAGCGCGCACCTTCGGCGTGGCCTTCGCCACCAGCGCCGTCATGCGCATGTGTTCGCCGCGGCGGAAGGCCACCACCGCACCCAAGCTGACCAACCACAGGAAGAGCAGCGAGGCGACTTCGTCTGACCACACCAGCGGCATCTGCAGAAAATAGCGCGAGACCACGCCCATGAACAGGATCGCGATCTCGGCCACGATCAGCGTGGCCGCCACGGCTTCAATGGCACCGCCCAGGTGGCGGTCCAGCGCCAGCACCCAGGCGTTGGGGTTGCCGCGGCCGGCGGCGGGCAGCACCACGCTGCCGAGGGGGGCGTCGGTCTCGGCGCGCATGAGCGTCAGGCGATTTCGCCAGCGTATTGCTGCAACAGACCCCAAGCTTCAGCGCCGAATTTTTCCTTCGCCTGGCTGTAGAAGCCGCCGCTGCTGAGCACGCGCCGAAAGGCGGTGTTGTCGACGGTGTTGAAGACCAGGCCCTTGCTCTCGAGCAGCTTTTGCACGTCGATGTTGGCGCGCGCGATGTCGTCGCGCTGCTTGCGAGCGGCGGCGTTCATGTGCTTGGTGATCACTTGCTGGAGGTCGGCAGGCACCGACTTCCACAACTTCCCGCCCGCGACGAACCAGAAGCCGTCCCAGGAGTGGTTGGTCAGCGAACAGAACTTCTGCACCTCGAAGAACTTGGCCGACTCGATCAATGCCAGCGGGTTCTCCTGCCCGTCGGCCACCTTGGTCTGCAAGGCTTGGTAGGCCTCGGCCAGCGGCAGACTCACCGGCGCGGCGCCCAGCGTCTTGAACATCTGCACCCACAGCGGCACCACCGGCACGCGGATCTTGAAGTTCTTCAGGTCGTCGGGGGTGCGGATGGGCTTGGTGCTGGTGGTGATCTGGCGGAAGCCGTTGTCCCAGACGGTGGCGAAGGGCACCAGATTGATCTTCTCGATGGCCGCGCGGATGTGGTTGCCCACCGCGCCGTCCATCGCGGCCCAGACCTTGTCGTAGCTGGAGAAAGCAAAGCCTACCCCGGTGATGGACGTGACCGGGATCAAGGTCGACATCACCGTGCCGGGGAAGGTGGCGAGCTCGAGGGCGCCGGAGCGGATCTGCGACATCATGTCGGCGTCGCCCCCCAACTGGTTGTTGGGAAACAGCTCGATCGCCACACGGCCGCCGGACTCAGCCGAGATGGCCGCGATCGCTTCCTTCAGACGCACGTTCACCGAGTGTGTCACCGGCAAATCGTTGCCCAGCTTGAGCTTGAATTCAGGCGGCTTGCTTTGCGCGAAGGACAGGCCGGGCAGCGCGGCACCGGCCAGTGCGCCGGTGGAGAGAAAGTGTCGGCGGGTGAAGGTCATCGTCGTCTCCAGAAAGGGGTCGTGCGGAAGGGTCTTGATGGGGAATGGCAATATGGTATTCTGAATTCAGAGTTCTAATATCAGGGCTATCCCTAATCGTACTCTGAATTCAGAGTTCTAACATGGACTCATCTGCGGCACCCTGTGGCGCGCCCGTTGGCAACTGTGGAGCGCGCCCTGCAATGCACTTGAAGGAACCCTCTCATGAATCATCTGCTCACCGTGGCTGACGCCGTCGCAGCGCATGCCCGCCTGCAGCCACAGAAGATCGGCGTACGCGACTCGCGGCGCGCGCTGACCTTCTCGCAGTGGCACGAACGCGCCAGCCGGCTGGCCAACGGCTTGCTCTCGCTGGGCCTGCACAGAGGCGACCGCGTGGCGCTGCTGGCCTACAACTGCATCGAATGGATGGAGATGTATGCCGCACTCGCGCGGGCCGGCCTGGTGGCGGTGCCGATCAACTTCCGGCTCACCTCGCCCGAGATTGCCTACATCGCATCGCATTGCGAGGCGCGTGCCTTCATCGTGCAACAGGAACTGCTGGATCGCGTCGAATCGATCCGCCCCGAACTGGCCATCGAGCCGCACGCCTACATCAGTATCGGCACAACGGCGCCGAGCGGCTGGCAGGACTACGAGGCGCTGATCGCAGGCGTCGGCACACAAGACCCGGCCGAGGCGGTGAAGCCGGCCGACTTCAGCGCGTTGATGTACACCTCGGGCACGACCGGGCGGCCCAAGGGCGCCATCCGCAGCCACGAAGGCAGCACCCTGATCGCGCTGGCCACTGCACTGGAGATGGGCTTCACGCGCCATGACACGGCGTTGCTGGTGATGCCGATGTGCCATGCCAACTCGCTGTACTTCAGCCACACCTTCGCGCACCTGGGCGCCACCTGCGTGATCGACGACCGCAAGAGCTTCGATCCCGAGGCCTTGCTGGCCACGCTGGCGCGCGAGAAGGTCACCTTCACCTCGCTGGTGCCCACGCACTACATCATGATGCTGGGCCTGCCGCAAGCCACCAAAGCGAAGTACGACGTGGCGGCGGTTGAAAAGCTGATGATCTCGTCCGCGCCGGCACGCAAGGACACCAAACTGGCGATCCTTGAGTACTTTCGCAATGGTCGGCTCTACGAGCTGTACGGCTCGACCGAGGCGGGCTGGGTCACGCTGCTGCGTCCCGAGGAACAAATCGAAAGGCTGGGCTCGGTGGGCCGCGAATGGGCTGGGTCGGGTGCCATTCGACTGCTCGACCCGCATGGACGCGAAGTGCCGGACGGCCAGGTGGGCGAGTTGCACTCGCGCACGCCCTATGTTTTTGATGGCTATTGGAAAAACGCAGAAAAAACGGCGGAATGCTTTCGGGGCGACTGGTGTTCGGTGGGTGACATGGCGCGTCGCGACGCAGGCGGATACATAATTTTGGTAGACCGCAAGAGCAACATGATCATCAGTGGCGGCGAGAACATCTACCCCTCCGAAGTGGAAAGCATCTTGGGCGCGCACGCCGCGGTCAAGGACGTGGCGGTGATCGGCGTGCCGCACGACAAGTGGGGCGAGTCCGTGCTGGCTGTGGTGGTGCTGCATGCAGGACAACACGCCGGCGCGACCGAGTTGCTGGACTGGTGCCGCCACCGCATGGCCGGGTTCAAGCGACCGCAAACTGTCGTGTTCATTGCTGACAGCGAGATGCCGCGCACCGCCACGGGCAAGATTTTGCACCGTGTGCTGCGCGACCGAATGGCCCCGCAAGCGCCCCATTGATGCATGCACTCGCAGGCCGGTGCATGCTGAACCGCAATGGCGTCAAAATGCACAAAGTTTTTTTTCAACCACCTGCACTCACCACCGCCGTATGAAAGCCCTGACGACCCAGCCCAACCTTGTGGACCAGGTTCGCGACGCGGTGCTTGATGAGATCACTTCCGGCCAATTGGCACCGGGCGAACGCATCATCCAAGAGCAAATAGCGCAGACGCTGGGAGTGTCGCGCCAGCCGGTGCAGCAGGCGCTGATGCTGCTGCGCAACCAAGGCGTGTTGCAAGACGCGCCAGGCCGCGGATTGATCGTTGCGTCGCTGGACCCAGAACATGTGGGCCACATGTACGACATGCGCGCCGTGATCGAGGGTTTGGCCTGCCGCCGCGCGGCGCAGACCAACGCCGAACGCGCGTCCAAACAGGGCCCCACCCTGATCGAGGCAGGGCGTAAAGCAGTGGCTGCAGGCTCGGTCGCGAAGATGATTGCCGCCGACATGAAGTTCCATGAATTTCTCTACTTGCTTTCGGGCAACCCCCTGGTGCGCCCCGCTCTGGTCACGCACTTGACCTACACCCAGCGCGTGATGGGCGAGGTGCTGCTGCGCGACGAAAAGCCGCGCGACATTTGGGACCAGCACGCACAAATCCTTGAAGCGGTTTGTCGTCAGGACGCGGTGCTCGCCGAGGCGTTGGTGCGACAACACATCACGCAAGCCGCCGGGTTCATGGTGTCCCGACTGCGCGGCGGTGCGGCGGGCAGCACTGCGTAACACTTTTGCATGTCGGCCCTCACACGCCGCTGTGGCTGACGCGCCGACAGCGATAATCCAGCGCATGGCCCTGACATCCTTTCCTGTTGCTGCGGTTTCTGGGTGGCGCCGGCGCAAACCATTAGCCTGACCGGCGCGGTGCGGCTGCGCGGCACCCTCATCCTCCCAGTCTCCCGCTGCACCGCGCAGCAGCCGCGCAAGCGACCCACAAGGCAGGTTTTGAAGCGGGCTCGCGATGCGCGCGGCGAACGTCCTGCCCCAGCAAGCCAACCAGGTAGATCGCAAATGCTGCTCATGATCGACAACTACGACTCCTTCACCTACAACCTGGTGCAGTACTTTGCCGAGTTGGGTGAAGACGTTCGGGTGTTCCGCAACGATGAAATTACTGTCGAAGAAATCGGCGCGTTGCAGCCCGACAAACTGGTGCTGTCACCGGGGCCGTGTTCACCTGCCGAGGCGGGTGTGTGCATCGCCGCCATCCAAGCCTTCAACGGCAAGATGCCGCTGCTGGGCGTGTGCTTGGGCCACCAAGCCATCGGTGCCGCGCTAGGCGGCAAGGTGGTGCGCGCGCAAACTCAAATGCACGGCAAGGCCGACGTGCTCAGCACCGATGAGCGCGGTGTGTACACCGCGCTGCCGAAACACTTCAACGTCATTCGCTATCACTCGCTGGTGATCGAACGCAGCTCCTTGCCTTCGGTTTTGGACGTGACATCCACTTCTCAGGACGGCGAGATCATGGGCGTGCGACACCGCGATTTGGCAGGCACGAAAACGCCGCTTGAAGGCGTGCAGTTCCATCCTGAATCCATCCTCACAGAGCACGGCCACGCCATGTTGAAAAACTTTTTGGAGCTGCGGCCATGACCATCACCGACCTTGACGCGCTGACCCGCGCCATTGACCACCGCGAAATCTTTCACGACGAAATGCTGTCCGTCGTGCGCCGCATCATGAGCGGTGAAATGTCGCCGGTCATGATGGCCGCCATGTTGGTGGGCTTGCGTGTGAAGAAAGAAACCATCGGCGAAATCACCGCCGCAGCGCAGGTCATGCGCGAGTTTTCCACCAAGGTGGAAGTGCCCGACAAAACCCATTTGGTCGACATCGTTGGCACCGGCGGCGACGGTTCGCACACCTTCAATATTTCCACCTGCAGCATGTTCGTCGCGGCAGCGGCTGGGGCGCGGGTGAGCAAGCACGGCAACCGCAGCGTCAGCAGCAAGTCGGGCAGCGCCGATGTGTTGGAGGCCATGGGCGTGCGCTTGAACCTGAGTCCTGCCGCCATTGCGCAGTGCATTGCCGAGACCGGCATCGGTTTCATGTTCGCGCCCAACCACCATCCGGCCATGAAAAACGTGGCCCCGGTGCGCAAGGAGTTGGGCGTGCGCACCATATTTAACATCCTCGGTCCGTTGACCAACCCGGCCGATGCGCCGCATATTTTGATGGGCGTGTTCCACGCCGATTTGGTGGGCATCCAAGTGCGTGCCTTGCAGCGCTTGGGCGCTGAACACGCGGTGGTGGTTTATGGGCGCGACGGCATGGACGAGGTGTCGCTCGGTGCCGCCACCATGGTGGGCGAGTACAAAGACGGCGGCATCCGCGAGTACGAAATTCACCCCGAAGATTTCGGCCTCACCATGGCGAGCAACCGCGCCTTGAAAGTGGAGACCCCCGAGGAATCGAAAGCTCTGTTGATGGCGGTGTTGAACAACGAAGCCGGGCCCGCGCGCGATATCGTGATCTTGAACGCGGGCGTGGCTTTGTATGCCGCCGACGTGACGACCACCATGGCCGATGGCGTGGCGTTGGCGCGCGAGGCTGTGGCGTCGGGCAAGGCGCTGGCAAAGATGCATCAGTTCGTCGGGCACACGCAATCTTTGAGCACGCCAGTGACCGCAACAGCATGAGCGATATTCTCGACAAGATCGTCGCAGTCAAACGCAATGAAATTCGCGCCGCACGTGCGCACCGCGACATTGCCTCGCTGCGCCGTGACGCCGAATCTCTGGGCGGACAGCGCGACTTTGTGGCCGCTGTGCGCGGCAAAATCGCAGCAGGTCATGCCGCAGTGATTGCCGAGGTGAAAAAAGCCAGCCCCAGCAAAGGTGTGCTGCGCGAAAACTTTGTTCCCGCTGAGATTGCCGCCAGCTACGCGCAGCACGGCGCGGCCTGCTTGAGCGTGCTCACCGACGTGCAGTTTTTTCAAGGCGCGAATGCCTATTTGGAACAAGCTCGCGCTGCTTGCGCGTTGCCGGTGCTGCGCAAAGATTTCATGGTCGATGCCTACCAAGTCTTCGAGGCTCGGGCCATGGGGGCCGACTGCATTTTGTTGATCGCCGCCTGCCTGGACAACGCGCAAATGCAAGACCTCGAAGCCCAGTCCGTTGCGTTGGGCATGGCGGTGTTGGTGGAGGTTCACGATGGGGCTGAGCTTGACCGTGCGCTGCGCCTGCGCACGCCGCTGCTGGGCATCAACAACCGCAACTTGCGCACCTTTGACGTTACGCTTGACACGACCTTGGGGCTGATGAAAGACGTGCCCGCCGACCGCGTGTTGGTGACCGAAAGCGGCATCCTGGGCCCCGCCGATGTGAAGCGCATGCGCGCCGCCAGCATCAACGCGTTTTTGGTCGGCGAGGCGTTCATGCGCGCGCCCGACCCAGGAGTGGCGCTGGCTGCTTTGTTTCAGTGAAGCCCACAACGCCGCTGTTTGCGACCGACAACGCGCTTCGTCAGCCGCTCGCCGATTTGTTTGCTGCGGTGCCAGCAGGTTGGAGTGCGGTGACCGACCGCTTTCAGCGCAGTGCGGCGGGCAGAGCCTTGATCGAGTTCGTCGACGCGCGCGGCCATGCCGGAGCCACGGTTTATCCGGCACAAGTGTTTCGCGCCCTCAGCCTGACAGCGCCTGCCGACGTGCGCGTGGTCATCCTCGGCCAAGACCCGTATCACGGTCCAGGTCAGGCGCAAGGCTTGGCTTTCTCCATCGCTACGGGTCAAAAACCTGCGCCGAGCTTGCGCAACATCTTGGCCGAAGTGGCTGCCGACACCAGTGCACCGTCGCTCTGCGTTGATGACCTGACCCTTTGGGCCCAGCAAGGCGTGTTGTTACTGAACACGGTGTTGACGGTGGAAGACGGCCAACCGCAAAGTCATGCGCAGCGCGGTTGGGAGGTATTGACCGACGCGCTGTTGGAGCACGTCGCTGGGCAGGCTAGGCCGGTGGTGTTCATGCTGTGGGGCGCAGCCGCTCAGCGCAAACAAAGTTTCATTGACGCCGAGCGCCACCGTGTGCTGACGGCCAATCACCCTTCGCCGCTGGCCGCACGCCGTCCGCCTGTGCCCTTCATCGGCTGCCGGCACTTCAGCCAAGCCAACGCGTTCTTGGCCGAATCTCGCGGCGCCGGGCAAATCATCAATTGGTAATGGTCGGTCGTCTGATACACTTTCGGGTTCATCGCGGAGGGGTGGCCGAGTGGTTAATGGCAGCAGACTGTAAATCTGCCCTCTAACGAGTACGCTGGTTCGAATCCAGCCTCCTCCACCACGGCGAGACAGTGCAAAGAAGACAGAGAAATACAAAAAAGACAAAGAAGTAGAAAAAAGACAAACAAGTAGAAAAAAGACAAACAAATAGAAAAAAGACAAAGATTTGAGTTGGTTGTGCTTTACGCGGGAGTAGCTCAGTTGGTAGAGCACTTGCCTTCCAAGCAAGATGTCGCGAGTTCGAGCCTCGTCTCCCGCTCCATCTGCGCAAGCAGGCGGCTAGGAATTCGAGCGTCAGTCAGGCCGTAAAAGTTAGCGACGTTGTGTCCTCAGTGGTTTGTGAATCCGGTGTTTCCAGACCAGTGTAGACCGCACATGTGGCTCAGTGGTAGAGCACTCCCTTGGTAAGGGAGAGGTCGCGCGTTCGATCCGCGCCATGGGCACCATCAATAAACAAACAGGACAGCGGGTTTGCTTCGCAAACCGTTATCTTTCAGGAGTCATAAAAATGGCAAAAGGCAAATTTGAGCGCACCAAGCCGAACGTCAACGTAGGCACCATCGGTCACGTCGACCATGGCAAGACCACCTTGACAGCGGCGATCACCACCGTGCTGAGCAAACTTTACGGCGGCGAAGCCAAAGCGTACGACCAGATCGAC
>JANPNG010000411.1:0-2901 GCA_031427355.1 Hylemonella sp.
GAGCTGTTTGGCAGCCCCGTGCAGGACGGCACCCCGCGTGCCCCGCGCACGCCCACGCAGGGCAACGAGATGTGCGAAGTCGAGGTCGTGCTGGACGGCACGCGACGCAGTTTTGTGATGCAGAAAAACAAAGACAATCTGGTCGATGCGGGGCTGAAGGCCGGGTTGGAGATGCCCTACGCCTGCAAGAGCGGCGTGTGTTCCACCTGCCGCACCAAGGTGATCCAGGGCGAGGTGGACATGGACATCAACTTCGCGCTGGAAGACTACGAGGTGGCGCGCGGTTTTGTGCTGTGCTGCCAAAGCTATCCGGTCACCGATAAGCTGATCATCGATTTTGACGAAGACCATCCGCATAACTAAGAAGCCACCTTCACTCATCTGCACCCAAGCGAGACCCCCATGAACTACCAACACATCCTCTACACCGTCGAAGACGGCTTGGCGCGCCTGACACTGAACCGCCCCGACAAGCTCAACAGCCTGACCGCCGCCATGCTGCTGGAAGTGCACGCCGCACTGGACGCGGCAGCGGCCGACGAGGGCGTGCGCGCCTTGGTGCTCACCGGCACGGGCAGGGGCTTTTGTGCGGGACAAGATTTGAGTGATCTCAAGCCGCAGCTTGGCAGCGACACCGTGGACTTTGGTCAGGTGGTGGGCGACTACTACAGCCCGCTGGTTCGCCGTTTGCGTGCAATGCCCAAGCCAGTGGTGTGTGCCGTCAACGGCGTGGCGGCGGGGGCAGGGGCCAATATTGCCTTCGCCTGCGACATCGTGATGGCGGTGCAAACGGCCAACTTTATTCAACCTTTTTGTAAGCTCGGTTTGGTGCCCGATGCAGGGGGGACGTGGCTCTTGCCACAGTTGGTGGGCCGCGCACGCGCCATGGGGCTGGCCTTGCTGGGGGAAACCTTGAGCGCGCAGCAAGCGGCCGATTGGGGCCTGATCTGGAAGTGTGTTGAGACCGCCAATTTTGAAGCCGAAGTCACCGCAACAGCGCGCAAGCTGGCCAGCGGCCCTACCATGGGCTTGGCCCGCACCAAGCAAGCCATTGACGCTGCAGCCACAAGCACCCTAGATGAGCAGTTAGACCGCGAGCGCGACCTGCAACGCGAGTTGGGTAACAGTCAAGACTATGCCGAAGGTGTGAGTGCTTTTCTGAACAAGCGGGTGGCACAGTTCAGTGGGCGTTGAGTTGTATTCAACCCGTCAGTCACGTTCTTTAGCTCGCATTTATTGACGGTTCCTTCAATGATGACAAACGATAGTTTCTCGTTCTTCCTGTGTCTGGCTTCTTCTTCGCGGGATCAGGCCGGCGGCGCACTCAGCTCCGCGGCTGTCCCCCAGGTCGGCCTAGGGCCGACACTTCCTCCTTTATGCCGCTGCGCTGAGCGCACCACCGACTTGATCCGGTCAGCGTGGCGGGTATTCAACCGCCGCACACCCACCCTGCTCGCCGCCTCGGCGCTTGGGGTGAGTGGCGTAGCGAAATCAAGGGGGAGGCCGAAGGCCGGAGGACATTCGCGGAGCTACTTACCCCAAGTGCCGGGGCGTACAAAACCCCATCAATGTCGTGAATCTCGAACCGCTCAATAACCACGTCCTCTAGCGCCAGGAGCCCTGCCCATGCCCGTTGTTCACACCACCCCGACCGACTTGCTCGACCCGATTGAAAAAGCCAGTCGGGACGAAATCACCGCCCTGCAAATCCAGCGCCTGAAGGCCACGCTCAACCACGTTTACCAGAACGTGCCGCACTACCGCCAAACCTTTGACGCCATGGGCGTGCACCCCGACGACTTGAAGACGCTGCAAGACCTGGCGAAGTTCCCCTTCACCAGCAAGAAAGACCTGCGCGACAACTACCCCTTCGGCCTATTTGCCGTGCCCCAGGCGCAGATTGCACGCATCCATGCCTCCTCAGGCACCACGGGCAAGCCCACGGTGGTGGGCTACACCGCCAGCGACATCAGCCACTGGGCCGATCTGGTGGCGCGCTCCATCCGCGCGGCGGGTGGGCGCAAGGGCGACATGATTCATGTTTCTTATGGTTATGGCCTCTTCACCGGCGGGCTGGGTGCGCACTATGGGGCCGAGCGCTTGGGCTGCACGGTGATTCCGATGTCGGGCGGGCAAACTGAAAAACAGGTGCAACTGATTCAAGACTTCAAGCCCCGCATCATCATGGTGACGCCGTCTTACATGCAGGTCATCATCGAAGAGTTTGTGCGCCAGGGCATCGACCCACGGGCAAGCTCACTGAAGATTGGCATCTTTGGTGCTGAACCCTGGACTGAGGCCATGCGCCAGGAAATCGAGGCCAGCGCCGCCATGGATGCGGTGGACATTTATGGTCTGTCAGAAGTTATGGGCCCCGGTGTGGCCAGCGAATGCGTGGAGTCCAAAGACGGCCCGGTGATTTGGGAAGACCATTTTTACCCTGAGATCATTCACCCTGAAACCGGCGAGCTGCTGCCCGATGGTGAAGAGGGTGAGCTGGTTTTTACCTCGCTCACCAAAGAGGCTTTTCCCGTCATTCGCTACCGCACGCGTGACTTGACCCGTTTGCTGCCACCGACCTCGCGCGCGTTTCGCCGCATGGGAAAAATCATAGGTCGCTCTGACGACATGCTGATCATTCGCGGCGTTAACGTGTTCCCCACACAGATTGAAGAGCTGGTGTTGCAGCATGGCAAGCTCTCTGCGCTGTACCAGATCGTCGTCACGCGCGAGGGTCTGCTGGATGAGGTCGAAGTGTTGACCGAGCTGCAGCCCGCTGAAGCCAATCTGTCTGCAAACGACGTGGAAGAGATCAACCGCTGGCTGCAAGGGCGCATCAAAACCATGGTGGGCATCAGCGCACGGGTCAAAGTGCTGCCACCCAACTCGGTGGAGCGCAGC
>JANPNG010000412.1:0-2688 GCA_031427355.1 Hylemonella sp.
ATTGGCCGTCAAGCTCAGACCTTCACCCGATAAAACGTACTTGCCGTCTTTGTAAAACTCGCTGGCGGCGCAGTCCAGGCCCAGGGCGATTTGCTCACCGGCGGTGTAGCCCGCGTTGGAGATGGCTTCCAGGATCAGCAAAATCGCTGCTTCATGGCTGGCCACGCTGGGGGCAAAGCCGCCTTCGTCGCCGACCGCCGTGCTCATGCCCTTGTCGTGCAGGATTTTCTTGAGCGCGTGGAAGACTTCAGCGCCCCAGCGCACGGCTTCGCGAAAGCTGGGTGCCCCCACGGGGATGATCATCAGCTCTTGCAGATCCAGGTTGTTGTTGGCGTGCGCGCCGCCGTTGATGACGTTCATCATGGGCACGGGCATCATGAGGCTGCGCATGCCACCGAAATAGCGGTACAGGGGCAGGCCGGCTTCTTCAGCCGCAGCGCGGGCCACGGCCATGGAGACGGCCAACATGGCGTTGGCACCCAGGCGCGACTTGTTCTCGGTGCCGTCCAGGTCGATCAGCGTCTTGTCCAGAAAGGCCTGCTCAGAGGCGTCCAGGCCCAGCACGGCCTCACTGATTTCGGTGTTGATGTACTCGACGGCTTTGAGCACGCCTTTGCCCAGGTAGCGGCTCTTGTCACCGTCACGCAGTTCAATCGCTTCGCGCGAGCCGGTAGATGCACCGGAGGGCACGGCCGCACGGCCCATGGTGCCGCTCTCTAACAGCACGTCACATTCCACGGTGGGGTTGCCGCGTGAATCCAGAATCTCACGGCCGACGATGTCAACAATTGCACTCATTTTTAGTTCCGTTTTAAAACAAAGTAATTCTTAAATTGAATGAAGCGAATCGAAACAAGCTTCAATCGAATTGGTTTTCCAAGAAGCCTTGGCGCTTGGTGACCCGATCCAACTCCACCAGCGTTTCCAGCAGCGCCCGCATGTGCTTGAGCGGCACGGCGTTGGGGCCGTCGCTCATGGCCACGGCCGGGTTGGGGTGGGTTTCCATGAACAGGCCAGCCACACCTACCGCCACCGCAGCGCGTGCCAGCACCGGGACGAATTCGCGCTGGCCGCCGCTGCTCGTGCCCTGGCCACCAGGCAGTTGCACGGAGTGGGTGGCGTCAAACACCACCGGGGCTTGCGTGTCGCGCATGATGGCCAGCGAGCGCATGTCGCTCACCAGGTTGTTGTAGCCAAAGCTGACACCGCGCTCACAGGCCATGAAGTTGTCTTCGTTCAGGCCTTTCGCGCGGGCTGCGGCACGGGCCTTGTCGATCACGTTCTTCATGTCACCGGGCGCGAGAAACTGGCCCTTCTTGATGTTCACCGGCTTGCCACTTTGTGCCACGGCCTGGATGAAATCCGTCTGGCGACATAAGAATGCCGGGGTTTGCAGCACGTCCACCACCGAGCACACCTGAGCAATCTGGTCTTCGCTGTGGATGTCGGTCAACACCGGCACATTCAGCTCGCGTTTGACCTTGGCCAAAATCTCCAGCCCTTTGTCGATGCCGGGGCCGCGAAAGGTGCTGCCACTGGAGCGGTTGGCTTTGTCAAAGCTGCTTTTGAAAATGAAGGGGATGCCCAGTGCCGTGGTGATTTCCTTGAGCGTGCCTGCCGTGTCCATTTGCAGTTGCTCGGACTCAATCACGCAGGGGCCTGCGATCAGGAAGAAGGGCTGGTTCAGGCCAATGTCAAATCCACACAGCTTCATGCCACGGCCTTTAAAGATTTGCCCGCAGCTTGGTGATCCACCGCCGCCTTGATGAAGGCGTTGAACAGCGGATGACCATCCCAGGGCGTGGACTTGAACTCGGGGTGAAACTGCACGCCGACGAACCAGGGGTGAACAGTCTGTGGCAGCTCGACGATTTCGGTCAACTGCTCGCGCTGGGTCAAGGCCGAAATCACCAGACCTGCTTTGCGCAGCGTGTCCAGGTAGTTGACGTTGGCTTCATAGCGGTGGCGGTGGCGTTCGGTCACCACGTCGCCGTAAATTCGGTGTGCCAGCGTGCCCTTGGCCACGTCTGAGCTTTGCGCACCTAGGCGCATGGTGCCGCCCAGATCGGAGTTGGCGTCGCGTGTCTGGATGCTGCCGTCGGCGTCTTTCCACTCGTTGATGAGGGCGATGACCGGGTTGGGCGTGGCGGGGTCGAATTCGGTGCTGTTGGCGTCGGTCAGGCCAGCTACGTGGCGTGCGTATTCGATGGTGGCGACCTGCATGCCCAGACAAATGCCCAGGTAAGGCACTTTGTTTTCACGGGCGAAGCGGGCGGTGTTGATCTTGCCTTCAATGCCACGCTTGCCAAAACCGCCGGGCACGAGGATGGCGTCGTACTTGGCCAGGCGCGAGACGGTGTCGTCGGTGAGGGTTTCAGAGTCAAGGTGCTCAATCTTCACGCGCACATGGTTCTTCATGCCCGCGTGGCGCAGCGCCTCATTGACGGACTTGTAGCTGTCGCTCAGGTCCACGTACTTGCCCACCATGGCGATGGTGACCTCGCCCTGTGGGTGCTCGGTCTCATAGACCAGGTCATCCCAGCGCTTGAGGTTGGCGGGTGGCGTGTTCAGGCGCAGCTTGTCGCAGATCAGGCCATCCAGCCCTTGCTCATGCAGCATGCGCGGCACTTTGTAGATGGTGTCCACGTCCCACATGGAGATCACACCCCACTCGGGCACGTTGGAGAA
>JANPNG010000413.1:0-1591 GCA_031427355.1 Hylemonella sp.
GAAGGGCGGGCGGCACATGAAGGTGGCGTGGTAGCCCGCGCGGCGCAGGGCTTGGCGCACGCCGTTGGTGAAGCGCACCATCTGGTCTGCGGCGGCAAGCGCGTCTTGCACATCAAACACGGCCTCAAACTGGCTGGGGCCGAACTCAATCTCTAGCGATGTGAGCGGCAAACCTAAGCCCACCGCAGTTTGACGCACGATGTCCAGCGGCGCGTGGCAGCGGTCCAAATAAGCGTCACTCAGCAATTGGTAGCCTGGGTGCAGCAAACTTACACGCGGCGGCAAGCCCGGCCAGGCGGCGGTGTCGGGGTCAAGCGCAGTTTGTTCCTCTTCGATTTTGTAAATGTGAAATTCAATCTCAAGGCCGCAGCGCATGGCGTAGCCGGCTTCTCGTTTGAGGGCGTCTAGCGCCACTTGCAGCACGCGGCGTGAATCAAATGGAGCCGGTGTGCCATCCGCAAAAAAGGGTTGAGCAAAGAGCCAAGCCGAACCGGGAGACCAGGGTAAGGGATACAAGGGAGCGGGGTCGGTACTGAAGTCAGGCTTCAAGACCAGATTGCTGGCGCCTGCAAACCGGGCGCTGTCGGCCAACTGTGTGAATTGATCGGGCTCAAACACCTTGAACGCGGTGTGATCGGAGCTGTCTTTGAGCATCAGCGTGCCGACCATGCCAACGCCATGGGTGATGAACTGCTGAAGCTCGCTGGCCATGATGCTCTTGCTGCGCAGCTGCCCATGCAGATCGCACCACGCCACACGCACGGTGTGGATGCCGCTGGCTTCTATGCGCTGTAGGGTTGCGTTCGCTGACATCACCTGAACCCATCAAAGGTCTGGGGTACAGCCGCCAGCGCACCTTGCGCCGCCACTTCGGCCAGAGGGGTGCAGGGTTGGGCTTCTAGCAGGCTCATGGCGTTGAGCAACCAACGGCGGTAGTGCGCGATGGCAATGTCGCTGGCGCCCAGGTGCTCTGCCGTGCGGTCTTGAATCGCACCCATGCCCTCCACCGCCCACTGATCGTGCACATTGATGTCGTCCTCGCCCATGCCCAGGTAGGTGCGGCTTTGCTGCTCGGCGGCGTTAAACCCCCACTGGTTGTGCTGGCCTGATTTGGGTGAGTAGTCCGGCAAATGGGTGTGGCGCACACGCTGCTCGCGCATGGCGGCGTGGTCTATCGCCTCGCCCGTGCTGGTGAAGATCGAGTACCAGTAGGTGTGCGTGTCGTCAACCGGCAGGTGCATTTGCGTGATGGACAAGGTCTCTGACAGCGGGATGATGAAGGTGTGCGGAAACACGGCGTGGGTGATTCGGGTGTGCGTCACTTTTTTGTCTTCGCTTGCAGGGTTCAAAGCCCGCAGGGCGGTGAGCTGCATGCCATAGTCTTTGGGGGCGACTTGTATCTCCGGCTGGCACAGCTCGCGCATCACGCGCGACATGGGCCAGCGCTCCCCCGCCACCTGGCCTGCCGCCGCGCTTCTGAACTGTTTGCCTGCGGCGTTGCTGCCGGTGTCGTCCAGATCCACGTCATTCAAAAAGCGGTGCAAAAAAGAAGGATGCGCCGGGTCAATGCCGACCTCAAACGCTTGCAACC
>JANPNG010000414.1:0-9818 GCA_031427355.1 Hylemonella sp.
GCCACACACTTCGATGGTGCCCGGCGTGGCAAACACCGGCCCCTTGAAGCCGCGCTTCACCAGCAGAGGCAAAGCACCCGAATGATCCAGGTGGCCGTGCGTGAGCACCACGGCGTCGAGCTGGCTGGGGTCAAAGGGAAAGGGTTCCCAGTTCATCAGGCGCAGGTTCTTGTAGCCCTGGAACAGGCCGCAATCGACCAGCACTCGTTTGTCGCCGTGCGTCACAAGGGTACGGGAGCCGGTGACGGTACCGGCGGCACCAAGGAAGGAGAGTTGCATGGTGGGTCTTTCAAAGTGGTTTCGGTCAAGCCGGGGGCGGATTGTGGTTCAGTCCTCAGCGGTCTTTGTCCAACACCGCCTTGCGGTTTTCATACTCCTGGGCGTCGATCTCGCCATGGGCAAAACGGCGGCGCAGAATTTCGTGCGGCGTCTCGCGCGGCGCCCGCTCGCGTCCACCGCCACCGCTGCCCCGGCCCCAAGTCACCAGGGCCACGACCAGAACAATCCAGAACACCCACCACAGTGCGTGCATACCCCACATGGCTTCGTAAAACATGGCGACTCCTTTGTGTCAGTCCGTGGGCTCAAACCACGGTTTGTGAACGCTCAAGGCGTGGAATAAAACGGGGCGTTCGCTGCGCGTAGCGCTCAAACGCATCGCCAAACTCGGCGCGCATTTCCGCTTCCTCAGTCACGGCCAGACGCCCGTACATGAACAGCAGCACCGGGAACATCAGCAGCGTGAGCAGGGTGGGCCATTGCAGCAAGAAGCCCAGCAGAATCAGCACAAAGGCCACGTACTGCGGGTGTCGAATGCGCGCGTAAGCGCCGGTGGTGGCCAGGGCGTGGCGGCGCTGCGCGTGGTACAGCACATGCCAGGCGCTGGAGAGCAGGTAAAAGCCGTAGCCTAGAGCGATGTAGCTGGCGATGTGCAAGACGCCAAAATGCGGGTCGCCCTTCTCACCCAACACGGTGGACCACAGGTGACCTGCGTTATGGCTCAGGATGTCAAGGTTCGGGTACTTGGTTTGCAGCCAGCCCGACAACAGGTACAGCGTCAGCGGAAAGCCGTACATCTCGGCAAACAAGGCCACAACGAACGCGGAGTAGGCACCAAACGTGCGCCAGTCGCGTGCGGTGTTCGGTTTGAAGAAGCTGAACGCGAACATGATGAAGATGACGGAGTTGAAGACCACCAGCAGCCACAGGCCGTAGGCCGGTTGATCGTGGTTCATGACGAGTCTCCTGGTTTGGCGGGGCCTTGCTTGTCGGATGGGTGGTCGCCGTGGTCATGCCCACCATGCCCGCCGTGCTTGCCGTGCATGAACATGTGCATCAAAGGGCAGGACAGCAGCAACAAGAAGGGCAGCGCGCCCACCACATGCGCCAGGTGCTCGGTTAGCAGGTAATAGCCCGCCACCGCTCCGATGACCAGGTAGCCCATCGCGTAGCGTGAGCGCCAGAAGCTGGGCGGCTCTTCTTGCGGAGAATGGTGGTGGTCCATGGCGAGCTCTCCCTTATTTGGCAGCGGGCGCAGCCGCGCGGTCAATCATCATCTGCATCATGGACTGCATCATGTCCATGCGTTTTTCCATCATTTGATGACGCCCCATCATGTCGCCCATGCCGCCTTGCATACCGGCCATGCCACCTGCGCCACCTGCGCCAGCCTGCATCCCGCCCATGCTGGACATGCCACCCATCATGGCCATGCCGTCCTGCATCATCTTCATCTGCTCGGCCATCATGGCGTTGCGTTCTGCCGGTGTCTTGGCGTTCATCATTTTTTCGCGCAGCTCGCGCATGGCTTTCATTTGTTTGTCCATGGCGGCCATCTTGTCGGCGTTGCCAGGCATGGCCGAGGATTGACCCGCCATCGAGCCTGAGGGCGGCATGGACGGCATGGACGCGGGGTTGGGTGCGGTTTGGGCGCTGGCACCGAGCGAGACGGCGGCAAGGCTGAGGATGAGTGCGGTGGAACGAAACTGTGACATGGTGAACTCCAATCGTGTGAATTAAAAAACTGAGGTGCAAGGAGAGGAAGCCGCCAGACAGGGCCTACAGACCCATCCGGCATCAGACGCAGGCGCGTCAGCCAAGCGGATCACGCCGCAGGTCGCAACACCTGAAACAAGGGCTTAAATCGTCAAACGCAGAAAGCGGATGAACACGGGAGGATCGAGCCAGGGCGAATCGTTGGCGGTCAACAAATGGTCGACCCTCAGGGCGGACCAGGGTACGGCCCACGCGAGGGGCGCAAAGACCAGCACGAAGTCGGGATGCGCGGGTTCATCCGTGGCTTGTTTGACGACGCCGGTCTGCCCAGCAGCACAAAAATCCTGGCAAGCCTGCTTGGCGGGCTGGGCGTCGTGATGGTCCAGGTGCCCATGGCGTGCATGGTTTTCGGCCACCACGCAGGCATTTACAGCGCCGACACCCACGGCCAGCAACCATATGAAAAGCGTCACAGCGGCTGTGAAGCGTATGGCTCGACGGTTGTTGTGCTTGTAATAGGACGTCATGTTCAGTTGGGGCAGGACGCCATGTTCTTGTCACTACCCCTGAACAAAGTCTAGGGAGGCTGTTTTTTTTTGACTTGATCCATATCATGTTCGGTTCAAATAGCACCCTCGTTGAGGTCACGTGGTTACCGCAGTGGCCATCGTCGATCTCGACTGGGGTTGCTCAGGGCAAGTTTCTCAGCCAGCCGGATTCAACCGAGGATGGGTCTCCTCACACAGCAGCCACAGCAGCCCACCCGAGGCGAACATCGACACAGCGACAAACCAGAACGCCGCCTCCATCTGCCCGGTGCCGTGGGCGACCAGGCCCAAGCCGAGGCCGCCGATGCCATAGCCCAGATCGCGCCAGAAGCGGTAAATGCCGATGGCCGAACCGCGCCAGTTGGGGTGAGAAATGTCGGCCACCGCCGCCGACAGATTGGGGTAGAGCAGCGCCATGCCAAAGCCTGTGACGCCAGCCGATAGCGACCACCACGCCACACCCTGGCCCAGCATCATCATCGCCACACCCGCACCACAAATCCACATGCCCAGCACATTGGGCCACTGGCGGCCGATGCGGTCCGACAGCTTGCCGGTGAAGAGCTGCGAGCCGCCCCACACCAGGCCATAGACGCCGATGATCCAGCCGATCTGGGGCAGGCTGATACCTTGCTGGTGCAAAAAGACCGGGTAGAACACCCAGACCAAAGCATCCACAAATTTTTCAACCAACCCGGCTTGGCACAGTGCGGCCATCCTGCGGTCACGCCAACTCATCAGCGCCAACATCTCCCAAGTGCTCGGCTTGGCCGACACGTGGGCCGGATAACGCGGCTTGGGGCCGGTGGCCTGGCCTGCGGCATGGCGCGCGCTCTCGGCTTGCGCCCAGGGCAGGGTTTCCTGGATGAAAAATTGCGTCAGCACCAGCGCCGACAGCAGCACGATGAGCCCAAAAATGAACAAACCCTGGCGCGCACCGAAGGCCGTGGCCATGTAGGCGGTGACGATGCCGGCGATGGCGACGCCCACATAGCCAGCGAATTCGTTGAGCCCGATGGTGAGGCCGCGCTGGTCGGGCCGGGTGAGATCCAGCTTGGAGGTCTGCGTCATGGACCAGGTCAAGCCCTGGTTCACCCCCAGTAACACCGTGGCAGCCACAACCCAGCCCCAGCTGGGCGCGTACAAAATCATGAAGGGAATCGGCAGCGCACTGAGCCATCCGAACAGCAGCACTTTTTTGCGCCCAATTTGTTCGGACCAGCGGCCCGCAACGAAGTTGAGGCTGCCCTTGACAAAGCCGAAGGCCACAACAAAGGCGATCAGCAGCATGAAGGAGCCCTTGGGCAAGCCGAACTCGGAACTGGCCAGCGCGGGCACGACCGTGCGCATCATGCCCAGCGTCAGGCCCACCATCAGCACCTGGAGCAGCTGATAAATAAATTGGGCCAGGTTGTGCCGGATGCCGTGCAGGTAGGTTTGAGCTTCGTGGCGGGCTTCGCTGAATTCACTCATCTTGGTTTTCTCAAAACGGTCAGGCGCTGGCTGCCCAATTGGCACGCGTCGCGATGGCAAGCACCCGGTGGGCCAGCCAGGCACCCAACACCATGCTGGCCACCGCCATAAAACTCGATACCGACAGGGTGGACACACCGGCCATTCCCTGCCCGATGCTGCATCCCATGGCGAGAATGCCGCCCCAGGCCATCATCACGCCGCCAGCCACATTGCGCAGCATCTGGGCCCCGGTGGGCATGACCCACTGGAAGCGGCGTGCCAATATGACGCTGAATAAAGCCCCGAGGAACACCCCTAGCACCGCTGCGGAGCCAAACTTCAACGCAAACCCGAGCCGCGCCATGGTGAGGTAGCGGATCAGATCCTGGGCCGGTGCGACGAAGGCCAGCGCCACCGTTGCTGGGGTATCAAACTCGCTGGTGCCGGCGATGCTCACATACCAGCTCACGGCGACCAGCCCACCGACCAACGCGCCAGCTAACGGATGTTTCCAACCCCACCATTCGGATTGGCGTGGTGCCATCCACAGGAATGCACCGATCAAGGCCAGCAGTCCAGCCGTCATCGCCCAAGCGGGTATACCGCCCAGCAAGGCAGGTAGTGTCGTGGCTGGCAGCACCATGACTGGACCGGAAGCCAGCTCGCGCAACGAAGCCAGCACGCCTTCCAGGCTGGCCATGATGGCCAGCACAAAAACAATCCAGGTCAGCAGGGCACCGCCTTGCCCTTCAGCCGAGCGCACCATGATCCGGCTTGGGCAGCCGCCAGCCAGCATCATCCCTGCACCAAACACCACACCGCCGATCACCAAGCCGATCAGCGGCACGCTGGCACGCAGATATGGTGTCGCTCCCAAATCCACCAGGCCCAGCCCGGCCAGCAGTTGGGTGCCTGCCAGTGCCACTGCAACGGCCAGCAGATAGGCGCGCAGCCTCGCCTTGTCGCGGCCCTCGAAGGTGTTGGCCAGCGCCGCGCGCACGCAAAAGCCGCTGCGTTGCAAAACGATGCCGAGCAATACGCCCAGTACCAAACCACCCCACACCGGGATATTCAATCCACCTGTATCCATATCGGTTTCCGCTCAGTCTTTGAAAATTTCTACGACCACCTCCCGGATACTCATCCGGCCGCGATGTTCGCCTCAACGATGCGGTCCATGTCAGCCGGACGGGGCTGGATCTCGCTGGTGATGTGCTCGATGAACGCGGCCCGCGGCAGGGATAGCGCCGGGTTCCAGCGCTTCTCGAAACCGATGGTCGAAGACGGTTTGCCCGAAATGCCGACACCACAGGCGCTGCCCGCCTGGTGCCCGGGGAAGATTTCGATCTCGTTGGGAAGGCTCAACAACTTGTCGTGCAACGAATCGTGCAGTTGTCCCGCCATCTCGCGCTCCTTGCCGGCGAGGTCAGGGCGTCCCACCGCCCCGACAAACAGCGTGTCACCGGTAACAACAAACCAGGGCGTTTCACCCCGGCGCAGGTCAGAGACCAGCAGACAAACGCTGTCGGTCGTGTGTCCCGGCGTATGGATCACCTTGACCTGGACGTTACCCAGATCAAGTCGCTGGCCGTGGTGCAGCGGCTTGAAGGCGAAGCCCGCGACATCTCGGTCGGATTCATGCAGACAATAAGGCGCCCCCACCATCTCCGCGAGCTTGCGGCCGCCTGAATAATGGTCGGCATGGATGTGGGTGTCGATTACGTGGGTAATGGTCACCCCGGCTTTGCGCGCTTCTTCGACGAACCACTCCTCGTCTCCCGACACAACGTCCACAGCGACTGCCTTGGCATGGCCGGCGCAACCGAAAAAATAGGACAACGACGCGTCCTTCGTGGCCAGTTGTTTGAAAAACATGTTTCTTTCCTTAAAAACGAGTACTTTTTCGGCTTGGACCGTCCAGTCAGCGAGCTGCGCGAGCGTTGACTTGTCGCCAGGGCTGAATTTGCGGGTTGAATGTTGAAGCGCTCAGGGCGTGTCTGTCCGCTCGAGCTGCATGCCGGCTGCCTCCCATTCGGCCACGCCGTCGAGAATTTTGCGAACGCGGTAGCCTTTTCCGCAGAGCAACTTCAGGGCCTCATCCGACAAAAGGCAGAAAGGACCGCGGCAGTAAGCCACGATGTCGCGATCCTTGGGTAACTCGGCCAGACGCAGCTCAATTTCGTGCAGAGGCATGGAGCGTGCATGCGGCAGGTGCGCCACTTGGTATTCTTCCGGAGGCCGGACGTCGATCACAATGATCTCGCCGCAGCGGGCCTGTTTGAGTAGGTCGGCGCGTCCTATCTGAGCCAGTTTTTCAGGTTCCGACACCATTCGCTGAAGCTCCAGCTGCAACTCAACAAGATGCTCTTCGGCCACCAGTCTCAGTGTGACCCACAGATTTGCAACATCCGGGCCACTGAGCCGATAGACCCTGTACTTGCCGTCTCTTCTGCTTTCCACAAGTCGCGCCGCCTTGAGGGACTTGAGATGGGCGCTGGTCAGTTTGATGTCAATTGACAACTCGACGGATAGAACCTCAACTGTTTTTTCCCCTTGTGCGAGTAGCTCCAGTAGCTCCAGTCGCTTCGGGCTGGATACTGCCTTGCCGATGCGCGCGACCTGTTCGTAAAGATTATCTTTGAGTTGGCGTTTATTCATTCTAATATTATAACGAATGTTTGAATGAATAAGCAATATCAGGATGATTTGCGGTCTTCGAAGTCATCATTCGCGAACGACTCGAATACTCAGATAGAGAAGCACTGCTTCAGCAAAGATTGGTAGTGGTCATGGCGTGACCTTCTCAATCGACATCACAACGAATGCGCCCTTGATTTGCTCTGCCCGGAAGCGCACCTTGTCGCCCGCATTCACCTGGTTCAGCAGCGCCGGGTCATTCACCTGAAACACCATGGTCATCGCCCCCATGCCGAGGTTTTTGATCTCGCCGTGTTTGAGCATGATTTTCTTGGTCGTCAAGTCCACCCTGCGCACTTCGCCTTCGCTCAGCGCGCTGTTGGTGGTGGTGGGGGTGACCGGGTTGGCCGTTGCCGCCGCTGCGGAGGCCGGGGCAGGGTGGTGCCCCGCATGTTCGTTGTTTTTGTCCTGCCCCTGGGCGGCAAGGCTCAGAGTTAAAAAGCTGACCAGGGCAAAAGAGGAAATGTGTTTCATATTGGTGTGTCTCGGGTTCAGGTGTAAGACTGATAGATGGAGGATTTTCCGTCGCGCTGCACCAGCAGCACGGCGTAGGGATCTTTGAGACCGCCGTACTCGGGGCCATCCATGCCGGGCGATCCCACCGGCATGCCCGGCACCGCGATGCCCAGCGCATGTGGACGCTCTTTCAAGAGCCGGTGAATCTCCCGTGCGGGCACATGGCCTTCCACCACGTAACCGCCCACCAGCGCCGTGTGGCAGGCGCCGAATTTGTCGGCCAGACCAAGCCGGGTGCGCTGCTCACGCTTGGCGGCGTCGCTGATGTCGTGGGCCTGAACCTCAAAGCCCTGGCTTTGCAAGTGCCTGATCCAGTCCTTGCAGCAGCCGCAGGTGGACGTTTTCCAGACCTCGATGACGGGTTTTGCACCGGCACTGCGGGCCAGCAGCGGTAGGCCGCCCAGCGCGACGCTGATGCCGACCTGGAGCAGGGTGCGCCGACGCAGGCGTTCAGTGTTTGTGGTGATCATGGCTGATCTCCTGTTGCGTGGTTTCATGGGTGTTTAGCTTCACGTTCGCTGGACAGCGTTGCCATCTGAGCGGTTTTCAACCTGATTTTCATAGAAAAAAACGGCTGTAGACCAATAAATATAAGCGTAATCAGCTATTGATTTGATAGTGGATAGGATTGACCCACGGTTTCACTTGTTCGGCTGAATATCTGTCACGACAATCGCCCCGCCTGTTTTCTCTGCCGTGAATTTCACCTTGTCTCCGGCTTTGACCTTATCAAGCATGGCAGGATCTTTGACTTGAAACACCATGGTCATGCCCGGCATATCCAGATTTTTGATTTCGCCGTGTTTGATGGTGATTTTCTTCGTGTCTTTATCAACCTTGCGGATTTCGCCATCGGTCATTTCTGCTGTCTGGGCCGACGGGGTGGCGGTTTGTTCGGTGACTGGCTTGTCTTGGGTATACGCGGACATAGAAAAAGTGGCAGCAATAGCCAAAACAAGGGGAAAAAGTTGGGCGGTGTTCATGGTTAGTCCTTGAGGTTCAATAAAAATTCGGGGTGAATCAATGCTTGTGCCCGGTGTGTCCATCGTCAGCCACGGCTTTGCCGCTCACGGTGACGGCACCCTTCATCCCCGCGTCATAGTGGCCGGGTTGCAGGCACGCAAAACTCACTTTGCCTGCCTTGGTGAACTGCCAGATGATTTCGCCCTTTTTGCCTGGTGCGACCGTGACCTGGTTGTCGTCGGCGTGTTCCATCTCGGGATTTTTCTTCATGAGCTCGTAGTGTTCCTTCAGCTCTTTTTCGGTGCCCAAGACCATTTCGTGTTTGAGCTTGCCGGAGTTTTTGACGATGAATCTCACGGTCTCGCCTTGTTTGACGGTGATGCTGGCGGGCTTGAAGCGCATGGCATCAGTCATGTCCACGGTGATGGTGCGCTTGACATTGGCGGCCTTGCCTGCTTTGCCAATCGCATCAGTGCCGCCATGACCACCCGCGTGGTCTCCGGCGGCGAAAGCGGTAGAGGCCAGCAAGGTGGTGGCCATGGCAGCGATGAGGGGCTTGAGTTTCATCAGATTTCCTTTCAGGGCTTGAATACATTAATGGCCGGAGTGGCCTGACGGTTTACGCACCCGCACTTCTATTTCTTCTTTGGCCGTTGCCATGTGCGGCATTGCGGGACTCTTTTGCCCGAGCTCTGCTTTGAAGCGTGCGGGCTCCGGCAGCGTGCCCGCCCACTCAAACGCGACTTCACCCGGCGGGTGTTTGTACCAGCCGGGGTCTTTGTAGTCGCCGGGTTTTTGGTCTTTGCGCACCTTGAGCACTGAGAACATGCCGCCCATCTCTACCGAGCCAAATGGTCCTGTGCCCGTCATCATGGGCAGGGTGTTATCGGGCAGGGGCATTTCCATCTCGGTCATGTCGGCCATACCGCGCTCGCCCATCACCATGTAGTCGGGGATCAGCTTGGTGATCTTCTTGGCCACCTCGCGATGATCCACGCCAATCATGGTGGGGATGTTGTGCCCCATGGCGTTCATGGTGTGGTGGCTCTTGTGGCAGTGAAAGGCCCAGTCGCCTTCTTCATCGGCCAAAAAGTCGATTTGCCGCATCTGGCCCACTGCGATATCGGTCGTGACTTCGGGCCAACGCGCACTCTTGGGTGTCGGCCCGCCGTCGGTGCCCGTCACCTGGAACTCATGCCCATGCAGATGAATCGGGTGGTTCGTCATGGTCAGGTTGCCGATGCGGATGCGCACCTTGTCGTTTAAGCGCACGTTCAAGCTGTCGATGCCCGGAAAGACGCGACTGTTCCAGGACCACAGGTTCTGGTCCAGCATGGTCATGATCTTGGGCGTGTAGCTGCCGGGGTCGATGTCGTAGGCGTTGAGCAAGAAACAAAAGTCGCGCTGCACTTCGTCGATGAGTGGGTGTTTGGTCTTGGGGTGCGTCACCCAAAAACCCATCATGCCCATGGCCATCTGCGTCATCTCATCGGCGTGCGGGTGGTACATGAAGGTGCCGGGGCGACGCGCCACAAACTCATAGACAAAGGTCTTGCCGGGTTGAATGGCAGGTTGGGTGAGCCCGGCTACGCCGTCCATGCCGTTGGGCAGGCGCTGGCCATGCCAGTGCATGCTGGTGTGTTC
>JANPNG010000415.1:0-1714 GCA_031427355.1 Hylemonella sp.
GGCACTTTGTAGATGGTGTCCACGTCCCACATGGAGATCACACCCCACTCGGGGCACGTTGGAGAAGAGTGAAATTTTGGAGCGCTCTTCTTGCGGAATCGGACGGTCGGCCCGGCACAGCAGGGCGTCGGCCTGGATGCCGATTTCGCGCAATTGCTTGGCCGTGTGTTGAGTGGGCTTGGTCTTGAGTTCGCCTGCGGCCGCGATCCAGGGCACATAACTCAGGTGCACAAACGCGCTGTTGTTGGGGCCCAGCCGCAAGCTCATCTGGCGCACGGCCTCCAGAAAGGGCAAGGACTCGATGTCGCCCACGGTGCCGCCGATCTCCACAATCGCCACATCCACCGCATCCGGTGTGCCCACGCCTGCGCCGCGCTGGATGAAGTCTTGGATTTCATTGGTCACATGCGGGATGACCTGCACGGTTTTACCGAGGTAGTCGCCACGGCGTTCTTTTTCAAGCACGCTCTTGTAGATCTGGCCGGTGGTGAAGTTGTTGGCCTTGCGCATGCGCGTTTCAATGAAGCGCTCATAGTGGCCCAGATCAAGATCGGTCTCGGCACCGTCGTTGGTGACAAACACCTCGCCGTGCTGAAACGGCGACATGGTGCCCGGATCGACGTTGAGGTAGGGGTCCAGCTTGATGAGGGTGACTTTGAGGCCCCGCGATTCAAGAATCGCTGCTAAGGAGGCTGAGGCGATTCCCTTGCCAAGGGAAGACACCACACCGCCGGTGACGAAGACAAATTTGGTCATGTCAGAGGAGCTTTTTAGGCTCTTGGGTGGGAAATTGAGATTATAGGTGGCAAGAGAGTGGACAAGCAGGGTGACTAGAGGATTGAGTGTCTTTGCGATTCATCAATGACTCAAAAAAGCGGTGCTATTCCCCTGCCTGTTGGCACACAGCCGCCATGAGTCGGTCGCTCAAAAAATAGCCTTCCTTGCGCATGGCGATCAGCAGTGGTTTGACGATTGTGATAGCCCCGGCCTGCTTGGCCATCAGCAGCACGCCAGCGGTGCCCATAGCGGCCACACCGCTGTGTTGCGCGGCTTGGCGCCCACGAAAATCGTCGATCAGCAGCAGGGCCGCATCGCCCAGTGCCGCGAGTTGTCGGGCCAAGACCAGGGCGCTGGCTTCCCCCATGTCGATCTGGTGCAGGTTAATCAAGGCTTGGCACTGCGCTTGCCAGGCTTCATCGTTGGCGTCAGCGGCAGTGACGGTCTGCAGCCAAGGCTGGGTAAAGGCATTTTGTAGATCGGCGTGATCTGGAAAATCTCCACCTGCCAGCACTTCACCAGCCACCCAGGCGGTAACGCTGACTGTGCCAAAAAGCTGCGGCAGCAGGCCCAGCTGCCCGATTCTGGCTAGCCCGATCAGAGGGCCTGCATCGGCAATGACGACCCGTCGCATCGCTGGCTTCAAGCCTTGGGTTGCAGCCAAGCTGCGGCTTCTTCGACCTCGGCGCTGAGCGTGGGGGCATCGTAGTCGGCCACGGGCACACCCAGGCGCGCCAGGCGGGTGAGCATGGTGGCCAGGGGTTCGTCGGCCATTTTGGCGGCTCCGGCTACGGAAATCAGTCGGTCTTTGAACAGGCCAACGGCCATGGCCTGACGCACGTGGGCGAAGTCGGCCAGGCCGCCGAGTTGCTCAAAACCGATCATGACCGCATCGGGTTTGTCGCGGTTCATGACCACAACCAGATCGCTGCGCGCA
>JANPNG010000416.1:0-2542 GCA_031427355.1 Hylemonella sp.
GCGTTGCAGGTCGGGCAAGAAGCCGATGTCGAGCATGCGGTCGGCCTCGTCCAGCACCACGTACTCCACCTGGTTGAGCACGGCGTTTTTGGCTTCGATATGGTCGAGCAGACGGCCCGGCGTGGCCACCAGGACTTCAACGCCTTTTTTCAGCTCCAGCGTCTGCGGCTTCATGTCGATGCCGCCAAACACCACGGCGCTGCGCAGGTTGGTGTACTTGGCGTAGAGCTTGACCTGCTGGGCCACTTGGTCGGCCAGCTCGCGTGTGGGCAGCAGCACCAGGGCACGCACCGGATGGCGCGCAGGCGAGGTGGAGCTATTCTCATGCTTGAGCATGCGTTGCAGCAAGGGCAGCGAGAAAGCGGCCGTCTTGCCCGTGCCCGTCTGGGCGGCACCCATCACGTCACGCCCCTGCAAGACCACGGGAATGGCCTGTGCCTGAATGGGCGTCATCGACTCGTAACCCATCTCGGCCACGGCGCGGGCCAAGGGCTCAGCCAGTTGCAATTGCGCAAAGGCATCGAGGCGATGCTCGCCGTTGGCCGTGGGCTCGGCGACTGCTGTGAGTTCGGTGGCGGAGGTTTCGGTGGCAGTTTGGGTCATCAAGTCTTAGGCTTCGGGTCAAAGGGGCCCTGCTCTAGGGCAAACCCCTATTATCCCCCCATATCACTTGAAGCACCTAAATCCCATGAAACGCACCCAAAACATCGCAATGGCCCTCTTGGCCGTCATCTCTTCACTCGCCCATGCCGACAACATCCGTGTACTGGCCGCAGGGGCTGCCAAAGCGGCAGTGGAGCGCATCGCCCCCGAATTCACCCGCCAGACCGGTCACACCCTGAGCGCCACGTTTGACACCGTGGGCGCGCAACGCGACCGTGTGTTGCAGGGTGCACCCGCTGCGGTAGCCGATGTGGTGATCTTGAGCAACACCGCCATCTCGCAACTGCGCAGCGCCGCTCGGCTGACCCACCAGGGCAGAGCCCAAGACATTGGGGTGGTGTCGGTCTCTCTGGCCGTGCCGCAGGGCGCACCCGTACCCAACATCTCAAACCCCGAAGCGTTGAAGCAAGCCTTGCTGGCCGCTCCCAGCATTGCCTACGCCGACCCAGCACGGGGCGCCACAGCAGGCACGCACTTTGCCAAGGTGCTGGACACGCTGGGCCTGAGCCAAACGCTGCAAGCCCGCATCACCGTGCTGCCATTCGGCGTGGAAGTCATCAAGGATGTGTCGCACGGCAAATACGCACTGGGCGTGAGCCAATCGAGCGAAATTTTGCAGCACCCCGGCATCACGATGGTGGGGCCTTTGCCTGCGCCGCTGGCCCTGAGCACGCGCTACTCAGCAGCACCAACGAGCGATCAGACAGCGGCGGGTGTGTTGATGACGTTTTTAGCCAGCGAAGCGGCGCTCAAACACTTTCGGGCCACGGGTTTCTTGGCCGAGTAAACGACCAAGAAGGAATCACTCCACAAAGGGTTCAACCCCTTTGTCTCGCAGAATTTTCTCTGCGGCGGGTGAGGTAAAAAACTTCAGCATCTCGCCAAGAGCGCATTTTTAAAACCCTCCACCGTGGAGATATCGGGCTTGGGCGCGCCCGCACGATTCGCCGCGCCGATGCCCGCACGGCCCAGCACGGTGCGTGTATTGGCAATGACCATTCCGTTCTTAATTTGCTCGTCCAAGAACGGTGGGTTCAGCACCGCCACATCGAAGGCCTCACCCTCGTCAATGCGTTTTTTCACACCGGGGTTGACCTCGAAGTGGATCGTCACCTTGTGCCCGCTCAAGCGCTCAAATTGCGCGCCCAGCTCGGTCACTGCGGCCTTGGCACCGTTGCCACTGAGCACCTTGATTTCAACGGCCAGTGCGGCGCTGCTACAAGCCATCGCCAAGGCGATGGAGGTCACGGCATTCAACAAACGATTCTTCATGCTCAATCCCTTCCCATGAATTCAAAAAGGAAAGCGCGTTTCCCAACGCTCCACCTCGGCCAAGCCCAGGTAGGCGTTGTACTCTGCACCGCTGATCATGCGGGGCCGCATGGCGGTGGTGGCGCCGTCTTGCTTCAAGTGCTGCAAAGCCTCGCGCATGGCAAAGCCCACCGCATTGCGGATCAGCGCGGGGTAGATGGCCAGGGCGATGCCGTGGCGGTGCAAATCATTGGCGTGCAACGCGGCCAGCGGGCCACCGGCGTCGATATTGACCAGGCAAGGGATGGTCACCGCATCGGCCACGCGGCGCAAGTCGTCCAGGATGCCGTCGTGGGCTTTGAGTTCGACAAACACCGCAGCCGCGCCCACGCGCTCAAAGGCTTGGGCGCGCTTGATCGCCTCGCACAAACCCATCGACCCGGCGCTGTCGGTGCGCGCAATCACCATGAAATCGGGGTCGTTGCGCGCGGCCACGGCAGCGGCGATTTTGGCGACCGCTTCATCGAACTCCAGCACCGAACGCGCACCGGGGAACTGCGCGCAGCGCTTGGGCGAGAGTTGGTCTTCCATGTGGATCGCGGCCACACCGGCGGCCTCAAACTCTTGC
>JANPNG010000417.1:0-5673 GCA_031427355.1 Hylemonella sp.
GTGTACGAGTACGCCGAGCCCGTGTCCGCGCACGGCTTTGTGTACATGGACACGCCGGGCTACGACCCGGTGAGCGCCACGGGCCAGGTGGCCGGTGGTGCCAATCTGATCTGCTTTACCACCGGGCGCGGCAGCGCCTACGGCTGCGCGCCCTCACCCAGTTTGAAGTTATCGACCAACACGGCGCTGTGGCAGCGGCAAGAAGACGACATGGACATCAACTGCGGTGAAGTGGTGGACGGCACGGCCAGCGTGGCCGAGATGGGGCAACGCATTTTCGACATGATGCTGGCCACGGCATCGGGCACGCAAAGCAAGAGCGAGCAGCACGGCTATGGGCAGAATGAGTTCGTGCCTTGGCAGGTGGGCGCGGTGATGTGAATGTCGCAACAAAGCGCAACCTCACGCAAGGAGATGCTATGGATGCCTCCCTGCCCACGGGCAAAGAGACGAGACCGTTGAACGCCAAGCGCATGAACAGCCGTCTATCAGGAAGAGCCGTCTTGAGTCAACATGGCCTGTGACGAAGGACTGGTGGAGCGCATTCGCGGCGAGCTGCAAGACACCATGGGCATTGGCGAGAAGCGCATGTTTGGCGGCGTGTGCTTCACCTTGAACGGCAACATGGTGCTCGGCGTCGTCAAGGACGAGCTCATGGTGCGTCTGGGTGAGACCGCTTATGCGGATGCCTTGCGGCAGCCGCATGTGCGTCAAATGGATTTCACTGGGCGCCCCATGAAGGGCTATGTGTTTGTGTCCTCTGCGGGTCTGGCCGAGGACGCCGACTTGCGCCGCTGGGCCGCGTTGGGCCGCGCATTTGTTGGCACGCTGCCACCCAAGCGATCCAAGCAGCCCAAGAAATAAACAACTTCAATCCGGCTTGATCCCGTTGTCCCTCACCACCTTGGCCCAGATGTCCATCTGGCGCTCGATGAAGGCGCGCGCGGCCTCGGGCGTGCCACCGACCACGTCAATGCCTTGGGCGTCCAGCTTCTTGGCGATGTCGGGTTGTTTGAGGATTTTGTTCAGCGCTTCGTTCATGCGTTTGACGATCTCGGGCGGGGTTTTGGCCGGGGCCAGCACGGCCCACCAGGCGGGGGCGTCAAAGCCGGAGTAGCCGCTCTCGGCCAGGGTGGGCACGCTGGGCAGGTCGGGGCTGCGCTTGGGCGTGGTGACAGCCAAGGGGCGCATGCGGCCGCTGTCGATGTGCGGCTTGGTCACGAACACCGATCCGATGGACAGCGGCACATGCCCGGCCACAGCGTCGTTCATCAGCGGACCGCCGCCTTTGTAGGGCACATGCGTCCAGTCGATGCCGCCGTTTTTACCCAGCAACGTCATGGCGACGTGGCCCAGGCTGCCTGAGCCGATGGAGCCATAGCTCACGTTCTTTTTGGCTTTGGCTGCGGCCACCACATCGGCGAATGTTTTGTACTCGCTGCCCGCAAAGGTGGCCAGCACCATGGGCGATGTGCCCACCAGCACTAGCGGGGTGAGGTCTTTTTTGGAGTCAAACGGCAGGTTGGGGATGAGGGAGGGGTTCACGCCATGGGTGTCAAACACCACGGCAAAGGTGTAGCCGTCGGCCGGGGCCGACGCCACCGCCGCTGCGCCGATCGAGCCCGAGGCACCGCCCTTGTTTTCCACGATCACATTCGCACCCAATTCCTGCGCCAGCGGCACCGACAAAATACGCGCCACCTGATCGACCGAGCCACCCGGCGGGAACACGGCCACCAGCTTGATGGGTTGGCGCGTGGGCCAGGTCTGTGCCGCCACGTTGGCAGACGCCAGCAGCGCCGTGGCACCGAGGATGACCAAGAGCCAATGAGGATGCAATTGAGAGCGAGTTTTCATGCGGGAATCTCCGTGATGTAATCACCCAATGGTAAGAGCAAATCAACTCCTCGCGCCGCTGGCGTCACCGGATCAACCCCGCGTTGAAGCCGACCCGCAACCCTGGCAACACGCCCAGCCCGTAGCGCTGACACGCAACGTAATGCGCCTGACCGCGCCCAACCCCGGCATGATGACCGGCCCCGGCACCAACAGCTACGTGGTAGGCGACGTGCACAGCGGCTACATCGTGATCGACCCCGGCCCGAACGAGCCCGAGCACATCGCGCGGCTGCACCAGGCCACGGGCGGCGACATCCGCATGATCGTCTGCACCCACTCGCACTCAGACCATTCGCCGGGGGCGCTGCCCTTGCAGGCGCTGTGTGCGGAGAAGTTTAAGCCATCCGTTCGGGCTGAGCTTGTCGAAGCTCCCCCTTCGACAAGCTCAGGGCGAACGGGGATGCCACCCATTTTGGGCCTACCCTCAGCCCCCACGGCGCGACCTGGCAGCCACTTTGTGCCCGACAGAGTGCTACAAAATAAGGAGCTGCTCACGCTAGTAAATAAAGGGCTTCAGCCCGATTTGTCACATCATTTAGAGGTGATTTACACCCCAGGGCATGCCGCCAACCACCTGTGTCTGGTGCTGCGTGAAGACGGCCTGCTGTTCTCGGGCGACCACGTCCTGAACGGCAGCACCACCGTGGTAGACCCGCCCGATGGCGACATGACGGACTACCTCAACTCGCTCGACCTCTTAAGCGCCGCGTGCGCCGAGCACGACATCGACTTCATCCTCCCCGCCCACGGCTACGTGATCCGCCAAGCCACCCAAGCCATTGCGCACCTGAAAGCGCACCGCTTGAAGCGCGAAGCCAAAGTCCGCACAGCCATGCAAACCAAGCCCGATGGCACGATGGACGACTGGGTGGCGATGGCCTATGACGACGTACCCGAGCGCATCTGGCCGCTGGCCAAACGCTCCATGCTGGCGCATGTGCAGCGCTTGCAAAAACTCAAGCCGCCATAAGTCGGCGCGCCCCATAGCTGACGGCGTCCACAAACGCCACCAGCACCATCATGGCCAGCAGAACGCTGCTGGTCTGTGGCATTTGAAACAGGCCCATGTGAAAGGCCAGCATTTGGCCCAGGCCGCCCGCGCCCACCACGCCCAGCACGGCGGCGGCGCGGATGTTGTTCTCCCAGCGGTACAGGGTGTAGCTGAGCAACTGTGGCAGCACGCTGGGCAGGGTGGCGTACCAGAACACTTGGACCTCGCTCACGCCGCGTGTGCGCAGTGCGAAGCCAGGGCCTGCGGGGGCGTTTTCTAGCGCCTCGGCAAACAGGCGACCCAACACCCCTGCCGTGTGCAGCGCCAGTGCCAGCGTGCCCGCCAGCGGCCCCAGTCCGGCACTGATGAGCAGCAGGGCTGCCCACACCAACTCGGGGATGCTGCGCAGGGCGTTGAGCACCAAGCGCGTGATGCTGCGCCAGCGTGCGCTGTCGTCCGCGTGCGTCTTGGCGGCGGGCAGGGCCAAGGCCAAGCCGAGTACGGCGGCGATCAAAGTGCCTACCGCCGACATGGCCAACGTCTCCAGGGTGGCCCAGCCCAGCTTGACCAGGAAACGCACGCTGGTGTCAGGCACCAGCAACTCGCCTACAAATTTACCCATTTTGGTGAAGGCATCAATGCTGAAGAACTGCGCCCACTTCAGCTCCAGCGTCCAAAAACTCATGCCCGTCAATACGATCAAGCCCACGACAAACCAGCACGCTTTGCAACGCGCATCCCAGAGCGGCGGCGGCAACTTTGAATTCATCCCAGCCCCTTGCGCAACCAGGCGCTCACGGTATCGGCCAAGGCCACCAATGCCATGAACACGATGAGCATGGTGGCCACCTCAGAGCCGTTGAACATCTTCATCGATGCGTCCATTTGCTGCCCCAAACCGCCCGCGCCGACAAAGCCCAGCACGGCAGAGGAGCGAATGGCGCATTCCCAGCGGTACACGGTGTAGCTGGTCAGCTCCGCCGCGTTTTGCGGCAGCAAGCCAAACAGAAAAGCCTGCAAACGCCCACTGCCATTGCGCATGAGGCTGTGCGTGGCGTGGGCCTCGCCGCTCTCCAAAATCTCGGCATAGACCTTGCCCAGCATGCCCGCGTAGGTGAGCGCAATGGCGATCACCCCAGCCGTTGGCCCCAGGCCCACCACGCGCACAAACACCAAGGCCCAGATCAGCTCGGGCACGCTGCGCAGCACGATCATCAGCCAGCGCACGCTGGTGCGCAGCACGGCGGGGCCAGCGGCCATGCGCCCAGTGAGGGCTGAGAGCGATAGCACGCGCACCGACAGCAGCGCCAGGGGAATGGCCAGCAGCAGTGCCAGCGCAATACCGGCAGTGGCCATGGCCACGGTGCGCCAAGTCTCGCGTGCCACCATCAGCAAGAAGTCGGGCTCAATCTTGGGCGGGAAGAAGTCGCCCAGGAAGTGCAGCGTGGGTTTAAGGCTGGCCTCGTCAAACATCGTCCAGGGTTTGAACTCGGTCAGCACCAGCAAGGGCCACAGCAGCAGCGCGCTGGCGATGAGCCAGAAGACGCGGGTGCGCCAGGCGGGGTCTTGCCGTTTCATCGCAGTAGTGTTTACGTTCACCTTCCCACTCCGTTCGAGCTGAGCTTGTCGAAGCTAGGCAACCCTTCGACATGCTCAGGGTGAACGGGCATGAGGGCTGTGCCGTCCATCATCAACGGCAGTGCATCACCACCGGCTGGGGACTCGGCGCGTCTGAAACATGCACAGCGTCAACGGGTGCAGGCCCACTCAACTCGTCCATGTGCTGCGCGTACAGGTCATGCAAATGCTGCTGCGTCACCTGCGCGGCGGGCAGGTCAAACACCAGCTCACCATAGCGCAAACCCACAATGCGGGGGAAGTGCTGCAAGGCCATCTCGACATGGTGCAGAGACACCACCAGCGTCGCTCCGCGCTCATGCGCCGCACGGGTCAGGCTCGCTATGGCCTGCACGCTGCGCGTGGGGTCGAGAGCGGACAAGGGCTCATCAATTAAAAACAGACTGGCTTGGCTGACCAGCAAACGCGCCAAGCCCACGCGCTGGCGCTCGCCGCCCGAGAGGCGATCCACCCGCTCGAACAGCTTGTCGTTCAAATCAAAATGCGCCAAGGCCGCGTCGGCGCGGGGGATGTCGCTGGGGTAGAACAGGCTGCGCAGGCTGTGCCACAAACTCATCTGCGGCAAGCATCCGGCCAGCACCGCCGTCACCACGCGCTGGCGCGGCGGCAGCGGGGGCACTTGCGGGGCCAGGAACAATTGGCCGCGCAGTTGCTGCAAGGCTGTGCGGGGCAGTGCCCAAGGGTCTTGCCCGTTGAGTTGCAAGCCGCCTTGCGTGGGGCGCAGCGCGCAGGCCAACAGGTGCAGCAGCGTGGTCTTGCCCGCACCCGAGGGGCCAATCACCGCCACCTGCTCGCCTGCGGCGATGGCCAGCGACACGCCGCGCAAGGCGGCGGGAGCGTTCGGCGCAGCGGCGGGGTGCTTGGCGGAGGCTGTGTTCAGACTTATTTTCATAGGCAAATCAGCCTGGAGCCCAATGAATATGTGCGTAAGCAGCTGCGTTATTCATAGCAACTGGAAGGTTCAAAAATCACTTCAACAAATCCGCACTGCGCGCTGCGGCCTCAATGCCTTTGTAGTTCTCGGCCTTGGTGGGCACAAAGCGGGTGGCGCGTTGCAGGTCGAGGATGTCTTTGCCCTCGGGGGTAGCCTTGTTCAGGTCAAGGAAGGCCTTGCTGATTTTTTCTTTCAACGCGGCGGGCATGTC
>JANPNG010000418.1:0-2643 GCA_031427355.1 Hylemonella sp.
GTCATAGGTATCGGCGTAGGCGATGTCGGGCGGGCTACCCGAGTCGAGCGCGGCCACGGTCTTGGGGATCATGTCCTGGATCGGGTACTGGGACAGCTCGATCTTGATGCCTTTATTTTTTTCCTCGAACTTTTTGATGGCCACAAAGAGCGCATCGTCCTCGGCTTTGTAAAAGCCTTTGACCCACCAGACGGTGAGCTTTTCCTGCGCCGCTGCTTGGCCGTGGGCCAGCAGCGCCGCAGTCATCAGCGCGGAAGTTACGAACAGCTTGTTTTTCATCGGTGAAGTCTCCTAGGGTTGGTTATGGACGGGGATGAAACGGAGGGAACAAGAATAGCTCAAGCAGCCTTGAGGCGTGAACCGGGCTGATCGAGGCGCGGCAATTTTCGACGCGAGGCCAGCACTTGCTCCAAGTCGGCGTGCGCGCCGTTGATCAAAACCAGAACGGCACGCTCGGCCTTGGCTGGCTTGCCTGCGGCCACCGCGTCCAGCACAGCGCGGTGCAGCGGCAGTGAGCTGCGTGGGCCATCTTTTTTGCGGGTGGAAATCTCGAAACTGGTGCGCAAGAGCGCGCCCAGCACCTTGCTCATTTGCACCAACATGCGGTTGTGCGAGGCGCGCAACAGGCCCTGATGAAAACGCAGGTCATGCGTTACGTAGTCGCCGCCCTCGGTCACGGCCTTCTTCATGCCGTCATAAGCCGCTTCGATCTCGATCAGGTCTTCAGGTGTTCGGCGCGTGGCCGCTAGCTTGACGGCGGCGGGCTCCACCACCAGACGCAGGTCCTGCAAGTCACGTATGAAGTCGGTGGACAGGCCCGCCTTGGATTGCCAGGCGATCACGTCGGGGTCAAACCAGTTCCACTGCTCGGACGGCATGACGCGTGTGCCCACCTTGGGGCCGGTGTGGATCAACCCCTTGGCCACCAGCGATTTCACAGCCTCGCGCACCACGGTGCGGCTCACGCCCAGCTCGGTGCACAGACTGGATTCGGGCGGTAAGGTGACCCCCACCGCGTAGTGCCCGGCCACGATGGCTGCGCCCAAAAAGTCTAGTGTGTTGCCGTGGACATTCTTGATGCCGCTGATGTTCACTTGACGACTCTCTTCTTTAAGCAGGAACCGGCGTCAACAAGGGCTGACCTGCAAAGTGCGCGGCCAGGTTGCCAAAGGCCAGATCGGCCATGGCGCGGCGTGTCTCCCAGGTGCCACTGGCCATGTGCGGTGTAAGCACCACGTTGTCCAGGGCACGCAAGGCATCGGGCACATTCGGTTCATTCTCAAACACATCCAGCGCGGCACCGGCAATCGCGCCGGTTTGCAGCGCTTCGATCACGGCTTGCTCATCGCACACGCTGCCGCGTGCGACGTTGATCAGGAAGCCTTTGGGGCCCAGCGCCTTGAGTACATTGGCGTTAATCAACTTGCGCGTGCCAGCCCCACCGGGCGTGATGACCATCAAGAAATCCACCTCAGCCGCCAAGGCCTCGGCACTGGGGAAATAGCGGTAGCCGCTGGCGGGCTTTTCCGTGCGGGTGGTGTAGGCGATGCTCATGCCAAAGCCTTCGGCACGGGTGGCAATGGCTTGGCCAATGCGGCCCAAGCCGACGATGCCCAAACGTGCACCGCTTACTTTGCGACCCAGTTTGAACGGCCCCTGTGGCCACTGACCGGAACGCAGGTATTGCTCAGCCTGTGGCACGCCGCGCGCGATAGACAAGAGCAAGGCCATGCCCATGTCAGCCACGTCATCGGTCAAGACATCGGGCGTGTTGGTAACGGGGATGCCGCGCTCGTGCGCGGCCTTCACGTCAACACCGTCGTAGCCGACGCCGAACACCGAGATCATCTCCAGCGCAGGTAGTTGCGCGATCAACTCGCGGGTGACGATGGCCTCACCGCTGGCGGCGATGGCGCGGATGCGGGGGGCGACTTGGGCGAAGGCCGCCGGGTCGGTTTGGTGCAGGCGGTCATGCACCGAATAGGCTTCGTTCAGTTGCGCCGTATAAGGCGGCCAGAACTTGGCGATCGACAAAATTTCAGGGTTAGCCACTTCTCACTCCAGATCTTGTCAAAATTAACTTTCAATGTTTATCATATGACCTTTGGAGGCGTATTTGACATCGGGAAAACCCTAGTCAAAGCCGCCTCTGATTTCCCCGCTACCCCATTCAAAAATCTCTGCAAACGAGGCTTATCTCATGACACAAACACCGCCCAAAAAACCTTTAAGAAGCCAGCAATGGTTTGGTCGCCAAGACCGCGACGGCTTCGCCTACCGCAGCTGGGTCAAAGGCAAGGGCGTGCCGCACGATCAGTTTGATGGCCGCCCCGTCATCGGCATCTGCAACACCTTCAGCGAACTCACGCCCTGCAACAGCCACTTTCGCACCCTGGCCGAGCAGGTGAAGATCGGCGTGTATGAGGCGGGAGGTTTCCCGCTCGAATTCCCCGTGATGAGCCTGGGCGAGACCCTGCTGCGCCCCACCGCCATGCTCTACCGCAACCTGGCCAGCATGGACGTGGAGGAAAGCATTCGCGGCAACCCGATTGACGGCGTGGTGCTGCTCATGGGCTGCGACAAAACCACGCCTTCACTGTTGATGGGGGCATCGAGCGTCAATCTGCCCACCATTGGCGTGAG
>JANPNG010000419.1:0-3411 GCA_031427355.1 Hylemonella sp.
AATGATTTTATCGGCCAGCAAATAGCTCTCACGGCTGGGCGCAGGGCCGATGTTGACGGCTTCATCGGCCAGCGCCACATGCCGAGCATCCTTGTCCGCGTCCGAATAAACAGCCACAGTTTTGATGCCCATCTTGCGGGCAGTGACGATGACGCGGCAGGCGATCTCGCCCCGGTTGGCGATGAGTATTTTTGTAAACATTTTTGAACTTTCTTGGTATCTTGATATCATTGAATCATGTTAAACACTCAAACACCCCCGCCCAAGCAGGTGCTGCTGCGTCTGCCTGATGACCTTGCGGCCAAGCTGGCACGCGCGGTTGCACCACGGCAGCGGAATCGATACATCGTGGATTTGTTGAAGAAAGACTTGCTTGCTAAACAAGAAGCCGAAAATCGAATGATGGCCCAGGCTGCCGAACGGATGAACGAACTTGAAGCCCTGTACCCCGAACTGGCACGGGAAACGGAAGAATGGCTGAATGCGGAATTGACGGCATCCGTGGACGTCTGGGACCCGGACTTTGACCGTGAAACCTTCGAGCGTGAACTTGCCGAAGCCCAAGCCGCCCGGCACGAATCTAAAACGGAAAAATGAGCAAATCCATTGCACGAGGGGACGTATTCTGGGTAACGCTCGATCCCGTTCAGGGCTCCGAAATGGCCAAAACCCGACCTTGTGTGGTTGTGTCCTTGACCGAATTGAACGCTGTCCGACGCACCGTTGTGATCGTGCCTCTGACCAGCACTACCGCTCCACCTAATTGGCCGCTGCTGATTGAATTGCCGACATTCACGCCCCAAACCCGCGCCAGGATTGAACAAATCCGGGTCGTGAACAAAAGCCGATTGCGCGCGCGCATCGACGCTATGGACAACGATGCACTTGCCTTGATTGAAGCGGCTATGGCGTTGGTGCTGGGCATTCAGCGCTGACTTTAAACAAGCGATAAATACATTTGATCGAGCCATAGGAAAGGGCCACCGGAGTTGATCGGATTCACAATTCGTGCCCATAAAGCGTTGCTCTTGCGTCATCGCACATCACCCCCCACAGTCGAAATCGCCAACGGTTTTAGCAAAATTTGCGCAAACCGCTGCGGGTTTTCCAGATCAGGAAAATGCCCGCAATCATCGAAAACAATCACCTCAGCCTGCGGCACATCGCGCAGAGCCGCCTGCGGGTCAGTCACCCTATGGGAGCGGTCTTGCGTGCCCCATAGCACCGTGCAAGGCGTGTGCGTGCCCAGCGTTGCATCGACCGACTCACGCAGCAGCCCCTGCACCACACCCGCCAGGCTGAAGCAGCCCCCGCAACGCAAGGCCTGATGCGATGCTTGCTGAAAAGGCGTCGCATCGGTGGCTTTTGGCAAGGCGATGCGGTACCAAGACGTTGCCAGTTTTTGCCTGTACAAGCGACTCACAACTTGCCCCAGCACAGGCAGTTTCAATAGCCCAGGCACCACCCGATCCGTCCAGCGGTGCATGGCTTGCATGGAAGGGGTTTGCGACAAAACGAGACGCGTCACCCGGTGCGGTGCGAGGTGCGCCACACGTAGAGCGTAAAAACCATTCGCACAAGACATGGCCAGCGTTGCCTGGGGCACATTCAACTGATCGAGCAACTCGATGATGGCCGCTGCACCCTGATCCAAGGAGTGGTCGTAGCCTGAACTCGGTGCTGAAAAACCGAAACCCGGCATGTCAAAACACACCACGCGCACCTGCGGTGTCAGCAGCGCAAACAGTTGCTGGTAATGCTCAATCACATTGGGGCCATCAGGGGTCAGCACCACACAAGGCTTGTCACCCCCTGAATCGAACACGCGCACAACACCCGCAGACGTTTGCACCCAGCGCATCTGCGCCACCAGCGCATCGGTTTGCCGATAGCGCTTGACCGGCCCTGCGGCCATGCAAGCATCAATCCAGGTGCTCAGGCTCGTCATGGGCACATCAGAGTGGAATGTTCCCATGCTTTCGCCACGGGTTTTCCAGCTTCTTGTCTTTGAGCATCACCAGTGAGCGGCAGATGCGTTTGCGCGTCTCGTGCGGCAAGATCACGTCGTCAATAAAGCCACGCGCACCGGCCACAAAGGGGTTGGCGAAGCGGGCTTTGTATTCGGCTTCTTTGGCGGCCAGCTTGGCGGGGTCGCCTTTGTCTTCGCGGAAGATGATCTCCACCGCGCCCTTGGCGCCCATCACGGCAATCTCAGCGTTGGGCCAGGCGAAGTTGACGTCACCGCGCAAATGCTTGGAGCTCATCACGTCATACGCACCGCCGTAGGCTTTGCGTGTGATGACGGTGATCTTGGGCACGGTGCATTCGGCATAGGCATAGAGCAACTTGGCCCCGTGCTTGATGATGCCGCCGTACTCTTGGCTGGTGCCGGGCATGAAGCCGGGCACGTCAACAAAGGTGATGACGGGGATGTTGAAGGCATCGCAGAAGCGCACGAACCTGGCCGCTTTGATGGACGACTTGATGTCTAGGCAACCCGCTAACACCAGCGGCTGATTGGCGACGATGCCCACGGTCTGGCCATCCATGCGGGCAAAGCCGATCAGGATGTTTTTGGCGTACTCGGGTTGCAGCTCGAAGAAGTCGCCATCGTCCACGGTTTTGACGATCAGCTCCTTCATGTCGTAGGCCTTGTTGGCGTTGTCGGGCACCAGCGTGTCCAGGCTCAACTCCTTGCGGTCCATCGGGTCGCCGCTTTGGCGCACGGGCGCTTTCTCGCGGTTGCTCAGTGGCAGGTAGTTGTACAGGCGACGCAGCATCAAAAGCGCTTCGACATCGTTCTCAAACGCCAAGTCGGCCACACCGCTCTTGGTGCTGTGGGTGATGGCACCGCCCAGCTCTTCGGCGGTCACCTCCTCGTGCGTGACGGTCTTCACCACTTCGGGGCCGGTGACGAACATGTAGGAACTGTCTTTGACCATGAAAATGAAGTCCGTCATGGCGGGGCTGTACACCGCGCCGCCCGCACAAGGCCCCATGATCATGCTGATTTGCGGCACCACACCGCTGGCCATGACGTTGCGTTGGAACACGTCAGCGTAGCCGCCCAGGGATGCCACGCCTTCCTGGATGCGCGCGCCGCCCGAGTCGTTCAGGCCAATCACCGGTGCGCCGACCTTCATGGCCTGGTCCATCACCTTGCAAATTTTCTCGGCGTGCGCCTCGCTCAAAGCGCCGCCAAACACGGTGAAGTCCTGGCTGTACACAAACACCAAGCGGCCATTGATCATGCCGTAGCCAGTGACCACGCCGTCGCCTGGGATTTTTTGGTCTTGCATGCCAAAGTCAACGCAGCGGTGCTCGACAAACATGTCCCACTCTTCAAACGTGCCCTCATCCAACAGCACCTCCAGCCGCTCACGCGCGGTGAGTTTGCCTTTTTTGTGCTGG
>JANPNG010000420.1:0-8130 GCA_031427355.1 Hylemonella sp.
TTGCACAAAGTGTCCATCGGGCTTGAAGGACAAGGCATCCAGCAAGTCGCCCTCGTCGTCATCTGACGGTGAGGAACTGACCTCTCGGCCATGCAGACGCAGCGCATCAATGATTTTGTGTTTGAGAATGCCGACCAACCAGGTCTTTAACTGCGAACGTTGACTGAACGACTGCGGCTTGGCCAGAGCGGCGAGCACGGTTTCTGACACAGCGTCTTCCGCCCACGCATCATTGCGCAACTGAAGCCGCGCGAACTTCAACAAGTAGGTGCGCAACTCAACCAACTGCTGTGCGAAAGGAACCGAGGAGATACTGTTCATCGTGGTTCCAAGTGTAATGACTGCCGTCCCCTGCCTTCAATCGCAATTCAAAGGGTAAATCCCCATGCGTTTTGTATGAGTTTGAATAAGGATGCAATTTCTTATTTACCGTCTTCACAGGATCATCGACCATGCGCCATCACACACCGCTCATCCGCTCTGTCGCACTTGCCGCCACCTTTGCAACCAGCTTGGCTCTGAGTGCCAGCAGCGTCCTGGCGCAGACCTACCCCGCCAAGCCGATCAGCCTGATCGTGCCCTTTGCCGCCGGCGGCCCCACCGACATCGTGGCCCGCACCCTGGCCGCCGCCATGAGCAAGCCCCTGGGGCAAACCGTGCTGGTTGAAAACAAGCTGGGCGCAGGCGGCACACTGGCTGCAGGCTATGTCGCTAAAGCTGCGCCCGATGGCTACACGTTTTTGATTCACCACAACGGCATGTCCACCGCGCCTGCGCTGTACCGCAAGCTGGCCTTTAACCCGCTGACCGATTTTGAATATGTCGGCCAGGTCGTGGACGTGCCCATGACCCTGCTAGGCCGCAAAGATTTGCCCGCCAAAAACCTGCCCGAACTCATGGCTTATGTCAAAGCCAATGCGAGCAAGATCAACCTGGCCAACGCGGGCCTGGGGGCTGTGTCTCACCTGTGCGGCATGCTGTTTCAAAAAGCCCTGGGCACTGACGTCACCACTGTGCCCTTCTCAGGCACCGCACCGGCGCTCAATGCGTTGCTGGGTGGTCAGGTGGATTTGCTGTGCGACCAGACCACACAAACCACGCAACACATCAAGGCCGGTACCGTCAAGCTCTATGGCGTAACCACCAAAGAACGCATCCGCGCGCTACCAGACGCACCCACCCTGAGTGAAGGCGGCCTGAAAGACTTTGAGGTCATCGTCTGGCACGGCGTCTACGCGCCCAAGGGCACGCCCGCTGCCGTGATCGAAAAGTTCAACGCCGCTCTGCGCACCGCCCTCAAAGACCCGGCCTTTGCCAACCGCATGACCGATCTGGGTGCCGAGTTGGTGCCAGACGCCAAACAGACCCCTGAGGGTCTGAAAAGCTGGCTCCAGTCGGAGATCCTGAAATGGGGGCCAGTGATCCGCGCAGCCGGGGTGTATGCCGACTGAGCTTCCACCGCTCGTTCACTTCTTGGCGTCAACCACCTCGGTAACGAAAATCTCAACGCGCCGGTTTTTGGCTCGCCCTTCAGCGGTGGCGTTGTCGGCCACGGGCTCACTCTTGCCCTTGCCCTCCACCCTGATGAGGTTGCTCGGAATCCCCTGACTCACCATATAGGTCTTGACCGACGTAGCGCGCGCCACTGAGAGCCGCTGGTTGTACTCGACAGAACCCACCGAGTCGGTATGGCCGACCGCAATGGCCACCTCCAGATTGCCACCTTTGATTTGCTTGATCAAATCGTCCAGGCGCTGCTTGCCCTCGGGCTTGAGAACGGCTTTGTCGAAATCAAACAAGGCGTCTGAAGACAGCGTGGTCTTGGCAGGTATGGCGGCCTTGGGTGCAACGGGCGCTGGCATGGCGCGCGGTGCGCGTGGCGGCATGGTCTTGTCCACCATCAGCATGGCGGGGGCCTCAAACGAGCACAACGCCTCGGGCGGCAATTCACCGCGATCTTGCCCCGCGTCGGTGGCCGTGGGTTGGTCCGGGCGACTCACACCCAGTGCAGCGGTCAAACGCCCCATGCTGGAGAGCGTGCGCGCTTGCGCAATGATGTGGTTGTAGCGCGCATTGATGTAGGCGCGGCTGGCTTCGAAATATTCGTTTTGCGTATTGAGCATGTCCAGCAAAGTGCGCTGACCAATTTCAAACTGCTGGCGATAGGCTTGGCGGGCCTTTTCCGTGGACAAGCGATGCTGCTCCAGGTATTTGAGCTGTTCCGTCAGGCGCACCATGTCGTTGTAGGCAATGGCCAGCGTCTGACGCACGTCACGGCAGGCTTTTTCTTGCAGATCACGGGCCTGGTATTGCAACTCAATGCCCTGCTTCTCGCGTGCCATATCGGCCCCGCCACGAAACAGGTTGTAGGTCATCAACAGTTCAATGAACGCATTGCGTGAGTTACCGTAGATGACCTGGTTGCCGTTAGCATCAAAGGACTGTCCCGCACGCGCATCAAAGCGGGGGTAGTAAGCGGCCTTGTTCGATTCAACTTGTGCTTTGGCGGCACGAACATTTTCATAGGCGGCATTGATGGTGGGGCTGGCCACCAGGCCCTGGTTCAAGGACTCCAGCGCCGAGGCGGGCAAGCCAGTGAGCATCATCTTTTCTGGCAACCCCGGCAGGTTTTGGGCTGGGCGCTCCCCGACGATGCGCAGATAACGCGCCGTCACGTCGTGCAGGTTCGAAATCTCGGTCAAGAGATTGGACTCGGCCAGCGCTGATCGACCCGTGGCCTGCTCCAAGTCCACACGGCGGCTCACACCCGCGTCAGCGCGTTCTCCGATCAGCTGACCGGTGGACTGGTGCTCCATGTAGTTGAGCTTGGCCTGCTCCACCAGTTCGGTCTGACGGGCCACGTCGGCATAGGCGCGCATGGCTTCCAGTGCGGTGTTCTCGGAGATTTCCACCAGCTCGTAATAACGGGTCAGCTTGGCGTAGCCCAATCGGCTGACTTCATTTTTTGTAAAAAAACCGTCAAACAACATCTGACTCAAGGTCAATCCAACGCCGTTGCGACCGTAGTCTTGAGCACCAATATCGGGTCTCACGAGCGAGTTTCGCCCCGTTTGGGCGGTCAAGTCCGCCCGAGGGAAGTAACCGGCCCGGGCCACATCACGCTCGTTGCCCGAGGCCGTGAAGTTGTGCCAACGCGCCTGCACCTCGGGGTTGGTGAGCACCGCCTTGCGCGCCGCGTTTACCAGCGGCTCGGGCAGGCTTTGGGCTGAGGCCAGGCCACAGCCCAGCAAGGTTACGGCCAAAGCAACCGCCGTCATGTGTTTGAACTTGTTATTCATGAAATCAACTCCCTCATTGGAAGACGCGCTTCGGTTCGCGCGCCCGTGATGGTTAATAAGAAACAGTTACCAAAACGGTAAACGTTACCCAACCCAAGACACTTGCCAGGGCTTGATCTGTTTATACAAACGGCACTTATTCCGGGCAATGACTATTTGATCTGGAGTTGATATAGATCAGATCTAGGCCTACATTAGGGCCCATGCACGCGTTGAGGATCTGGGCCCGCCAAACGCCGCGCCTGGCCGCGTGGATGCGTCGCGCGCTGCTGCTGGCCTTCTTTTTGGGTGGCTCTCTGGCCGCACCCAATCTGGACAAAACTCAAGCCCTGGCCCTGGAGCGCTACGGCCAGCGCGCCGCCGACACGGTGGCCGCCTGGCGGCGCATGCTAGAAGAGGCCCGACCTTTGGGCGACGCGGAAAAGCTAGAAGCCGTCAACACCTTTTTCAACCGCCGCATCCTGTTTGAAGACGATATGGTGGTCTGGCAGCAGGCCGACTACTGGGCCTCACCGCTGGAATTCATGGGCCGGGGCGCAGGTGACTGCGAAGACTTTGCCATCTCCAAATACATGTCACTGCTGCTGCTGGGCGTGCCCAACGAGCGGCTGCGCATGATCTATGTGCGCGCCCGTTTTGGTGGCCCCAGCAGCAACCAAAGCCAGGCCCACATGGTGCTGGGCTACTACGCCCAGCCGGTGGCAGAGCCACTGATTTTGGACAACCTGATCGGCAGCATTCGTCCCGCCGCCCAGCGCGCTGACCTCACCCCCGTCTTCAGCTTCAACAACGAAGGTCTGTGGGTGCCTGGTGCTACCACCTCGGCGGCGGACCCCACGGCCCGCCTGTCGCGCTGGCGCGGCGTGCTGGAGCGCATGAAACAGGAGGGCTTGTAAATTGCGCGCCCGCCATCCATCCTTCACTTGGGAGAGACTGCACCATGTCACTCGTTAAACAACTCTGGCTCGCCATTGCCCTGGTCATGGCGGCTGCTTTTGGCGTCAGCCTGGTGGTCAGCGTCCTGTCGGCGCGGCACTATCTGGAACAGCAACTCCAGGTGAAAAACATCGACAACGCCACCTCGCTGGCGCTCTCACTCACTCAGATGGACAAGGACCCGGTGACGGTCGAGCTGCAAGTGGCCACGCAATTTGATGCAGGCCACTACCGCTTCATCCGCATCACCTCGCCCACGGGGCAGACCCTGGTCGAGAAAGTCTATGAAGGCCGCCTCGAAGGCGCTCCCGAGTGGTTTGCCAGACTCATCCCCATCCACGCCGAGCCGGGCCGTGCGCTGATCCAAGACGGCTGGAAGCAGTTTGGCACGCTCACACTGGCCAGCCACGACCAGTACGCCTACAAAAGCCTGTGGGACGGCACGCTCACACTCCTGTTGTGGTTTGTGCTGGGCAGTTTGGCCACCGGTGTGCTGGGACGCTTGGCCCTGCGCGTTATCACTCGCCCTCTGAGCGACGTGGTGTCGCAGGCCGAGTCCATCGTGCAGCGGCGCTTTATCACCATTGCCGAACCGCGCACGCGCGAGTTGCGCGCGGTGACACATGCCATGAACGACATGGTGGGCCGACTCAAAGGTATTTTTGACGAAGAAGCCGCGCGGCTGGAAGCATTGCGTCAGAAAATCAACCACGATGCGGTCACCGGCCTGTCCAGCCGCGACTATCTCATGTCCAACTTGCGCACCATCCTCAGCAGCGAGTCCTTCGGCTCTGTGGGCAGCCTGGTCATGGTGCGACTGACCCAGTTGCATGACATCAACGCCAAGCTGGGCCACCAGCGTGCCGACGAGCTGCTCAAACAACTGGGCCAAGTGCTGTATGACAGCGGCAATGGCCGACTTGGGCAACGCGCAGGCCGCATGAAGGGCGATGAATTCGCCATCATCTGCCCCACTTTTGAATCGCCCGCCGCCGCCGCGCAAGACATCCACACCCGCCTCACGCAAGACTGGCTGCCCCATTGGGAGAAAGACCTGCCCGACCTCTTCCACGTCGCCGCCGTGCGCTACCACCGCCATCAAAGCCTGGGCGACCTCTTCACCCGCGCCGACCAAGCCCTGGCCCAGGCCCAGGCCAAAGGCCCCAACAACTGGCATGCGGTGGAAGACGGCAGCAGCAAGCTCAACATGCCAGCCGAGCAATGGCGCACCCTCTTGAGCGAGGCCGTCACGGGCCAGCGCCTAAGCCTGCACTTCTACCCGGTGCTCACTGCGGCCAACGGTACGCCCCTGCATCAAGAGGCGGTCGTTCGCCTGCGCCTGGACGCCCCCGGCGAGCTGCTGGGTGCAGGTGATTTCATGCCGATGGCAACCACCTTGGGCCTGTCTGCACCGATTGACCTGGCCGTGGTCCAACTCGCCATGGCGCACTTGCAAAACGGCCCCGGTGATGTGGCCGTCAACCTCTCGGCAGAGTCCATCGCCGACTTCGGTTTTCGCAATGCACTGCGCCCACTGCTGCAAGGCCAACCCGGGCTGAGCAAGCGTCTCTTGTTCGAAGTGCCCGAGTACGGCGTATTCCACGAGTTCAATGCCTTCCGCGACCTGGCCCGCATGCTCAATTCGCAGGGCTGCCGCGTCGGCATTGAGTATCTGGATCAGCGTTTCGCCGAAAGCGGCCAACTCGCGGGCCTGGGTCTGGACTACATCAAAGTCCACCCCAGCTACGCGCACGGTATCGGCAGCAACGAGGGCAACCAGGAGCTCCTGCGCGGCCTGTGCGCTATGGCGCACGTGCTGGGCATCGCCGTCATCGCGCTCGGTGTGGAGCACGCGGACGACCTGCCGCTGCTGAGTCGTCTGGGGTTTGACGGGGTGACCGGGCCGGGCGTCAAATAGCGGGGAAAGTCAGCGCCACGGGCAAAGGCCGTGCCCGCCAGTATTTCGCTCCCCCCCCCAAAAAAACGCTGGCCATCACAACGCATGGCGACTTTCTTGACGCCTACCAACCCAACGTCAGCCCTTATTTATCGCCCTCACTGCGGCGGCAGTTGCACAAGATGGGCCAGACCGCCCAAGCGCAAACGCCTGCGGGCACCTACAGCCGATCCATCCTGAACCGGTTACTAATTGACCTGTCCTGGGCATCGAGCCAGTTGGAGGGAAACACCTACTCTCGTCTGGACACGCGTCTCTTGATTGAAAACGGCACTGTAGCCCAAGGCAAGGCGGCCCTAGAAACGCAGATGATCCTCAACCACAAAACCGCCATCGAACTGCTGGTGGAAAACGTGGGGGCCGTCGGTTTTAACCGCTACACGCTGATGAACCTGCACAGCGCCTTGGCTGAAAATCTGCTGCCCAACCCTGCCGATGAGGGCCGTATTCGCCAACACGCAGTGGACATTGGCAAAAGCGTGTATCGCCCCTTGTCAGAGCCGCAGCAGATCAACGATGCGCTGGACCTGGCCCTCACCAAGGTCAATCAGATCACCGATCCGTTTGAGCAGTCTTTCTTCGTCATGGTGCACCTGCCTTACCTGCAACCGTTCGCCAACACCAACAAGCGCACCTCCCGGCTGGCCGCCAATCTGCCGCTGTTTCGCGCTAACCTTTGTCCACTCACCTTCCTGGACGTGCCAGAGCCCGCCTACACCCGCGCCGTCCTCGGCTTGTATGAAATGACGCGCGTGGAACTGCTGCGCGATCTCTACGTCTGGGCTTATGAGCGCTCCACCCAAGCCTACCTGGCCATCAAACAAGACCTGGCTGAACCTGACCCGATGCGCATGGCCTGGCGTGACTTGATTAAGGAAACCATTCGCGCCGTTGTGACCCAACCCCAGCAAGAGGCCCTGTCGCTGATTCAGCAGGCCGTCACGGCGCAAGTGCCCGACACGGCGCAGGCCAACGTGCAAGCCTTGATCGTTGAAGAACTACGCCGCCTGCACGAGGGCGTGCTGGCCCGCTACGGCCTGCGTCCCTCCCAATTGGCCACCTGGCAAGCCAGCCAGTCGATTTGACGACGCGGCCGACCCCGGCGTACAGTGATCGCTTTAGAGGGTTAACACCATGCGCCGTTTCAAGCCCTGGTCACTTCAATGGGCCGCAAGGCTGCTATTTTTTGCGGGCACGCTAAGCGCTTGGGCCGCTGCCACGGGCGTCACAACCGCCCTGCTGGAACACGAACCCGCAGCAGTGCGCCAGCTAATGCAACAGGCCGACGATTTCGAATCCGCCCCCGACACGCCGGACAATGAATGGCAGGCCGCCGTGCTACTCAGAAATTGGGGTCATCGCCCCAACTCGCTACGCTCAAACAAGGGCGCTGCCTGATCCCAATTTCCTCCGTGCTTCGAGCCTGCGGCTTCATGGGGCGCTGGGGTGTGGGGGATGGCCAGGCTTGCTGTTATTGGTGACGCCTAAAAAGTTCAGCAATCGCAGGTTACTTTTTGACAGCCTTCACAAGCTCGACTACAAATTCTTTCATTGACGACAAATCAAGTGGTACCGGCATCACGGAAACCAGATGATCAGTAATCGAGCCAGAATCGCTTTATCGCATTTCGAAGTTCAACGTGCCTATTTGTTACAACATCCAGAGATAGCCGCCATGTTTGAACCCAATGCCATTCATGCCTTAACCAGTGGTGAACTGCTTAAACGCGGCTACACCTGTTACTGGCAAAGAGACCTGTCCGCTGCCCGGAAAATATTTCGCGCCGTCATGAAGCAGGGCTACGGCACGCTCAAGGATTGGAAATACATGCTGCCCGCTTTGCTTCCGGAATCTTGGCACCAATGGCTAATCAAGCTTCGCGACAGACAAGAAAAAACAACCCATGGATAAATATGCAATACCGTTTCACTCCTTCC
>JANPNG010000421.1:0-17807 GCA_031427355.1 Hylemonella sp.
CTGGGGCAAGAGTTCTCGGGCTACGTGGCCCAACTCCAGCATGGTGCGGCTCATGTGCGCGCCGCTTTGCCCCATCTGTGCGAGTTGGCCCTGGGCGGCACGGCGGTGGGCACCGGCCTCAATGCCCCACCCGGCTACGCCGAAGCCGTGGCGGCAGAGCTGGCCACACTCACCGGTCTGCCCTTTGTCACGGCCCCGAATAAGTTCGAGGCGCTGGCCAGTTGCGACGCCCTGGTGCACGCCCACGGTGCGCTCAAAACCCTGGCGGCCAGCCTGATGAAAATCGCCAACGACGTGCGCTGGTTGGCCAGCGGCCCGCGCAGTGGGCTGGGTGAACTGAGCCTGCCCGAGAACGAGCCGGGTTCCTCCATCATGCCGGGCAAAGTCAACCCCACGCAGTGCGAGGCGCTCACCATGCTGTGTGCGCAGGTGTTCGGCAACGATGTGGCCATCAATGTGGGCGGTGCATCGGGCAACTTCGAGCTCAATGTGTTTCGCCCCCTGATCGCGCACAACTTCTTGCAAAGCGTGCGACTGCTGGCTGACGGCATGCTGAGCTTTAACGACCACTGCGCGGTGGGCATCACGCCCAACCGCGAACGCATTGCCGATCTGCTGCAATGCTCCCTCATGCTGGTGACGGCACTCAACCCCCATATCGGCTATGACAAAGCGGCACAGATTGCCAAAGCCGCGCATCTGCAAGGCAGCAGCTTGCGTGAGGCCGCCGTAGCTTCTGGCTATGTGAGTGCGGCGCAGTTCGATCAGTGGGTGCTGCCATCGGCCATGACGGGGCGGAAATGACGGTACGGGGCATGCTTCAACTTGATCCAAGTCAAACCGCTGCCTAGTTTCGTCCGTTACGCTTATTCCATGCCCACTGCAAGTCTTGCCGGGACGGTCCATCCCGCTTCGTCCGCGTTCGATTCAGAGTGCACGGGCACAGCAATATCTGCGCCCAAGGCGACACCCGACACCTTGCACATGCTGGATGACCCCGATGAGTGGGGCGCGTTTAGCCGACCTGTCAGCGGGAGGGATGCTTGCTGGGAATCCCATGTAGTGATCGAGGGCATGCACTGCGCTGCTTGCGCGCTGACGGTCGAGGCGGCCTTGCAGGCCGTGCCCGGCGTGAGCAGTGCTGCGGTGAGCGCTGGCAGCCACAGGGCGCGCGTGGTCTGGTCGGCGGCTGCGGTCATGCCCTCCGGGTGGATGCAGGCCGTGCGCCGGGCCGGCTACAGCGCCGTGCCTGCTCAGGACGCCTTTGCCGGACAGCGCCGCCGCCTGGAGACCCGCAAGGCGCTGTGGCGCTGGCTGGTCGCAGGCCTTTGCATGATGCAGGTGATGATGTACGCGTGGCCCGCCTACGTTGCCGCGCCGGGAGACCTCACGCCAGAGATGGAGCAGCTCTTGCGCTGGGCCTCCTGGGTGTTGACGTTGCCGGTACTGCTGTTTTCCTGCGGGCAGTTCTTCTCAGCGGCGTTGCGGGATATTGCGCAGCACCGCGTCAGCATGGACTTGCCTGTGGCGCTGGGCATCTTGATTACCTTTGTCGTCAGCACGGCTGGCACTTTTAATCCCCAGGGGCTCTTTGGCGGGCAGGTCTATTTCGACTCCCTCACCATGTTCGTCTTTTTTCTGCTGACTGGCCGCTGGCTGGAGTTGCGTTTGCGCGACCACACCGCTGGCGCGCTCGAAGCACTGATGAATCGCCTGCCTGACAGCGTAGAGCGGCAACAGGGCGGTGCCGGGTTTGAGCGCGTGGCCGTGCGGCGCTTGCGGGCGGGCGACATCGTGCGCATTGCCCCCGGCGAGGTGTTCCCGGCAGACGGCCTTATTTTGCAGGGCGACACGCTGACTGACGAGGCCCTGCTCACCGGTGAATCCCGACCCGTGCCCCGGCGGGTGGGTGAAAACGTCATTGCTGGCAGCCACAACCTGTCTGGCCTTGTTTTGGTCCGCGTGGAGCAGATCGGTGAAAAAACTCGCTTTGCTCAGATCGTCGCGCTCATGGAAAGCGCCGCAACGACCAAGCCGCCGTTGGCGCAACGGGTCGATCGCATCGCCAAGCCCTTCTTGCTGGCGGTGTTGCTGGCGGCCACAGGCGCTGGTGCGTTCTGGTGGTCGCAGGACCCGGCTCATGCCCTCATGGTGGCGGTGGCGGTGCTGGTGGTTACCTGTCCGTGCGCGCTGTCGCTGGCCACACCGGCGGCCATGCTGGCAGCCGCCGGGGCGTTAGCACGCCAGGGGGTTTTGGTGCGACATTTGCAAGGGCTGGAAGCTCTGGCTGGTGTTGATGTCGTGCTGTTTGACAAGACGGGCACCCTGACGCGCGATGCCATGGTGCTGGCCACCGTCCGCACGCGGGACGGTGTGTCGCAGGAGCAGGCGCTTGACATGGCGGCAGCCTTGGCCGGGCATTCGCACCATCCAGTTTCAAGGGTCTTGGTGGAGCGTGCCAAATTGAACGCTGATGCCCGGCGACCCCGATGGCTTGCCGATGGTGTGCGCGAGACAGCCGGGCAGGGCGTGTCGGGGTGTGTCCATGCGGCGCAAGACGAAGCCAAGGACAAAGACACAGCATCGGGTCACGCCTTGAGGCTGGGCTCGGCACGATTTTGCGGGCTGAAACAGTCCCCGGTAGACAGCCCTTACGCCTGCCTGAGTGATGAACGGGGCTGGCTGGCCAGCTTTGAGTTTCATGAAGACCTCCGTCAAGATGCCCTCGAAACCGTCAAGGCCTTGCAGGCCTTAGGCCTTGAAGTCCGGCTCTTGTCGGGCGACGGAGCACCCGCCGTCGCCCGCGTCGCGTCGCAGTTGGGTATTACGCAGGCGCATGGCGGATGCTCGCCGCAGGACAAGCTGGCGCATCTGCATGCGGCCCAACAGCGCGGGGAGAAGGTCGCCATGGTGGGCGATGGGCTCAATGACGGCCCCGTGTTGGCGGGTGCCCATGTCTCCTTTGCTTTCGGACAAGCCGTCCCGCTGGCACAGGCGCAGGCAGATTTCGTGGTTCTGGGAGACCGGCTAACCCCTGTGGTGAATACGGTCATGCTGGCCCGTCGAACGCTGCGAGTCGTTAGCCAAAACCTCTGGTGGGCTGTGGGCTACAACGCCGTGTGCGTGCCGCTGGCGGTGATGGGCGGGTTGCCAGCGTGGCTGGCTGGCTTGGGTATGGCTTCCAGTTCGCTGTTGGTAGTGCTCAATGCCCTGCGTCTGGCGGGCGGGTCGCAGGGGAGGGCGGGCCTCTGATGGACATCCTTTATTTGCTAATCCCGCTATCGGTCATCTTGGTGTTTTTTATTCTGGGCGGGCTCTGGTGGGCGATTCACCGGGGCCAGTTCGAGGATATCGAAGCCGAAGGCGAGCGGATTCTCAAGGATCCTTGACATCGGTTGATATAAGTCAAAACGAATGGCATGTGCACCCTTCAAACTCGCCTCAGCAATCAAAACGAGGTGTCAATGAGTTTTTCAAATCAAAGCGCGACGGCTTACAACGACACGGTGGTCAGGCAGTTTGCCCTCATGACGGTGGTGTGGGGCGTGGTCGGCATGCTGGTCGGCGTGATCATTGCCGCCCAGCTCACTTGGCCCGAGTTCAATCTGGGCCTGCCCTGGTTCAGCTATGGTCGTCTGAGGCCACTGCATACCAATGCCGTCATTTTTGCTTTTGGCGGTTGCGGCTTGTTCGCAGCGGCCTACTACATTGTTCAGCGTACCTGTCAGGTACGCCTGTTTGGCGACCGGCTGGCTGCCTTCACCTTCTGGGGCTGGCAAGCGGTGATTGTGGCCGCCGCGATTTCCCTGCCGCTGGGCTATACCCAGGGCAAGGAATACGCCGAACTGGAATGGCCGATTGACATCCTGATCACGCTGGTTTGGGTGGCCTTTGCCGTGGTCTTCTTTGGCACGGTGGGCACACGCAAGGTTCGTCATATCTACGTGGCCAACTGGTTCTTTGGGGCATTCATCCTTGCGGTTGCCTTGCTGCACGTCGTGAATAGTGCGGCCATACCTGCGGGCTTCATGAAGTCCTACTCCGCCTATGCGGGTGTGCAAGATGCGATGGTGCAGTGGTGGTATGGCCACAACGCCGTGGGCTTCTTTCTGACTGCGGGTTTCCTGGGCATGATGTACTACTTCATCCCCAAGCAGGCCGAGCGGCCGGTCTATAGCTACCGCCTGTCTATCGTCCACTTCTGGTCGTTGATCTTTACCTACATGTGGGCGGGGCCGCACCACCTGCACTACACCGCGCTGCCGGACTGGACCCAGTCGGTCGGCATGGTGTTCTCGCTGATTCTGCTGGCACCCAGCTGGGGCGGCATGATCAACGGCATCATGACGCTGTCGGGCGCCTGGCACAAGCTGCGTGACGATCCCATCCTGCGGTTTTTGATCGTATCCCTGTCCTTCTACGGCATGAGCACGTTTGAGGGCCCGATGATGTCGATCAAGACTGTCAACGCCCTGAGCCACTACACCGACTGGACGATTGGCCACGTGCACTCCGGTGCTTTGGGTTGGGTGGGGCTGGTGACCATGGGTAGCATGTATTACTTGATTCCACGCCTGTTTGGCCAGACGCAGATGCACAGCGTCAAAGCCATCGAAATCCATTTCTGGACGGCCACCATCGGCATCGTGATCTACATCGCGGCCATGTGGATTGCCGGCGTGATGCAGGGCTTGATGTGGCGCGCCATCAACGCGGACGGCACCTTGACCTACACCTTTGTCGAGTCGGTCAAGGCGACCTTCCCCTTCTACGTGTTGCGACTGCTGGGCGGCGTGCTCTACCTCGGCGGCATGTTGCTGATGTTGTGGAACGTCGTCAAGACGGCAACAGCAGGGCGTACTGATGAAGTCACCATTCCAGCAGCAGTGGTGCACGCTTAAAGGCCAAGAATCATGTCAAACAACAAGTCAAGTGGTGGCCTGTCGCACGAGAAAATTGAAACCAATAACTTCTTGATGATCGTCCTCATCCTGCTGGTCTTGCTGGTAGGTGGTTTGGTGGAAATCGTGCCACTGTTCTTCCAGAAGTCAACGACCGAGCCGATCAAGGGCATCCAGCCCTACACGGCCCTGCAACTGGCGGGACGTGACATTTATGTGCGTGAGGGTTGCTACAACTGCCACTCGCAGATGATCCGGCCATTTCGTGCTGAGACCCTGCGTTACGGGCATTACTCGGTGGCGGGCGAGTCGGTTTATGACCACCCGTTCCAGTGGGGCAGCAAGCGCACGGGGCCTGACCTGGCGCGTGTCGGTGGCCGCTACAGCGATGAGTGGCATCGCGTCCACCTGAATAACCCACGCGACTTGGTGCCCGAGTCGAACATGCCGGCTTATTCCTGGCTCGCTAAAGATGCCGTGGATGCTGCATCCATGCCGGCCCACATGAGGGCGCTGCGGACCGTGGGTGTTCCGTACACGGATGAACAGATCGCCAAGTCGACCGATGAGTTGAAGGGCAAGATGGAAATGGAAGCCATGATCGCCTACCTACAGGTCTTGGGTACGGCCCTTAAATGAACACGGGAGCTCACATCGTGGATATCAATACCCTTAGATCCATCGCTACGGTGGCCAGTCTTATCACCTTCATTGGCATCGTGCTATGGGCGTGGTCTGGCCGAAATGCAAAAGATTTCGAAAAGGCGGCCAATCTGCCTTTCGAGTAGGATTAACGAGAGCCGTCAAAGGAAAAAGAACAATGAGCGACTTTACAAGCAGCTTCTGGTCGGGCTACGTCGCAGTCATCACGGTGGTCAGCATCGCGCTGTGCCTCTTGCTGTTGTGGTTCAGCGGCAAGGCCAGGGTGACGGCCGCCAAAGACAACACGACGGGTCACGTGTGGGACGGTGATTTGCGAGAAATGAACAACCCATTGCCGCGCTGGTGGGTATGGCTGTTCGTCATCACGATCATTTTTTCCGGCGTCTATCTGGCCCTGTATCCGGGTCTGGGCAGCAGTCCCGGCACGCTGGGCTGGACATCGCTGGGCGAGCATCAGGCCGAAATGGAAAATGGGCAAAAGGAGTTGGCACCCCTTTACGCCAGGTTTGCCTCGATGAAGTCTGAAGAGTTATCTAAAGATTCGCAAGCGATGGGGATTGGGGAGCGCTTGTTCATGAACAATTGTTCGCAGTGTCATGGCTCGGATGCACGGGGCAGCAAGGGATTTCCCAACCTGACCGATGGCGACTGGCTTTACGGTGGCACACCCGAAAAAATCATAGAAAGCATCACCACAGGACGCATTGGCAACATGCCGCCCATGGCGGCTGCGGTTGGCACTTCAGATGATGTGAAGAACGTAGCGAACTACGTGCTCAGCCTCTCGGGCAGCCCCCGTGATTCCCTGCGAGCCTCATTGGGCAAGGCCAAGTTTGGTGCCTGTGCGGCCTGCCACGGCATGGACGGCAAAGGCAATCAAGCCCTGGGTGCCCCCAATCTGACCGATGACATCTGGCTACATGGCTGGGGTGAAGCTGCCATTGTTGCCATGATCAACACCGGCAAGGTCAACCAGATGCCCGCTCAGGCAGACAAGCTGAGTGCGCTGCAGATTCAGGTGCTGGCCTCCTATGTCTGGGGTTTGTCTCAGGGCGAAGCGGGTCGCAAGTAGTCCAAGCTCTGCACAAGCCAGGCAACCTTGACTTATCCCGTGCCATCCAATCGAAAGATTATTCCCATCGTCGCGCAGGGGCCTTCGCAGCCGGGTTCTGGTGGGCCTGAACCCGATGAGGTGATGGTCTCGCTTTACGAAGCGCAAAAGACGATTTACCCACGCAGTGTTTCGGGCTTGTTTTCCAATTGGCGTTGGGGAATGGTGATTTTGACCCAGTTGGTGTTTTACGGACTGCCCTGGCTGGAGTGGGGACAGCGCCAGGCGGTGTTGTTCGACCTTGGGTCGCGGCGCTTCTACATCTTTAATCTGGTCCTGTATCCGCAAGACTTCATCTACCTGGCCGGCCTGCTGGTGATATCGGCGCTGTCCCTGTTCCTGTTCACGGCTGTGGCCGGTCGCCTGTGGTGCGGTTATGCCTGCCCGCAGACGGTGTACACCGAGATCTTTCTCTGGATCGAGCGCAAGGTCGAGGGGGATCGATCGGCCCGCATGCGGCTCGACGCCAGCCCGATGTCGCTGGGGAAGCTGGTCAAGAAGTCGTTCAAGCATCTGCTCTGGGGCATGGTGGCCGCCTGGACTGGTTTTACCTTCGTGGGCTATTTCACCCCCGTGCACGAGTTGGGCATGGAGTTCCTCCAGACCCGGATGGGGTCATGGGAGGTCTTCTGGGTGATTTTTTATGGTTTCGCCACGTATGGCAATGCTGGCTTCATGCGCGAGCAGGTCTGCAAGTACATGTGCCCCTATGCGCGCTTCCAGAGCGCCATGTTCGACAATGACACCCTGATCGTCACCTACGACACGCCGCGTGGCGAGCCGCGCGGCGCACGCTCGCGCAAGACCGACCCCGCGTCTCTCAATCTGGGGGCTTGCGTGGACTGCAGCCTGTGTGTGCAGGTGTGCCCCACAGGAATCGACATCCGCCAGGGGCTGCAATACGAGTGCATCAATTGCGGCGCCTGTGCCGATGTGTGCGACACCGTGATGGACAAGATGGGCTATGCGCGGGGACTCATCAAGTACTCGACCCAGAACGCCATCCAGAACGGCTGGAGCCGCGCGCAGACGCTGCGGCGCGTGATCCGCCCTCGGGTGCTGATCTACGCGGTCATTTTGTCGGCCATTAGCCTGGGCTTGCTGGTGAGTCTGGCGATGCGCACCCCCCTGAAGGTGGATGTGGTGCGTGATCGCGGCGTCATGGCCCGGATTGTGCAGGGCGGCAAGATTGAGAATGTTTACCGTCTCCAGTTGATGAACGCAACTGAAACGGTTCAGCGTTACAAGCTGTCGGTGATAGGCTTGCCGGGTCTGATTGTGGCGTCAGACGAGCTGGTAGCGGTCGGTGCCACGGAGTCGCGCTGGGTGGCTGTGCGGGTGCAGATGCCTTATGACGCCGCGCCTGCGGGCAGCCACCCCATCCAGTTTGAAATTGCTGCGCAGGACGCGCCGGCACGCGTCATCGAAAAGTCCGTTTTCATGGTTCCACGATAAGGATTTGACATGTCAGACCAAGCCTCAGACGCATCGCTCCCTTGGTGGAAATTTGGTCACGTGTGGCTGGTGATTGTCGGCCCGGCCATCGTGGTGGTTGCCGGGTTTGTCACGCTGTATCTGGCCATCAGTAGGCCCGATCCCTTGGTGACCGAGGACTACTACCGCAAGGGAATTGAGATCAACAAGACACTGGAGGGCAGTCCCAATAGCGTGGCACCTGCGGTTCAGGCCCGCAACCATGCGGCCACCGGTACTGCGCCGACACCCAAGACCGAGACGCGGCACTGAGCTCACAGGAAGTCATAAGGCAAACAAGCGGGAGAGAAGCGTGAGAGTACAAAAACTGATGTGGATTGCCTGGCCTGCCTTCCTGGTTGCCGGGGTGCTGGAGATGCTGGTGTTCGCGGTGGTGGACCCGCAGGATCTGCATTGGCTGGGTCATCCGCTTGCGCTGTCGCGGCAAGGCGTCTATACCGTGTCGTTTTTTGTTTTTTGGGGGTTCACCATGCTCTCAAGTGGTCTGACCATGCTGCTGTCCATGTCCTCATTCGAGGTGAATCAAAACCGGGAGTCGCCGGGGGAGACGATTGAGAGCCACCCCGAAGCATGAGTCTGCTGCGCAAGCAGCAGGGCCTTAGCGGCATTCTGAATGATTGACCATCCGCGTGAGTGAATCAGCTTTCAGGATGCGAACATGCCGCTGCTTGACTTCGATAATGCCTTCTTCGGCAAATTTTGAAAATGCCCGGCTGACCGTCTCGATTTTGAGGCCAAGATAGCTGCCGATTTCCTCACGCGTCATTCGCAGTACCAATTCGGACGGGGAGAACCCCCGGACGTGCAGGCGCTGCCCCAGGTTGATTAGGAAGGCGGCCAATCGTTCCTCGGCGCGCATGTTGCCCAGCAACAGCATCACCCCATGCTCACGCACGATTTCCCGGCTCATGATTTTGTGCACATGACGCTGGAGGGCTGTGACCTCTCGGGCGAGTTCTTCGATGCGGTCCAGGGGCATGACACAGACTTCTGCATCCTCCAGTGCGATGGCATCGCAGGTATGGTGGTCGTTCACAATGCCGTCCAAGCCGATGATCTCTCCCGCCATCTGGAAGCCGGTCACCTGCTCGCGGCCACCTTCGGAGGCAACGCAGGTTTTGAAAACCCCTGTGCGAATGGCATAGAGGGAAAAGAACTTCTCCCCGGTACGATACAAGGACGCACCGCGCTTGACTTTGCGGCGAGTGGTCACAGCACTGTCAAAGCGGTCAAGTTCTTCTTTGGTTAGCCCCATGGGCAGACACAATTCACGCAAGTTGCAGGTGGCGCAGGCGACTTTGATCGAGTGTGGATTCACAGGCTGTAGGTTGAGATCACTCATTTGACGAATCCTTGAGATGCAAGTCAGTACCTTAGCAGTGTTTGATGCATATCAAGAAAAAATTTTCATCTTTAGGCACAGTGAAAACTGAGTTAAGGACCATATATGAATGCTGCCACCGTTGATCCCGTTTCCCCGGAAATGCTGCGTCGCTACGACGTTGCCGGGCCGCGCTATACGTCGTACCCCACGGCAGGCCGTTTCGTCGAGGCGTTCACTGCCGATGATTACGTGCGGGCACTGCAACAACGCCGTTCGGGTGCCGCAGCGATGGTGTTGCCACTGTCACTGTACGTGCACATCCCGTTTTGCGAGTCACTTTGCTATTACTGCGCCTGCAACAAGATCATCACCAAACACCATGACCGGGCTGGCGAATACCTGCGCTATCTCAGCCGCGAAGTGGACTTGCACACCACGCAGTTGGGTACGGCGCAACCTGTAGTTCAGTTGCACCTGGGGGGTGGAACGCCGACCTTTCTGAGTGATGATGAGTTGCGTTCACTCATGGCCATGCTGCGACGCAATTTCTCTCTGACGCCTGGGAGCGAGTACTCGATCGAGGTCGACCCCCGCACGGTGGATGCCAAACGGCTCGATACGCTGGCTGAGTTGGGCTTTAACCGGCTGAGCTTTGGTGTGCAGGACTTTGACCCCGACGTTCAGAAGGCGGTGCATCGCGTGCAGCCTGCCGAACAGGTGTTTGAGTTGGTTGCGGCCGCGCGCCAGCGTGGTTTTGATTCCGTCAACGTGGACCTGATCTATGGCCTTCCCTTGCAAACCCCGGAGTCCTTCGATCGCACGCTGTCGCAGATCGTGGCGTTGAGGCCGGATCGCATTGCCCTGTATGCCTACGCGCACCTGCCGGAGCGCTTCAAGCCGCAACGTCGCATCTTGGTCGCCGACTTGCCTGGTGCCTCCGCGAAGATTGCCATGCTCTCCAACTCCATGGCGACGTTCATGGGTGCTGGCTATGTGTATGTGGGCATGGATCACTTTGCCCTTCCGGACGACGCGCTCGCCATCGCGAAGCGCCAAGGTCGCTTGCACCGTAATTTTCAGGGCTACAGCACACTGTCGGAGTGCGACCTGATCGGGTTGGGCGTCTCCTCCATCGGGCGCATCGGTGCAACCTACACTCAGAACGCCAAGACGCTAGACGAGTATTACGATCACATCGCCCGTGGGTGCTTCCCCGTGGTTCGGGGCTTGGCTCTCTCGCGGGATGACTTGGTGCGGCGGGCCGTGATCATGGGGCTGATGTGCCAGGGCAATGTGGAGTTCGAATCCATCAACTTGGCGTATCTGATCGACTTCCACAGTTACTTTGCCACCGAGCTGGATGCACTGCGTGAACTGGCCGAGCAAGGCCTGGTGGAGATGGACGACAGCGGCATCCAGGTGACATCAATGGGCTGGTTTTTTGTGCGTGCCGTTGCCATGGTGTTTGACCGCTATTTGCAGGCGGACCGTAACCGTGCGCGCTTCTCCAAGATTATCTAGAGTGCCTGCATGCAAAGTTCGCTAGTCGCAACGGCCTTGCTGATGGGGTTGGCCGGTGGGCCGCATTGCATTGTCATGTGCGGCGCGGCCTGCGCTGGTATGGGCAAAGCCGCAGGCCCCCGCAGCAATCAGGCCATGTGGAGTTTTCAGGCGGGTCGCATTATCGGCTACGCCGCGCTTGGCGGCGTAGCGGCGGCCTCCATGCAGGGCGTGGGCTGGCTCAGCATCCAGTCGGCGGCCCTGCGTCCGGTGTGGACTATGTTTCATGTGGCTGCCCTGTTGCTCGGTATGTTGTTGCTGTGGACGGCGCAGCAACCGGTCTGGCTGGAGATTGTCGGTCGCAGGGTCTGGTTAGGGGCGCGCTCACTGGCGACCGGTTGGGGCAGGGGTGCACCGCTGGTGATGGGCATGTTTTGGACCTTTCTGCCCTGCGGCCTGCTCTACTCGGCCTTGCTGGTGGCTGCCATGACGGGGCAGGTGCTGGACGGCGTGCTCGTCATGGCGCTGTTTGCCCTGGGCACCAGTGTGTCCATGATGGCCGGGCCATGGCTCTGGCTGCGTCTGCGGGGGCCGGGTGCGGGCCAATGGGGGATGCGCTTGGCCGGGCTGGCCCTGGCTGCCAGTTCCTTCTGGGCGCTGTGGATGGGCTTCGCCCACAACGCGGCGCCCTGGTGCGTCACGCTATAACGCCACACTGAAGTCAGACATGGATCGGGCTGGGATAATCCAATCCATGTTAAGCAAGCCCGTTCCCCCTGACCGCTGGAGATTGTCCGTAGCCCCGATGATGGATTGGACGGATCGCCATTGCCGTTACTTCCATCGCCTGCTGAGCCGCCACGCCTTGCTCTACACCGAGATGGTGACGACTGGCGCGCTCTTACACGGTGACGTGCCGCGCCACCTGGACTTCAACACTGAGGAGCACCCCGTCGCGCTGCAACTGGGCGGCAGCGAGGCGCATGACTTGGCCAAGTGCGCAGTGCTGGGCGAGCAGTGGGGTTATGACGAAATCAACCTCAACTGCGGCTGCCCCAGTGAGCGCGTGCAGCGCGGTGCCTTTGGTGCCTGCCTGATGGCTGAGCCCCAACTGGTGGCCGACGGCGTCAAGGCCATGGTCGATGTGGTGAACGTGCCGGTCACGGTGAAGCACCGCATCGGCATTGACAAGACCGAGAGTTATGACTTTGTGCGCGACTTTGTGGGCACGGTGAGCGAGGCGGGTTGCCAGGTTTTCATCGTCCACGCGCGCAACGCCTGGCTACAGGGACTCAGCCCTAAAGAGAACCGAGAAATTCCGCCTTTGCGTTATGAGCAGGTGGTTCGGTTGAAGGCGGATTTTCCTCACCTGACGATCTGCATCAACGGCGGCATCAAAACGAACGACGAGATCGCTGTGCAATTGGCTCAGCTCGATGGTGTGATGGTGGGGCGCGAGGCTTATCACAACCCCTGGGTGATGGCGGGCTGGGACGCCGCGTTTTTTGATTCGGCTAATCATGATTTTTCCACCGTTCGGACTGAACCCGTCGAAGCCCTCACGCGCGAGCTAGTCGAAGATAAAATGGTTGCCTACATGGAGCGTGAAGCCGCCGCGCACGGCACGCCTTGGTACGCCATCGCCCGTCACATGCTGGGCTTGCGCCACGGCCTGCCGGGTGCGCGCAAATGGCGTCAGATGTGGAGCGACCACCGACTCAAAGGCGAGCCCGCCCGCGTGGTGATGGCTGCGGCTCGTTGCATCAACTCAGAAAGTTCAGTATGAATCAATTGAAACCATGGAGCCTGCGCACAGTCGCGTTGCTGTTGATGGCCGGTGCGAGTTGGGCTCAGACCTTCCCCAGCAAGCCCATCACCCTCATCGTGCCGCAATCACCCGGTGGGGCCAATGACGTGATTGCGCGCGCCATTGCCAACAAGCTGGGTAACCGCATGGGGCAGGTGTTTGTGGTGGAGAACAGAGCTGGTGCGGGCGGCAATGTGGGCACCAGTTTTGTGGCGCGTGCCCCGGCCGATGGCTACACGCTATTGCTGACGGCGCAAAGCGCGCAGACCATCAACCCGGCGCTGTACCGCAAGATCCCGTTTGACCCGGTCAAAGACTTCGCCCCCATCATGACGGTGGCCACCGCACCCTATCTGCTGGCGGTCAACCCCAATGTGCCCGCCAACAATTTGCGCGAGCTCATTGCCCTGGCCAAGACCAACCCCGGGAAACTGAACATCGCCTCAGCGGGCAATGGCACGCTGAACCACTTGCTGGCAGAGATGCTCAAGTCCGCCGAAGGGCTGCAAATCACCCATGTCCCCTACAAGGGTGCAGCGGCTGCTGCCACTGATCTGGTGGGCGGGCAGGTGCAGATGACATTTGGCAGCTTTCCCGGTCTGATGCCGTTTGTGCGTAGCGGGCAACTGCGCGCCTTGGGGGTAGCCACGGCCCAGCGAACGCCGCTGGCCCCAGACCTGCCCACACTGGCCGAAACCGTGCCCAGTTTGGAGGTCAACTCCTGGTATGGCCTGTTCGCTCCGGCGGGCACGCCCAAAGTCGTCATCACGCGGCTGCAGACCGAATTTACGCAAGTGCTTAAAACGCCCGAGATGAAAGACTTCCTGATGTCACAAGGCGCGGTGGCCGCACCCAGCACGCCGGATGAGTTGGCCAAGTTATTGGGCGACGACTTGGTGCGCTGGGCCAAGATCGTGAAAGACGCCAACGCGCAGATTGATTGACGTTTTCAGTGGCGTTCGCCCTCGCGGTGCTGAAGGCTGGTTTAAAAATACCATGCTTTATAGGATTTAATTCCGTATAATTCATGGATGTTTTATCGTCTGCTTTACCCCGATTTGAAAGAGGCCTTGGCTGATTTCCCCGCCGTGGCCCTGCTCGGACCACGGCAAGCGGGTAAAACCACCTTGGCACGCAAGGTGGGTGATCAGCAGATCGCCAGCATCTACCTTGACCTGGAAAGCCCCAGCGACCGGCAAAAGCTCACTGACCCCGAGGCCTACCTCGCTCAGCATGAAGACAAGCTGGTCATTCTGGACGAGGTGCAGCAAATGCCCGCCTTGTTTCAACCCCTACGCAGTCTGATTGACCAGGGACGGCGCAAGGGTCTCTCGGCGGGCCGTTTTTTGTTGCTGGGGTCCGCATCTGGCGAGTTGTTGCGTCAGTCGGGTGAGAGCTTGGCCGGACGCATCACTTATCTGGAGCTGCCGCCACTGCAACTTCAAGAGCTAGATGCCGATCAGCAAGACACACTGTGGCTGCGCGGCGGTTTCCCCAGCAGCTTTCTGGCCAAGAGCGAGCGCCAAAGCATGGTGTGGCGGCACAACCTGATCAACACCTATCTGGAGCGAGACATCCCCAGCTACGGCGTGCGCATCCCCGCGCAAACGCTGCGCCGCCTATGGACCATGCTGGCCCACCGGCAGGGCGGCTTGCTGGAGGTGTCGAAGCTGGGCAAGAATCTGATGATTGACGCTAAAACCGTGCACCGTTATCTGGACATGCTGGTGGACTTGATGCTGGTTCGCCGCTTGCAACCTTGGCACAGCAATGTGGGCAAGCGCCTGGTGAAATCCCCCAAGCTCTACATCCGCGACAGCGGGTTGGTGCACGCCTTGTTGGGCATCACCACGCAGGACGACTTGCTCTCGCACCCCGTAGTGGGCAGTAGCTGGGAGGGCTTTGCTGTTGAAGCCCTGCTCAACGCCGCGCCCATCAACACCAGCAGTGGCTTTTACCGCACCAGCAATGGTGCAGAGGTCGATCTGCTGCTCGATATGCCCGGCCAAGGCTTGTGGGCTATTGAGGTCAAACGCGGTACCAGCAGCAAGCCACGGCGCGGGTTTTACAGCGCCTGTGAAGACCTCAAGCCCACACGCAAGTACATGGTTCATGCGCGGGCAGATCGCTATCCCTTCGGAGACGGGGTGGAAGCGATTGGGCTGCGAGAGTTAGCGCAGTTGATCAGAGAGAGCCGACAGTGAAATCGAAACAAAACATGTCTGAAGACCACCGCCAAACCCGTTGGGCGCAGACGTTGCTGTGGCTGGTGCCTGCACTGTGGACGGTCAACTACATCGTGGCGCGCAAAGCCCCAGGGGTAATTGGCCCCCACCTGCTGGCGCTGGGGCGTTGGGCTGTTGCGGGCTGTGTGTTGTTGGCGGTTGCCGGGCCTGAGTTGTGGCGTGAGCGTACAGACGTGTTGAGAGTCTGGTGGCAGTACCTGATTTTGGGTGCTTTGGGCATGCTCATCTGCGGGGCCTGGGTCTATCAGGGCGCGCGCTCCACCGAGGCCATCAATATCGCGCTGATTTACGCCGCCTCACCCGTGCTCATTGGCCTGGGTTCAGCTTGCTGGCTGGGCGAGCGATTGGGTTTGCGCCAGGTGCTGGGCGTTGCGCTGGCTTTGACGGGCGTGCTCAACGTGGTGGTCAAAGGGCAGTGGACTCAACTGGCCAACGTGCAATTTGTGCCGGGTGATTTATGGATCGTCGCGGCCACCGTGGCGTGGGCGGCCTATGCCCTGTTGCAAAAGCTGTGGCCCAGCAGCTTGAGCGCCACGGCGCGGTTGGCCGCCATTTGCGTGGGGGGCGTTGTGACACTGCTGCCTTTTGCCATTTGGGAGGCCACGCAACCGGGGCTCACGCAGTGGGGCATGCCCGCCTTGTTGCTGGTTCTGGCTGCAGCCATCGTGCCCGGCCTGGGGGCGTATTGGATCTACGGCTGGGCGCAAAAAGTCTTGGGGGCCAGCCGTGTGGCCGTGTCGCTTTACCTGGGGCCGTTGTACGGTGGCCTGACCGCTTGGTGGGTGCTGGGTGAGGCGCCGGGCTGGCAACATCTGGTGGGTGCGGCCCTTATCTTGCCGGGGGTATTTTTGGTGACTACGGGTGCGGCTCGCGTGGAGATCGGCAAACGGTAATTGATAAATTTAAGCCGCTGCCTCTTGCCCACTCTCGATATGCGCCCGCATTGCTTTTTGAGCTGTAGCAGGATCGCGTTGCTTTAACGCCGCCATGATGGCGCGGTGCTCGGCCAGTGATTCTTCAATCCGCCCCGCTTTGAGCAGCGACTGCGCGCGGTTGAGCTTCATCACTTTGCGCAAGTCGGCCACCATCTGGTCGCGCCAGCGGTTGTTGGCCACCTCCAGCAGCTTGTGGTGAAAGGCCTCGTTGACGGTGAAAAATTTCACCCGGTCTTTGGTGGATTTTTCCAGTTGCTGGTGCAGGGCTTCAAGTTCTTGAAGTTGGGCTTCTGTGGCCAGGGTGGCCGCAGCGGCTGCGGCATCGGCCTCCAGCACCGCCATTAAATGGAACACGTCGCGCAGGTCTTTGTCGTTCACCTCGGTCACGTAGGCACCGCGCCGCAGTTTCATGGTGACAAGGCCCTCGGTGGCCAGCACTTTGATGGCCTCGCGCAGGGGGGTGCGGCTGATGCCGTATTCGGCGGCGAGCTTGAGCTCATCAATCCAAGCGCCGGGTTCCATGTCGCCCTTGCTGGCTTTAAAAATGCGTTGACGCAGCAGCTCGGCCACCTCTTCGTAGAGGGCGCGGGGCTTGAGTCGGTCGTGGGGGACGGCTGCGTTCATGTTCTAAATTTTACCGTCAAATTGAATTTTGAATTTATAATTACGGAAGATATTTTGAGTAAAATTCAAACATGACTGAACCATTCAAGCCCGCCAACCTCGACGCTTGGCAAAAAGCCGCAGCCAAATCTGCCCCCGGTGGGGATGTGGAGGCGCTCAATTGGGTGACGCCTGATGGCATCACCGTCAAGCCGCTGTACACGGCAGAGGACACCCAAGACCTGCCCTACGCCAACACGCTGCCGGGCTTCGAGCCCTATCTGCGCGGCCCGCAGGCCACCATGTACGCGGTGCGGCCTTGGACGATTCGCCAGTACGCAGGGTTCTCCACGGCTGAGGAATCGAATGCCTTTTATCGCAAGGCGCTGGCTGCGGGCGGGCAGGGCGTGTCGGTGGCGTTTGATCTGGCCACGCACCGGGGTTATGACTCGGATCACCCGCGCGTCACGGGTGACGTGGGCAAGGCGGGTGTGGCTATTGACAGCGTGGAGGACATGAAAATTTTGTTCGACCAGATTCCGCTGGACAAAGTCTCAGTCTCCATGACCATGAACGGCGCGGTGCTGCCGGTGTTGGCGGGCTACATCGTGGCGGCGGAGGAGCAGGGTGTCTCGCAGGACAAGCTTTCTGGAACCATTCAGAACGACATCCTCAAAGAGTTCATGGTGCGCAACACCTACATCTACCCGCCCGCGCCCAGCATGCGCATCATCGGCGACATCATCGAGTACACGGCGCAGCACATGCCGAAGTTCAACTCGATCAGCATCAGCGGCTATCACATGCAAGAAGCCGGTGCCAATCAAGCGCTGGAGCTGGCCTTCACCCTGGCCGACGGCAAGGAGTACGTGAAGACGGCCATTGCCAAAGGCATGGATGTGGACGCCTTCGCCGGGCGCCTGTCCTTCTTCTGGGCTGTGGGCATGAACTTCTATCTGGAGATCGCCAAGATGCGTGCGGCGCGCCTGCTGTGGTGCCGCATCATGAAGGGCTTTGAAGCCAAGTCGCCCAAGAGCCTGATGCTGCGCACGCACAGCCAGACCAGCGGCTGGTCGCTCACTGAGCAAGACCCGTACAACAACGTCGTTCGCACCACGATTGAGGCCATGGCGGCGGTGTTTGGCGGCACGCAGTCGCTGCATACCAACAGCTTTGACGAAGCAATTGCACTGCCCACCGAGTTCAGCGCTCGCATTGCGCGC
>JANPNG010000422.1:0-5684 GCA_031427355.1 Hylemonella sp.
TGTGAGCCCTGTTTGATGGGGCAGTGGGCGGAGTTTATCCAGATTGCCAACGCCCCTTTAAGTCGACTCCAGCGGCTTCAACTGCTGCAACAGCGTCGGCAGCAGTTCACTCACCGTCGGGTGAATGTGCATGGTGCGCGAGATGGCGGTGTAGGGCAGGCCTGCGGCCATCACGTCGAGCAGGGCGTGCACCACTTCGTCACCGTTCAGCCCCAGAATGGCCGCACCCAGCAGGCGCTGGCTATTGGCATCGACCAGCACCTTCATGAAGCCTTGCGTCTCACCCGCCTCGCGCGCCCGCCCCACCCGCTGCATGGGCATGCGCGCCACCAGCGCTTTGACGCCACTGGCGCGCACCTCACGCTCGCTCAGGCCCACGCGGCCCAGTGCCGGGTCAATGAACAGCGCGTAGCAGCCGATGCGATCACTCACGCGGCGCGGATCCTTGTCAAATAGATTGGCCGCGACGATTTCATAGTCGTTCCACGCGGTGTGGGTGAAGGCGCCCCGGCCATTGCAGTCCCCCAGCGCCCACACGCCCGGTGTGCTGGTGCGCAATTGCTCATCGACCTGGATGTAGCCGCGCGCATCCAGCACCACACCCGCTGCCTCCAACCCCAGGTCGTCGGTATTGGGTTGCCGACCCACGGCCAGCAGCACATGGCTGCCCGCAACGGCTTGAGAGCCATCGCCGCAGAGCGCACCCACCACCACCTGCTCCCCGCTGCGTGAGAGCGACAGGCATTGCGCGGCGAGCCGGAACTCGACGCCTTCGGCCTGCAAGATGGCACGTACGCCATCCGACACGTCTTCGTCCTCACGCGGCAACAGTTGGGGCGAGCGCTCCATCACCGTGACTTTCGCGCCGAAGCGTCGCATCATTTGCGCAAACTCCAGACCGATATAGCTGCCGCCCACAATCACCAGATGCTGCGGCACCTCCGTCAACTCCATGATGGAACTGCTGTCCAGATACGGCACGTCGCGAATGCCCGCCAGATCGGGCACCACGGGCCGCCCACCCACGTTGATGAAAATCCGCGGGGCCTGCAAACGACGCTGGCCCACCTGCACCACATCGGGCCCGACAAAGCGGGCCTGCCCCTGAATCACCTGCGCCTGGTCCAGTCCGCGCATCCACTGCTCAACGCCCTGACGTGATTTGTGCACGATTTCATCTTTTCGCGCCTTGACCCTTGCCATATCCACCCGCAACTCACCCGTGGAAAAACCAAATTCGTTGCCACGCCCGGCCAAGTGCATGGCGCGCGCACTGGCCACCATGGTTTTGGTCGGGATGCAACCCACGTTGACGCAGGTGCCGCCGAAATGACCGCGTTCAATCACGGCGGTGCGCAGGCCTTCGCGGTTGCAGCGCTGCGCCAGCGCGGGCCCGGCTTGGCCGGCGCCAATGATGATGGCGTCGAAATTCTCTGTGTACATACTCACCTCCTGCCCCCTGGGGTTCGTCGATTGTTCTATCGGAAGCGGTTCACTTTAGACGGTTTCACCCATTGCCACAAACTCAGGGTAAACACTGACTCATATCAAGTGGCACTCTATTGAAATAGTTATTTTTTATAACCATAATGATGACTTCAAGAAAGCCATCCATGACGTCCCCAGATTTACAAGTTGACCTTCGCGGCGAACAGCAAGAGATTGCCGTCATTCGCCTCACGCGCGGCATGAAGCGCAACGCCATCAACGACGCACTGATCCTGGCCATTCGCGATGCTTTCGACGGCCTGCCCGCCAGCGTGCGCGCGGCCGTGATTGACGGCGAGGGTGAGCACTTTTGCGCCGGGCTCGATTTGTCCGAGCTCCAAGAACGCGACGCCGGCCAAGGCCTGATGCATTCGCGCATGTGGCACGCTGCACTGGAGCGGGTTCAGTACGGCCCGGTGCCCGTGATTGCGGCGCTGCACGGCGCGGTGGTCGGTGGTGGGCTGGAGCTGGCCAGCGCCTGCCACATCCGCGTAGCGGATGAGACCACCTTCTACGCGTTGCCCGAGGGCTCACGCGGCATCTTTGTGGGCGGCGGCGGTGCGGTGCGCATTCCGCGCCTGATCGGTGCTGCGCGCATGACCGACATGATGCTGACCGGCCGAGTCATCAGCGCTGCCGAGGGCGAGCGCATTGGCCTGGCGCAGTACCTGGTGCCCACGGGCAGCGCGTTTGACAAGGCGTTTGAGCTGGCCACGCGCGTCGCGGCCAACGCGCCGCTGACCAATTACGCGCTGATGCACGCCCTGCCCCGCATTGCCGAGCAACCCGCCGACCAGGGATTTTTCACCGAGGCCATGATGGCCGCCATTGCCCAGAGCGCGCCAGAAGCCAAGCAAAGAGTGCGCGACTTTCTGGAAGGCAAGGCCGGCACGAAGGTGCAAAAATCGTGAGCACCGCAAAATTCCGCCCTCTCACCTTCGGCGTCACCCGCGTCGTGCTGCGCGACGGCGCACCCGGCACGTATTACCTACAGGCCGAGCAGCCCCTGCAACCCTACCCAGAACGCATCACCGACCGACTGCAACATTGGGCGACCACGGCCCCGGATCGCAGCTTCATGGCGCGGCGTGAAAAGTTGACCGACGGCAGCAGCGGCGACTGGCGGCATGTGACCTACGCCCAGGCTTGGGCGCAGGCGCGCAGCATCGCGCAGGCCTTGATTGACCGCGGTTTGAGTGCAGAGCGTCCGGTCGTCATCCTGTCCGAGAACGACCTGGAGCACGCGGTGCTGGCTCTGGGCTGCCTGGTGGCCGGCGTGCCTTATGTACCGGCCTCACCGCCCTACTCGCTGGTGAGCCAGGACTTTGACAAGCTCATACATGTGATGCGCACGGTGACACCGGGCTTGGTGTTTGCCGCCGATGCAACGCGCTACGACAAGGCCATTTCAGCGGCGGTTCCTGCTGATGTGGAAGTGGTTTACACGACCCCACCGGCCCCAACCACCTCACCCGTTCGGACTGAGCCTGTCGAAGTCCTCGCGAGCGCTTCGACAATCTCAGCACGAGCGGAGTTAGGCGCAGCACGAACGGCCTTTACATTGTTTGAGCAATTACTCGCCACTCCAGTCACCCCCGCCGTGGACGCTGCCATGGCCGCCACCGGCCCGGACACCATCGCCAAGTTTCTCTTCACCAGCGGCTCCACCAAGCTGCCCAAGGCCGTCATCAACACCCAGCGCCTGTGGTGCGCCAACCAGCAGCAGATGGCCCAAAGCATGCCGGTGCTGACTGAGGAGCCGCCCATCCTGGTGGACTGGCTGCCCTGGAACCACACCTTCGGCGGCAACCACAACTTCGGCATGGTGCTGTACCACGGTGGCACGCTCTACATTGACGACGGCAAACCCACACCCGCGCTGATGCAAGAGACCCTGCGCAACCTGCGCGAGATTGCGCCCACGGTGTACTTCAATGTGCCCACCGGTTTTGAGGCGATTGCCAACGCCATGAAAACCGACACCGAAGAAGGCCGTGCGCTGCGCAAGAACCTGCTCTCGCGCGTGAAGATGTTTTTCTACGCCGGTGCAGCCCTGGCCCAGCCGATCTGGGACAGCCTGTACGAATCCGAAGAGCGCGAAATTGGCGAACGCATTGTGATGAACACAGGCCTCGGGATGACCGAGTCTGGCCCCTTTGCCATCTCGGTCAACAGCCCCAATGTGCGCGCAGGCGACTTGGGCGTCCCCACCCCCGGCATGGAACTCAAACTGGTGGACATGGACGGCAAAACCGAGGTGCGCTACAAAGGCCCCAACGTCACACCCGGCTACTGGCGCGCGCCGCAAGAGACGCTTGATGCTTTCGACGAGGAAGGTTTTTTCAAAACCGGCGACGCCGTGAAATGGATTGACGAGACCGACATCAACCTGGGCCTGAAATTTGATGGCCGCATTGCCGAAGACTTCAAGCTCGCCACCGGCACCTTTGTCAGCGTCGGGCCGCTGCGCGCCAAAATCATTGCGGCGGGCGCGCCCTACATCCAGGACGTAGTGCTGACCGGCATCAACCTCAAGGAAGTCGGTGCCATGGTCTTCCCCACCCAAGCCGTGCGTGCTTTGAGCGGCCTGCCCGCCAACGCGGCCATGGCCGATGTGCTGAGCAGCGCGCCAGTGCTGGCGCATTTCCAAACCGTGGTGAATACACTGGCGCAAACCGCCACCGGCAGCGCCAACCGCATCGCCCGCCTGTGCCTGCTGGCCGAACCACCCACGATTGACCGTGGCGAGATCACCGACAAAGGTTCCATCAACCAGCGCGCCGTGCTGGCGCACCGGGCCGACACGGTAGAGGCACTGCACACAGGCCATTTGCACGCCATCCTCACACCGACGGCTCCTTGACACTCACTCGGAATTGCGCATGGCACATTCAGGTTTTTTCAACGCATTCAACGACGTCTGGCTGCTGGACGGCATTCGCACGCCCATGGTCGACTACTGTGGCGCACTCGGTCATGTCTCGCCCACCGACTTGGGTATCAAGGCCGCCAGGGCGGTACTGGCGCGCAGTGGTATTGCCGCTGCGGACATCGGCTCAGTCGTCGCGGGCAATATGGCACCTGGCGACTTTGACCAATTCTTCCTGCCGCGGCACATTGGTCTGTACGCGGGTGTGCCAGCCGAAGTCCCGGCGATCATGGCGCAACGTATTTGCGGCACGGGTTTTGAGCTGTTTCGCCAAGCCGGGGAGCAAATTCAAGGAGGCTCTTGCGATGCGGCTTTGGTGGTGGGCACCGAAAGCATGACGCGCAACCCGATTGCCGCCTTTGACCACCGCACCGGCTTCAAGCTGGGTGTACCCGTGGGCTTCAAGGACTACATGTGGGAAGCGCTTAAAGACCCGGCCCCGGGCATCAACATGATCCAGACCGCCGAGAATTTGGCGAAAAAATACGGCATCACACGCGAGCAAGTGGACGAATTTGCCAGCGCTTCATTTGCCAAGGCAGTGGCCGCACAGCAGTCGGGTTTTCACGCGGGTGAGATCGTTCCCGTCATCACCGAAAAATTCGAGCTGACAGGTTACGCGACGCGTGGCATCAAGTTGCAGGGCAAGGTCAGCGAAGTGGCGCTGGACACCCATGCGCGTCTGTCTCCCATCGAGGTACTGGCCAAACTCAAGCCCGTCTATGAAGGCGGCGTTCAAACCGGCGGCAATAGCGCCGCACTGGTGGATGCCGCGGCGGCGGCGGTCGTGGCCTGCGGCGAGCGGGCCCGGCCCTGGGCGCAAGCACAAGGACGGCAACCGCTGGCCCGCGTGGTGGCCAGTGTCGCCGTGGGTGTGCCGCCAGAAATCATGGGCATTGGCCCGGCACCGGCCATTCGCCTGCTGCTGGCACGGACTGGCCTGACGCTGGACCAGATAGACCGGTTTGAAATCAACGAAGCCCAAGGCGCACAAACGTTGGCAGTGGCGCGTGAGCTGGGTCTGGACATGAACCGCCTCAACGTCAACGGCGGTGCCATCGCGCTGGGCCACCCCCTGGCTGCGACCGGCGTGCGCCTGACCATCACGCTGGCACGCGAGATGAAACGTGCCGGTGTGCGCTGGGGCATTGCGTCAGCCTGTGTGGGCGGCGGTCAGGGCATGGCCTTGCTATTGGAAAACCCGGAGGCTATTTGACATGAGTAAAACGGTTATTTTCGAAGTCCAGGTCATGTTCGGCGACTGCGA
>JANPNG010000423.1:0-3895 GCA_031427355.1 Hylemonella sp.
GCTCACGTCCACATCCGGCATTTCTTGTGAGGCAAATTCACTCGCGCTGTACACCGAGGCCCCGGCTTCACTGACGACCACGCGCTGAATCTCAGCGCCGTCGCGCAGCTTGGCCAGTTGCTTGATCAGGTCGCCCGCCAGGGTGTGCAGCGAGCCCTCCCAGTCGCGCCGGGGCTCATGCGGGAACACGGTGGACGTGTCCACCAGCTTGCCGGTGCCGTCCACCACGGCCCAGCGCACACGCAGGCGGTGCAAAAATAGAAAGTCGTCTCAGGGCATGGGGGGCCTCGTGGCTTAGAGTGAATTGGGCTCGGCTAAAGCGGGGATTTCATACTACACCGCAGGCTACCATGTCCCTCATCTACTACATCAACCAGGTCCAGTTCGAGTTTGGCGCGGTGAAGCTGCTCCTTCAATTACCGCCACGCTCGCTCATCCTCTGGGGTCACAGTTGTAGCTGATATGGCTGCTGAATCAGGTTCGTGCCAATGCAACAAACGCCGCTGGCGTCAAGATTTGCACGCCCTGCCATGGGTGCATGACCAGCAAATCAGCATCACTGCTGATCAGCGCATCAGCATCGCAGACCTTGGACAGGGCCAGAAATTTATTATCTTTAGGGTCACGGCAAAGTGGCTGCGCGTTGGCTTCGTCAGCCTCGGAAACGTCGAACAAATGAACTTGTCGACGCAATAATGCCGCAAACTCCATGCGTACATCGCGTAGCTGGTAGCGGTCAAACTTTGGGCGCAGCAGCACCTGTTCCAGCTCGGCCAGCGTGGCCGCAGATGCGCACAGGTCGCCCGCAGATAAGGCTTGGGCCAGCGCGCGATGCGGTACAGAGCCCAGCCGTAACGCGGCGCCAACCAGGCTGCTGGTGTCAAACACCACGCGCCGAAGGGCGCTCATCGCGCCTCACGAACCAGACGAACGACGTCTTCGTCCGTCAGCTCGGCGGCCGCTGGCAGCGCGCTTTGGCTGGCCCGCATGCTCCACGTTTCAAACTCAGCCACCGCCTTGCTGCGCCTGCTGCGCGCATTGATGAGGTCGTCCATATCCTTCGGCGAGACAATGAACGCCGCCGTGCGCCCGTGCCGCGTAATAGTGACGGGCTCGCGCTGGGCCGTGTCCAGCAATTGCCCAAAACGGTTTTGTGCTTCCACAGAGGTCACAGATATCATGCCGGGCTCCTGATAAAACTAGCTAATGTGTACAGTATAGCCAGAACTGACGTTTTCAATGCGCTGCTGAAATTGCCGAATCCAGGTGCAGCAGTTTGGTGGCAAATAGATCGAGTCCGACGGCGCGCAGATTGCAGCAAACCACGGACTTCTGGAATTTTGATTGATACGGGGATTGGGGGCAGGTCAGGTATCAATTAGAAATCCGAAACTGTCCGGGCCGCGCCGGAGTGACTCACGATAGCAGTCTTGGGTCAAATGGATGATCTCTGTTTATGCTGTGTTTATGATGTTTGACATCATAAACAGGGATGAGCATCATTCCCTTCACACACATGGAGGACATCCCGTGACAAGACCATCATTCAAAATCGACCCGAAACGGCTGCGCAGTTTGCGGGAAGAATTGCACCTCACCCAAGGGGAAGTGGCAAAACGAGTCCATGCGTTTTTGGGAACCAAAACGACTGACGCAACGCTGGTCACCACCTACCAACGCATCGAACGAACGGGCAATACAAGTAAGGCAAGGGCTACTGCCTTGGCGAAGGTTTTGGGGACTACGGTCGAAATACTTCAAGGTGGTGATGTCCCGGAGGATTCTGCGGACTTTGTCAGCCGGATTGAGCAGCAGATCCTTGAACAGAAAGAATCTGGAAACAACCCTGAGCTTGAGCGTGCATTTGGTCAGCACATTAAAACGTATGACAGTCCAATCGACGAAGACGATTGCATACGAAGCTTCGCCACAGATATTGGTGTGCAAATTGAGGTTGCTCAGATCGGCCAGAATTCAAGCGAAATCGCATGGCTTGCGGAGTTGACGGGTTGGTCTGAGGCGCAGCTGCGACAGCCAGGCGGTGTTCATGGGCATTGGATGTTACTCACCACAGTGCACGGGTCACGTGAAACAGAAATCGTCCTGGGTGTTAGCGATGTGATGTATCGAATCCGGGATACTTTTGAAAAGTGGACGAAATGGCATGAAAGCGATGCTCTCATCACTCTGCGTCGTTCACTTCCCTGGTTTCACGTTGACATAGTCCATCCACGCATTCCGGCGATGCGCTGCAAATTAAGTTTTGTTCGATGCCGGCCGGAGGTCAGCGGTTTGAAATGGGTGAATCCAAATTGGCGAGACCAATTCTGGCTTGAAGAGCCATTGGAAGAATGGGCAATCAGCAAAGCAAACTTTTTCACCGACTTCGATGGAAAGAACAGGCCTGATGATGTTCGTCAATTGAGATTTCGAGTGCTAGAACGTGATGCCAAGAGTGAATCTCAACGTGTGGCGTACTCAAAGGGCGATCTGGAAGAGTTGCCGGAAGAAGTCTTCCAAAATTTCAAGGCGGAAGGAAATAGTCACGCTTTGGTGATCAATTGGCTTGCCGGTGGCTTGGCTCGATCTTTGGCACCACATCTGACCGCCTATCCTCCTGAATGCTGGAGTATCAGGGCTGGTACCTGCCACATTGCCATCCTTCTCGACATACCGTTCAGGTTATTGCGCGCAAACAAGGAGCTTGTTTACTGCAATGGCATCAAGTACAGCATTGATCTCGTTGAGGAAACCTCACCCGGAATCTATGGATCTGCCCCGTGGCGGGATAGCAGTGTTGCCGAGGTCACCCGTCTTCTTGAAGAGCGCGTTTTTGAAAAGCGCGATGACATTGACGGTGAAGAAACGCTGCAGTTCTTGAGTCTGCCGGACTAATTCAACTAAATCACTACAAGTTTCTGGGTTGCGCGGGCGGTGTCCCGGGCTGGCGCAGCTCACCCAAAATTCCGGGGCACAAGGAGAAAGCAATGTTCACGAAACTCGAAAACGGACCCAGTAAATCAGGTGGGCCATCCGGCGGTGGTCGCGGCAACAACCCACCACGGAAGTAATCAGCTCGGGGCAATACAGGGTTTGCTTTTTGCTGTCAGACGGATGAAAACACATTTGCTGATGTACCAAAGGCATCCTTGTATTTGCCCCGATATCAAGTCATCCAGGCCACTATGACCGGCCATCAATTTCAAAATTGGAGAATTCAAATGGGCAGAACAGCCAACGATGATCGCAGCGACAGCATGAATCCAAACAACGATGCTTACGACGCAAGCATGGACAACCACGCCAACCAGCTCAACCCCAACAATGATAAATATCAGGGTGCCAACAGCGACGCAGACGGGATGGAGCAAGGCGATTGTTTCGAGCATGGCCGGGATTGAATTCACCATGCCTACAAAATTCAAAATCATTGTCATTGCCGTCTTGGTGGTGGCTTTATTCATTCTTGGTGCCTGCGATTCCACGGGGCCGAAATACCGCAATGTCGGGTCCTACAGTGAGGGTGTGGCTCCTGTACAGGCCAGCTCCGGAAAGTGGGGTTTTATTAACGAGCGACAAGAATGGGTTATCCAACCCCGGTTTGAAGATGCCAGGGCATTTGAAACTGGCAAAGCCGCAGTAAAACAGAATGGCAAATGGGGCTTTATCAATAAGCGGGGCGATTGGCTTTGACCCATTACACAAAGTCAAGCTTAGGGACTCCCCGCCTACGCGGGAATGACGACTTCCTCAGCGCTTGAGCTTGGCAAAGGCCGACGCCATCGCGCTGGCCTGCGGTGCTGGCGCAGGCTGGCGAGCACGTTGCCCCTGGGTCGCCCCCTGAAAACGGTTGTCACCCCCTGCACTTTGACCACCTTGCCCACCTTGTCGGGCC
>JANPNG010000424.1:0-3565 GCA_031427355.1 Hylemonella sp.
TGCCCACCACCGACCAACCCGCGTGGCGGTTGACCTTGTTGTTCTCGTAGTCCCACAGCGTGCCGCAGCGCTCGCAGCGGTAGCGGGTGATGGTGACCGTGCCGTGTTTGTGTTCCACGCTGCGGTTGGTGCCTTGCATCAACTCGGGGTGGCCAGGGGCGCGGCGCCAGTTGCGCTGGATACCTGCGCAGGAGTCGCACAGTGCGGGGGCTGTGGCGTCGTTGGGTGGGGAGGTGTCTTGGGTCATGGGCGGGCTTTGGAGTTGAGGCAAGCTTGCCTCGGAAATGTTTGCATCAAGCCTGATTGTCGCCGCCCGGCCCACACAGTGCGCGCAAACGCTGGTGGGCAGCATCTTCCCCATTCACGGGGAGCTGCTGCTTGGCGTTCAAATAGTGGTGGGTGAACACATCCAGGTAAGCGTCCAGCACCTCAGCGGCGTGCGCTTCACCCGCCAAGGCCAGGCACAGGGCGGCCACCTCGGAGGTGCAAAAGTGATCGTCTCGCTTGGAGCGGCGCAACTGGTAGTGCGATATCTGATCGGGCTGCAAACTCAGCACCGGCAAATGGTTGAGGTAGGGGCTTTTGCTGAATATCTTGCGCGCCTCGGCCCAGGTGCCGTCCAGCAGGATGAACAGTGGGCGCTTTGCCGGTAGTTGTGGCTGGCCAGGGGCGGCACCAGTATCAGCGGGAAGTAGCGCAGTCACCACGCGCTCGGGCGCTACGAACTCACCGGGAAACACCACATACGCCTGCCACTGCGGGTCAGCCAGCAGGGCCAACAGCGCCGGGTCAACCTCGGTGCGTGCCCAGCCGAAGGCAAAGGTGTCGGCCACGACATCGGCCACCAGCCAGCCGGTGTTGCTGGGCTTGAGCGGCTCAATGTCCGCCATCAGCAGGCACACCCCGGCACGCGTGGGCACCACCGGGCGCAAGGCACACAGGCAGTGGCTAGGCACCAGCCGACAACCCGCGCAGCGCTCCCCGCGTGGGCCGCCTCGGGCCAGAAATGGTTTGACGCTGCGCGCCAAACGTGAAGCGCGCAAACGCGCGACGGCGTGATTCATGAGGCTAGATTGTCGCTGCTGGGTGCACAGTGCCCCAGGACGAAACCAATCAAGACTATGCTCCACCACTTTGCATCAAAACACCATGACCGTGGAACCCCCCGAACCCCTCCAGCAAGCTCGATTGTGGGGCGACGAGCAGTGGACGGCTCGCGTCATCAAGAACGAAGACGACGACGGCTGGGCCGTTGCGATGTACCTGGCAGGCCAATCGGAACCCGCTTTGGTGGGCCCGTGGACGATGGGGCGGGACAAAAAGAACCCCAAGCCACTGGACACGGCGGCCTTCCATACGCTGGTCAAGACGGCCAAAGAGTTCATCCGCCGCTCCGAGCAACAGCGCCATGCCGAACTCAATAAGAACGTGACCGTCTCGGCAGGCGGCAGCCGCATTCGGGTGGAACTGTCCATCGTGCCGGACGACGAGGGCGCCACCGCCACACTGCGTGCGCAGACCGAACTGGGCGAGCAACTTGCCCAGGTTCGCGTTGCGCCTACTTTCCATTTGACGGTTGACAGCGCGCAGACCTGGATTGAGTCTGGCTATGTGCGGCCACGTTGAGGCGGCTCAAACGGCCAAAGCCCACGCAACGCGAACATAAGGGGCACAGGCGCTGTTGAGCTTGATGTCGTACAATTAAACAGTACTTAAAATGTGACTAAGTGATTGTTTTTAAACAATTTACGGCACACTGTTAAAAAATAGATAACATACCGAAATGCTAGAAACAAGCGCAGCCATCGCGCGCCAATACATTGACGCAGTCGCCGTCTTCGATGCCTTGGAAGAAGCCCAGGCGGAAGCCGCCCAGGTGCGCGGCGGCATGTACTGGCATGCTGGCCCCGCCTCCGCGCCAGACGCCAAGTACCTGGTGCGCACCACACCCGCCGGGGCCGAAACCAGCTTGGGACCGCGAACACCCGAAAACGAAGCCATCTACGCGCGCTTCACCCAGCGCAAGCGCGAGTGTGCAGAGCGTGTTGCTGGCCTCAAAGCCTCTCTGGCACAACACCAGCGCCTGAACCGCGCGCTGCGGGTGGGTCGGGTTGACCCGCTGGTGGTTGCGTTACTTAACCGCTTGGCCAGCACTCAGCTCAGTGAGCACTTCCGCGTGGTGGGCACCCATGCGCTCTACGCCTACGAGACTGCCGCCGGGGTCCGTCTGGACTCGGACACGCTGGCCACCCGCGACATCGACTTGCTGTGGGACACCCGCAAACGTATCCTCTTCTCGACCCAGCTTGCCAAGGTAGGCAGCTCCATGCTGGGCGTGCTGAAGAAAGTGGACAGCACTTTCCGCATCCGCAGAAGCCAAAAATACACCGCCGTCAACAAAGACGGCTTCGAGGTAGACATCATCCGCCGCGCCAATGTGTTGCTGGACTCACCCGGCTTTTCCGCCGTCATCGTTGCCAGCAACGGCAGCATGGCGCGCATGAACACCGTGCACCCCGCCACCTTTGTTGCTTTCAAACGCTGGCTGGCCAAGCAGCCCGAGCGCGAAGCCCTCAAGCGCCGCCGGGACGTGCTGCAGGCGGATGCGGTGCAAGAACTGCTGGACAGGTATTTGCTGCAGGCTTGAATGAAAACTGCCTCTAAACCATTGCGGAATGAGTGTAAGCAGCTATTAAATATGTAGCGCATGGCATCCAGTAGCCTCACCATGAGCCGTATTTCGACCATATTCACCGCATAATTTGCGGTGAATATGCGTCATAATCGCCTCATGCGCCCTCACCGCCCCACTCGCACTCCCCGCCACATCTGGCAACTGCCCGACTGGCCAAACCTCACCTATGACGCCGCTGCACTGGCCGCGACGCTCGCCCAAGTCCACCGCGCGCAGGGCCAGCTCATGGGGCGCATGGCTGAGCTGGGCATGGCCCAGCGTGAGCAGGCCACCTTGCAGGTGCTCACGCAAGAAGTCATCAAAACCAGCGAGATCGAAGGCGAACGCCTCAGCCTGGATGCCGTGCGCTCATCCATTGCCCGCAGGCTGGGGTTGGACATTGGAGCCCTAGCCCCGAGCGACCGGCATGTGGACGGCATCGTGGACGTGGTGCTGGATGCCACCCGCAACTTTGACCAGCCCTTGACCGCTGAGCGCCTGCTGGGCTGGCACGCAGCCTTGTTCCCCACGGGCTACAGCGGACGCGTGCGCATCACCGTGGCGGCCTGGCGCACCGACGCGAGCGGCCCCATGCAAGTGGTGTCTGGCGCGGTAGGCCGCGAGAAAGTGCATTTCACCGCACCGCCTGCCAGCACACTGCCCGTGCAAACTGATGCATTCTTGAAGTGGTTTGAGGCCGCCCCAGTGGGCGACGCCCTCATCAAAGCCGGGCTGGCCCACCTGTGGCTGGTCACCCTGCACCCGTTTGACGACGGCAATGGCCGCATCGCCCGCGCCATGGGCGACCTGCTGCTGGCCCGCGCAGACGCCAGCGCTCACCGCTTCTACAGCCTCTCGGCCCAGATCCAGCGCGAGCGCAAGGCCTATTAC
>JANPNG010000425.1:0-2724 GCA_031427355.1 Hylemonella sp.
ACCGCCATGGCCCCGGCGGTGCAAGACCGGGTCACCGAAGTCACGGGCGCGCAAGTCTTGCAAAGCTACGGTTTGACGGAGAACACCAGCCACGCCACGCTAGACCCGCGCGATGGCGAAGTGCGCCGCCGCTGCTCCGGCCTGCGCGTGCCCTATGTGAAGCTGCGCATCGTCAAGATGGGCGCAGGCGGTGAGGTGTTGCGCGATTGCGCGGTGGATGAAAACGGCATGGTGCTGGTGGGTGGCCCCGGCGTGGCGGGGGGTTACCTCGACCCGGCCCAAGACAAGGGCGCTTTCTTGGCCGATGGCTTCTTCGTCACGGGTGATCTTGGCAGCCTGGATGCCGATGGCTACCTGCGCATCAGTGGCCGACAAAAAGACCTCATCATCCGCAGCGGCCACAACATCGAGCCCGGCCTCATCGAAGACGCCTTGCTCCAGTCCCCCTGGGTGGCCCTAGCTGCCGCCGTGGGCAAGCCGGACGCGCATGCAGGTGAATTGCCCATCGCCTACGTGCAGTTGCACCCGGGCGCGCAAGTGACGGCGGATGAATTGATGCGCTACGCAGCAGAGCACATCCCCGAGCGCCCCGCAGTCCCCAAAGAAATCGTGGTGCTCGACAAACTGCCACTCACTTCTGTCGGCAAGCCCATGAAACACGTGCTTCAAATGGATGCGGCCAAGCGGGTGTTTGAGGCGGCCTTGCAGTCGCTGCCTTGCCCGTGGAATCTCGACATTGCCAACACCGGTGGCAGTGGGTTGGCGATCACGCTCACTTTGAAGGAGGCATCAGAAGCAGCCCGCCATGAGGCGGAGCGGATTTTGTCGGCCTATGCAATTCCGTATGTGATTGAAGTAGTACCTTCCTGAAATGACGCGAGCATAGGCCATCACGCGAGCCCCCTTGAACTCTTGGATTTAAGTCGAACGCTGATACGAAAAGGCGCATACTGAAGACTCCTTATCGTCTTAGGCAAACCACACATCATGGATTTCAAGGACTATTACAAGACCCTTGGCCTCGAACGCACGGCCTCAGAAGATGAGGTGCGTAAAGCCTTTCGCAAACTGGCTCGCAAATATCACCCTGACGTGAGCAAGGAGCCTGATGCGCAAGCACGCATGCGAGACATCAACGAGGCCAACGATGTTTTGCGCGACAAAGAAAAACGCGCAGCTTACGACGCACTAGCCGACCGTGTTGCACAGGGCCATAGCAGCAATGGCCAGGGGCATGGCAACTACCAACCCCCGCCTGGATGGGATGAGGGTTTCGAGTTTCATCGCGGCCCTGCACAAGGCCCGGCTGATAGCGCAGAATTCAGTGAGTTCTTTTCGTCTGTGTTTGGCAAGGGTGAGCATCGCGGCGCTCAAGGTCGCCAGTACAAGGGACGCGGCGAAGACCACCATGCTGCCATCGAGATATCAATTGAAGACGCCATCAAGGGCATAGAGCGGCAAATCACATTGCGTGGCCTGGAGGTGGACCCCAAAGGAAAACCTGCATACGTCAACCGCACGCTCAGTGTCACGATTCCCGCAGGAATTCATCCGGGGCAGTACATCCGTTTGGCCGGCCAGGGTATGCCTGGTCATGGCGGAGAGGCCGCAGGCGACCTGTACCTGGAAGTGCGGCTCGCACCGCACAAGCTTTACCGTGTGGATGGAAGTGACCTGTACATGACCCTGCCCGTGACGCCAACCGAGGCCGCTCTGGGTGCGCAGGTGCATGTGCCAACGCCAAGTGGCGGTGTGGTGGAGGTCACTATTCCCCCCAATGCTCGCAGCGGCCTCAAATTGCGACTCAAGGATCGTGGCTTACCGGGCAAGCCACCCGGCCATTTGTACTTGCTGCTGGAGATCGCATTGCCACCGGCAGACAATGAAGCCGCGCGCCAGGCCTACGCCCAGTTGGCAAAGGCTGCGCCATTTGATCCACGCCGCCACCTTACAAGTTCGGGAGTATGAGCATGCCCAGCTATACCGTAACCACAAGCATCGCTGTTGACAGCGCGCATCCACTGTCCATTGACGAATTAGCCCACGCCTGCGGGGCGGAGGTCAACTGGGTGGTTCAACTCGTGGAGGTCGGGATCATCTGCGGGCCAGACACCAGTACCCCTCCTGGGGATTGGCAGTTTCAGAGTGTTGACCTGAAATGTGCACTGGAGGCGCGCAGGCTGGAGCGCGACTTTGGTGTGGGGCTGGATGCGGCAGCGCTGATACTGGATTTGCAGCACGAAGTGCGCCGTCTCAGAGCCGCCTTGCACCATCCGGGCTTGCTATGACCTTGAGTGTTGATAGCAGATATGTAGAGGCCGAGAAAATCCCCTTTTAAGAATCAACGGGTCAGCAATCTGGCGGTCAGCCGACCTAGGACTTGCACAGTCGTGGACCTGGAATGGGCCAAGTAGGCGTTTGACGTCTGATCTGTATTACCGCAGCTCTTTTCCGTACCGACGGTACGATGTCGTAAAAAACAAAAACCCCATACGTTTTTCAACGTATGGGTCAAAAATTCTCAGCCTATACCTTCACCGACCTACAACCTCAAATATCAATATTCCCCGCCCGAAGCGCATTCGTTTCAATGAAGTGACGGCGTGGCTCCACCTCGTCGCCCATCAGCATGGTGAAGACGCGGTCGGCTTCGATGGCGTCGTCGATCTGCACGCGCAGTAGGCGGCGCACGGTGGGGTCCATGGTGGTTTCCCAGAGTTGCAC
>JANPNG010000426.1:0-1513 GCA_031427355.1 Hylemonella sp.
GCTCAAGGCCAATGACCTGGTGGGCCACCCCGGAGGCGTCAAAGCTGCAGTGAAAGCCGTGCACAACAGCGGCTTGCGCGGCACCGGTTTTCAGGTGCTGCGGGATTTTGAGGGGCTGTCGGGCCACCTGCACCAGTACAAAATCGACATCGCCAAATCCATGTTGGAGATGTGCGCCGCCCTGGACTGCAAGGTCTTGCTGGCCTGCTCGTCCACCTTCACCCACGCTACGCAAGACCTGGACGTGATTGCGCGCGATCTGCGCAAGCTCGCCATGCTGGCCGTTCCGCTGGGCATCAAGATCGCGTATGAGGGCCTGTCCTGGGGCCGCACCATCAACGAGTTCACCACCGCTTGGGACGTGGTGTGCCGGGCCGATTGCCCCAACCTGGGGCTGGGCATCGACTCCTTCCACATCTTGGCGGCCAAGACCCCGTTGGACGAGATTGATTACCTCGACCCCAGCAAAATTTTCCTCGTGCAACTGGCCGACTTCATGTGGCAAGAAACCCGCACCTTTGAAGAGCGCATGAGTACGGCGCGCACCTTTCGCGTGTTTCCGGGTGAAGGCGTGCACACCGCCGCACTGGTGGATCTGGTGCTCAGGCTGGACCGCTTGGGCTACCGGGGCGACTACAGCTTTGAAGTCTTCAACGACGACTACGTCAACCTGCCCCTGCCCATGGTGGCCGAACGCGCCAAGCGGTCTGCCCTGTGGCTGGCCGAAGACGTGTTGCGCCGCTCCGTGCCGCTGCCCAATCAGCTGCGATTGAAGGAACGCTTGGCTTAACATTGGGGCCATGCACAAGACAGCCCTCGTTTTATTCTCAGGTGGGCAAGACTCCACCACCTGTTTAGCCCATGCGCTCACCACCTATGAACGCGTAGAAACCATCGCCTTTGATTACCGCCAGCGCCACCGGGTCGAGCTGGAATCGCGTCTGGTGGTGCTGGACGAAATCCGCCGACAGTTCCCTCAGTGGGCCACCAAGCTGGGCCAGGATCATCTGCTCGATTTAGCCGTGCTAGGGGAGGTGAGCGACACCTCGCTCACGCGCGAGACCGCCTTCAAGATGGAGACTAGTGGTTTGCCCAATACCTTTGTGCCAGGGCGCAACCTCTTGTTCTTGACCCTGGCCGCCGCTGTGGCTTACCGGCGCGGGCTGGAGGTGATGGTCACCGGCGTGTGCGAGACTGATTTTTCAGGCTACCCAGATTGCCGCGACGACACCATGAAGGCCATGCAGCTCGCCCTCTCGTTGGGCATGGATCACCGATTTTTGATCGAAACCCCTTTGATGTGGATCGACAAAGCCGACACCTGGCGCATGGCCGAGTCGCTGGGCGGCAGGGCGTTGATTGACCTCATCATCGAACACACCCACACCTGCTACCTCGGCGACCGCCAACACCGCCACGCCTGGGGCTATGGCTGCGGCACTTGCCCGGCGTGCGAGTTGCGGGCGCGGGGGTATGAGCGCTTTGCGATGGGTGTGAGTTGATACCGCCTTGG
>JANPNG010000427.1:0-24606 GCA_031427355.1 Hylemonella sp.
CTTTGAGGCGTACGGCTTCTTCGACGGCAATTTCGTCAAAGGGGTTCATGCTCATCTTGACGTTGGCGATGTCCACGCCCGTTCCATCGGACTTGACTCGGACTTTGACGTTGTAGTCCACCACGCGTTTTACGGCTACCAGGGCTTTCATTTGTTTCCACTCCAGTTGAATTTCATGACGATGAGGTCAGTTTTTGATTGTATTCGCCTGACCGCAGGTGAACGACGCGCTGCGGGTAGGGGATGTCGATGCCCGCCGCGCGCAGCTCGCGCAAAACGTCAAGGTTGATCTGAGAGCGCAGGCTCAGTTGCCCGTTCTCCGGATCCCCAATCCAACACACCAGCGTGAACTCCAGGCCATCCGCGCCAAACTGGTTCAAATGCGCCGCCGGTGCTGGGTCTTGCAGCACCCGCTCACAGCGCCCGGCTGCGGCCAGCAAAATGCGCTGCACCTGCTCCACGTCACTCTCGTAACCGACGGTCACGGGCAGGGTAACGACCACCTTTTTGTCAGCCAACGAGAGGTTCTCCACCCGCTGCGTGATGATGAACTCATTGGGCACGATTGACTCATGCCCCGTGACCGAGCGGATCAAGGTGTAGCGGGTCTTGATGTCGGTCACCACGCCCTCAAAACCATCCACCTTTACCGTGTCGCCAATGCGCAGCGAGCGCTCCAGCAAGATCACAAAACCGCTCACGTAATTGGCCGCCAGCTTTTGCAAGCCAAAACCCAGACCCACGCCCAGCGCACCGCCGAGCACTGACAGGGCCGTCAAGTCCACCCCGATGGCCGAGAGCACAAACAGCCCGCCCACCAGCAGCAGCGCGGCGCGAATCATATTAGCGGCCACCTTGCGCATGGACAAATCGCTCACCGTCTGGCGCAGAACGCGCTTCTCAATGGAGGCCGACAGCCACAACACCAGCATCAGCACCAGGCCCGAGGACAGCAGCCCCTCCACCATCGTGCGCAAGCTCACATGGGTCTTGCCAAAAGTCAGGGTGATTTGCTCCATCTCCACCAACACCGCTGGCAAGAGCCCCACGATCCACAGCACCGCCCCTCCCCAAGCCAGCCAAGACACCAAACGCTCGATCCGTCTGAAGGCCTGCGAGTGGGGAAAGGATGCGGCCAGCACACGCACGCACAACCTGATGACGGCCAGCGACATGAAGATGGGCAAGGCCACTTTAAGCACCGTCACCGGCTGAAAACGGGCCAGCCCATAGCGTGCCACATAGACGAGGATCAGGGCTAACAAAGGAAACAAAAGCCCATCCAGCGTGCGCCGACCAAACCAGACCGAGTCACCGGCCTGCCCCCGCCCAATCCAGCGAGCCAGACCATAGGCCAGCCCCACGCACAGGACCAACACGCCCAACTCGATCCACATCGCTGAGCCACCGAGGTTGTTTAAGAGGCTTTGAAATTCAGTCATCGCACAACCTTCATTGAATCAATCAAACCCCCGCCAACACGCGCACATGCGCCTCCACGCTACGCCCCAGTGCGCTCAGGTTGTAGCCGCCCTCCAGCGACGACACGATGCGGCCCTTACCGTGGCGGTGCGCCACTTCCATGATGCGTTGGGTGATCCAGGCGTAGTCGGCCTCAACTAGGCCGAGCTGACCCAAGCTGTCTTCGCGGTGGGCGTCAAAACCGGCGCTGATGAAGATCATCTCGGGTCGGTGCGCCTCCAGCCGGGGCAGCCAATGCGCTTCGATCAAATCGCGGATCACATCACCTCGGGTGTTGGCTGCAACCGGCAAGTTCACCAGGTTGTCAGCACCAGATTGCGATCCGCCTTGCGGGTAAAACGGGTGTTGGTAAAAGCTCACCATCAAGATGCGCTCGTCCCCGGCCACGATGTCCTCGGTGCCATTGCCGTGGTGCACGTCAAAGTCCACAATCGCCACGCGTTGCAGGCCATGGCGCTCCAGCGCGTACTTGGCCGCCACGGCCACGTTGTTGATAAAGCAAAAGCCCATGGCGTGGTCATGGCAGGCGTGATGGCCGGGTGGGCGAACGGCGCAAAAGGCGTTGTCCAGCTCACCGGCCATCACGGCGTCCGTCGCGGCCATGGCCGCGCCTGCGCCGCGTGAAATGGCGCGCCAAGAGTCTGCGTTCATGGCGGTGTCCGGGTCGAGCTGGGCGTAGCGCGGGCCACCGGCTTCGCGCTCTTCGTTCAAGCGCTCATGCATGTCGCACAGGCTGTTCACATGCTCGCGGCTGTGGCCGTATTCCAGCGCATCTAGGTCGGCCATGGGGGCCTCTAGACGAACCAACGCGTCCAGCAAACCGGTGTCCTGCAAGCGCGCTTCAATGGCTTCGATGCGCTCAGGGCATTCCGGGTGGCCGGGGCCCATTTCGTGTCGGCGGGAATCGGGGTGGGAAAAGTAGCCGGTCTTGGTCATAGCAATTTCGGGTAAGGTCTAAGTAATGGATGCACAACTCAAACTCAAGTCTTTGTTAAATCAGCTTAACACGGTGATTGTCGGAAAACCCGATGCCGTGCGCGACGGCGTGGCCTGTTTATTAGCAGGCGGCCACCTGCTGATTGAAGACGCCCCCGGTGTCGGAAAAACCACCCTGGCCCACGCACTGGCCCGCACCTTGGGTCTGCAGTTTTCGCGCGTGCAATTCACCTCGGATTTGATGCCCAGCGACTTGTCCGGCGTGTCGGTGTATGACCGGGGACGCGAGAGCTTTATCTTTCACCCCGGCCCCATTTTTGCGCAGGTCTTGCTGGCGGATGAGATCAACCGCGCCAGCCCCAAAACCCAAAGCGCGCTGCTCGAAGCGATGGAGGAAAAGCAGGTCACGGTCGATGGCGAAACCCGGCCCCTACCCAGCCCGTTTTTTGTGATTGCCACGCAAAACCCGCACGACCAGCGGGGCACGCATGCGCTACCGGAGTCGCAGTTGGATCGCTTCCTCATGCGCATCTCGTTGGGCTACCCAGACCGCGATGCCGAGCGCACGTTGCTCAGCGGCCAAGACCGGCGCGAGATGGTCGATCACCTGAGCGGTCTGTTGACTCAGCACGAGCTGCTGGCGCTGCAACAACAGGTGATCGCCGTGCACGCCGCACCGCCATTGCTGGACTATGTGCAAGACCTGCTGGCCGCCACGCGCTCCGGGCGCTGGTTTGTGCAGGGCCTGAGCCCGCGCGCCGGGCTGGCCGTATTGCGCGCCGCCAAGGCGCAGGCCCTGCTGAGCGGGCGCGACTACGTGGCCCCCGACGATGTGCAAGCCATCCTGCCGCAAACCACCGCCCACCGCCTCAACCCCGTGAATGATGCGGGCCGAGGCGCTCTGGAACAAGTGCGCGCCATGCTGGAAGCCGTGCCGCTGCCGTGAACGCTTTGTGCATTCGCAGCGAATCTTCTGCCCATTCGCCATGAGTCCACCCTCCGTTCGCCCTGAGCCTGTCGAAGGGTTACGCGGGCGCATCCGCCACTGGTGGCTGGCCCGCCAGCCCCGCACTGACCAGCTCACGCTGACCCAGCGCAACGTTTACATCCTGCCCACACGAGCAGGTTGGATGCTGGCGATCACCCTGCTGGTGCTGCTGGTGGCCGCCATCAACTACCAGCTCAACCTGGGTTATCTGTTGACCTTTTTGCTGGCCGGTAGCGCCGTGGTGGGCATGCATATGTGCCATGGTACGCTGCGCGGTTTGAGCCTGAGCCTGAGCCCGCCTGAGCCCGCTTTTTGCGGTCAAACTGCGACGATCACTCTCACGCTAAGTAGCCAGCGCAAAGCCCCGCGTTACGGTATCGGCCTGAGGGTGCTGGACTCCCAACATTGGGTCTGGTGCGACGTGCCGGGCCAGGGCAGTAGCCGCGTGCAACTCGCCTGCCCCACGCCTCAGCGCGGCCTGCATGCGCTACCCGCACTCACCGCCGAGACCCGCTTCCCCCTGGGCACATTTCGTGTCTGGACCGTCTGGCGCCCCGCCGCACAACTGCTGGTCTATCCGCAAGCTGAAATCAACCCACCCCCCTTGCCCGCAGGCGTGGCGCATGACACCGGCAGCGCAGCCGCCCCCAGCACCGGCAGCGACGAATTCGACGGCGTTCGCCCCTACCGCCGGGGCGACCCACTCAAACAAGTGCTCTGGAAAAAAGCCGCCCAAACCGGCCAATGGGTGAGCCGCGACAGCCAACAGGCGCAGCACAGCGAGCTCTGGCTGGATTTCGCACAAACCGGTTCCACTGAACGAGAGCAAAGCCTCTCACGCTTGTGTGCATGGGTGCTGGAGGCTGAAGATTTGGGAATGGATTACGGGCTGCGTTTGCCGGGGATGGAGATTGCGCCTGCGCAGGGATCAGGGCACCAGAGGCGATGCCTGGAGGCCCTGGCCCTGGCTCTGGCTCTGGTTTGATTTTGATTTTGATTTTGATTTTTTGTCACACTCACTCATAAACAATCGCCGCGCGCCCCTGCTCGGCCTGCGCCGTCCACCCGGCCAGCGCCGCATCGGTCGGGAAGAATTTGGCGTCTTCGCCCAGTTGCAATTCGGCTGAGGCCGACACACCGGATGACTGGCGCTGCAAGCTCAAGCGAACACCCAAGCCCCGCAGCAGCTCGCCCTGCTCCGTCATCTCGCGCCGGGGTGGCGAGTCGGCCACCAAACGCGCAATGTCGGGTGCCTGACCGTTGACGGCCACGCGCAAGTACTTGCCAAAACGGCAGCGCGCCGTGGGCAAGTCCCACATCTGGTTCACGGTGAGCTGCAAGCCGCCTGAGAAGCGGTCGTTTTGCACCTTGCCCATGACGATGATGAACTCGTCATCCTTGAACAAGTGCTTGTTGGCGTTCATCAACTCCTCGGTCACCCGGGCGTCGATCACCATGGATTTGTCGTCAAGCTTGAACAGGCCCAGCTTGCCGCGCTGGCCGTTGATGACGCGAAAGTCGGTGATGATGCCGGCCAGCAACTGCGGCTCACGCGTGTCAATCAAATCATCGAGCTGGCGCTTCACAAAGCGCCGCACCTCGGGTGCCACCTCGTCAAACAAATGGCCCGAGAGGTAAAAGCCGACGGCGGTTTTCTCAAACGTCAGGCGCTCTTTCACGCCCCAGGGCATGGCCTCCACCAGCTCGGGCTCTTGCGTGCTGGAGCCATGATCGTCCTCGCCGCCCATGTCAAACAAACCGCCCTGGTTGGCGTTGGCCACGGCGGCGCTGGCAAAGTCAAAAGCGCGATCCACCGATGCGATGAGCGCTGCGCGGTTGAGTTGCAAGCCATCAAAAGCACCGGCCTTGATGAGTGCTTCCACCGTGCGTTTGTTGAGCTTGCTGCGATCCACGCGCACGCAAAAATCAAACAGGCTGGTGAACGCCCCACCCTCTTCTCGCGCTTTCACAATGGCGTTGATCGCCTGCTCGCCCGTGCCTTTGACTGCTCCCAAGCCGTAGCGAATGACAGTGTCCGACACCGGCTCAAAGCGGTGCGAACCCCGGTTCACGTCGGGCGGGTCGAAAGTCAAGCCCATCTTCAGCCCGTCTTCAAACAAGACTCTGAGCTTGTCGGTGTCACCCATCTCCACCGTCATGTTGGCGCAGAAAAACTCGGCCGTGTAATGCACCTTGAGCCAGGCCGTGTGATAGGCCAAAAGCGAGTAAGCAGCGGCGTGCGACTTGTTAAAGCCGTAGCCCGCAAACTTCTCCATCAGGTCGAACACCTCGTCGGCTTTTTGTTCGTTGATGCTGTTCTTGGCGGCCCCGTCGCGGAAGATCTGGCGGTGCTTGGCCATCTCATCGGCATCTTTTTTACCCATGGCACGGCGCAGCATGTCCGCGCCACCGAGCGAGTAGCCGCCCAGGATCTGCGCGGTCTGCATCACCTGCTCTTGGTACACCATGATGCCGTAGGTCTCGCTCAGCATTTCGGCCACCAGGGGGTGCGGGTATTCAATCTCTTCGCGCCCATGTTTGCGCGCTACAAAGCTCGGGATCAGGTCCATCGGACCGGGGCGGTACAGGGCGTTCAACGCAATCAGGTCTTCCAGCCGTGTCGGCTTGGCGTCGCGCAACATGCCCTGCATGCCGCGACTCTCGAACTGGAACACAGCCTCGGTCTTACCTTCTTGAAACAGCTTGTAGGTCGGCCCGTCTTTGAGCGGGATGTTCTCAAACGCGAAGTTTTCTTGCCCACGGTGCCGCTTGACGATGAAGTCTTTGGCGATCTCCAGAATGGTCAGCGTGGCCAGGCCCAAGAAGTCAAATTTCACCAGGCCAATGGCCTCCACGTCGTTCTTGTCAAACTGGCTCACCGCCGAGTCGCTGCCGGGCTGTTGGTAGAGAGGGCAAAAGTCGGTCAACTTGCCGGGCGCAATCAGCACCCCCCCGGCGTGCATGCCCACGTTGCGCGTCATACCCTCCAGGCGGCGGGCCAGTTCCAGCAAGGTTTTGACGTCTTCCTCTTTGCTCTCGCGTTCGGCCAAGATGGGCTCAGCCTCCGTGGCGTACACCAGCTTGTCGTCTTTCTTTTTGCCGGGCGGTGGCAGTTGCAGCGTGACCGCCACGCCGGGCTTGTTGGGAATAAGCTTGCTGATGCCGTCGCAAAAGGTGTAGCTCATGTCCAGCACACGGCCCACGTCGCGGATGGCGGCACGCGCGGCCATGGTGCCGAAGGTGACGATCTGGCTGACCGCCTCTTTGCCGTACTTGTCCTTCACATAATCAATCACCCGGTCGCGGTTGGCCTGGCAAAAGTCGATATCAAAGTCGGGCATGGACACCCGCTCGGGGTTCAAAAAACGCTCGAACAGCAGGTTGTATTCCAGCGGATCCAGGTCGGTGATTTTGAGCGAATAAGCCACCAGCGAGCCCGCACCCGAGCCCCGCCCCGGTCCCACCGGGCAACCGTTGTTTTTGGCCCAGTTGATGAAGTCACCCACGATCAAAAAGTAGCCGGGGAAACCCATCTTCACGATGGTGCCGATTTCAAACTCCAGCCGCTCCACGTAGCGGGGGCGCTGCGCCTCACGTTGCGCCTCATCCGGGTAGAGGTGAACCAGTCGCTCATTCAGCCCCTCATGCGAGACGTAGCGGAAATAATCTTCTGGCGACATGCGCTGGCCCTTGACTTCGGGCGTGGGGAAGTTGGGCAACTGCGGCTTGCCCAGCACCAAGGTCAGGTTGCAGCGCTTGGCGATTTCCAGCGTGTTGGCGATGGCAGAGGGCACATCAGCAAACAGCGCCTGCATTTGCGCCGAATTTTTGAAATACTGCTCACGCGTGAACTTGCGAACGCGGCGTTGGTTACCGAGGATTTCACCCTCGGCAATGCACACGCGCGCCTCATGCGCCTCGTAGTCGTCTTCCTCAGTGAACTGCAAGGGATGGGTGGCCACCACCGGCAGCTTCATGCGCGCCGCCAGTTGCACCGCGGCGACCACATGAGTTTCATCGTCAGCACGACCCGCTCGCTGCAACTCGATATAAAAGCGGTGCGTGAAGATAGACGCCAGTTGCAGCGCAAACTCATGCGCCCGCGTCGTGTCGCCTTGCACCAGGGCTTGCCCCACCGGCCCGGCCTGCGCGCCGCTGAGCAGAATCAGCCCCTCGTTCAATTCCTTGAGCCAAGCCAGCTTGACGGTGGCCTGCGCCTTGCCCGCGTTTTGCGTCCAGGCCCGCGCCAGCAGCTCCGATAAATTCAGGTAGCCCTGCGTGTTTTGCACCAGCAACACCACGCGAGACGTGGTGCCGACATCTGAGCCCAGGCCCTCTAGAAAAATTTCTGCACCGATGATCGGTTTGACCCCTTTTTTGCGCGCCTCTTTGTAGAACTTGATGGTGCCAAAGAGATTGCTCAGGTCGGTGATGGCCAGCGCGGGCTGGGCGTCTTTGGCAGCGGCTTTGACGATGTCGTCGATGCGGTTGGTGCCGTCAACGACGGAGAACTCGGTGTGCAGGCGAAGATGGACAAACATAGTATTTTTTACGGAAGAGGCGCAATCGTAGCGCGCTCACCCGAGTCTTTGGACAACTGGCAAAAGGATGACTTTGATTTCACCTTTTCCAATCGAAACATTGATTCATATTATGAAAAATGCAATCTGTTGCAATGCAGCAAATTTCTCAATATGCAATATTGAAATTTACAATATGAAAAAACAGTCGCAAGTTGTTGATTTAAATAAAAATAATTTATTAATTAATTAACCACTAAAGTATAAATTTGCTTTTTTCAGAGAATAGGATTGATTGATCAATTCGGCGACATCTAGCCCCCTGGAATTCACTCAATTTCAGCATTTCGATTCAACTTTTAGTGAAAGTACCCGACATGACCCGCAAATACAAAATCCTCATCCTAGGCGCATCCTACGGCTCCCTACTGGCCAGCAAGCTCCTCATGGCCGGTCACTCGGTCACCTTGGTGTGTCGCACAGCAACGGCCAAGTTAATCCAAAGCGAGGGTACGCGTGTGCGCATGTCCGTGAAAGGTCGCGAAGCTCAGGTTGAGATCGATTCGCGTCAGTTGCCCGGTGTACTTGAAGCCATCACGCCCAACGAAGCCAGAGCTGAAGAGTTCGATCTGGTGTGCCTGGCCATGCAAGAGCCCCAGTACAGCGCCAAGGGTGTGCGCGAACTGCTACGCTCCATTGCACTGGCCAAAGTGCCTTGCATGTCCATCATGAACATGCCGCCACCGCCCTTTCTGGCGCGCATCCAGGGGATTTCTGCGGACGAATGCCGGGCCTGCTACCACGACTTCAGCGTTTGGGAGCACTTCGAGCCCGGCTTGATGACGCTGTGCAGCCCTGACCCGCAAGCCTTTCGCCCGCCTGAGAGCGCACTCAATGTCTTGCAAGTCGGCTTGGCCACCAACTTCAAAGTGGCCCGCTTCGAGTCAGACGAACACACCGCCATGCTGGAGCAACTGGCCAACGACATCGCCGCCGCCCGCCTGGTGGTGAACGGCGAAGCACTTGACCTGCCCGTGAAACTGAAGGTGCACGAATCTATTTTTGTACCCTTGGCCAAGTGGAGCATGTTGCTGACCGGCAACTACCGATGCATACAGGCCGACGGCATGCGCTCAATCCAGCAAGCGGTGCATGGCGACATTGCTCGTTCCGAGCAGGTGTATGCCTGGGTGTCCGCGCTGTGCGAGCGCTTGGGTGCCTCCCCCGAGGACATGGTGCCGTTTGAAAAATACGCGGCAGCGGGGCAGAACCTGCTCAAGCCATCCTCTGGCGCTCGTGCGCTAGCGGCTGGTGCCACGGACATTGAACGCATTGACCTGCTGGTCAAACTGATTGCCGATCAACAGGGTTTGCAGTCGGACTCGGTGGATGAGACGGTCAGGTTAGTCAACGGCTGGCTGGAGCGCAACCGGCAGCAAGCGCTCAAGGCCACCGAGGTGCAACCCCATACTCCCTTGTTGCTTTCGGCTTAAAACTTGAGGACTCCAGGCCATCAGTCTTTGAGCACATGCAACACGTCTGAGCGGAACTCGCGGCTGTAAAGAATGCCAACAACCAAAGTGGCGGCCACGGCAAACGCCAAAGGCGAGAAAAACCAGCCCAGGGCCAGCCAGTCGACCCAAGGCAACAGGGAAATGATTTTCATGCCACCCATGGTAGCGGAGTCATGCCCTTGGCGATCAACGACGTGTGCCTCAAGCCTGGCGTTTGGCGTCCACGCTCCAGGCACCCGCGCCATGAGCCGCCAACACCAGCAGGCCACCGACCACCGCGATGTTCTTGAAGAACATCAGTTGCTGCACCATCACCTGATCAACGGGCACGCTCCAAAAAGCATGGAAGAAGTAGGTCGCCACCAGGGTGAAGGCAGCCAACACCAGCGCAGCCCAACGGGTGCAGAAACCAGCCACCAAGGCCAACCCACCCACCAACTCCACCCCGATGGCGACGGCGGCACCGACTTCAGGCAGCGGTAAGCCCTTGGAGGCGATATAGCCCGCTGTGCCTGCAAATCCGGCGATCTTGCCAAAGCCGGCAGGCACAAACAGCAAGGCCAACAGCCAGCGACCAACGAGGGACAGGGGGTTTTGAAGCGAGGCAAACATGGAGAACTCCTAAGATTGATAGAAAAAGAAACAAGAGGGAAAGAAAATCGTTGTATCAGGTCAAGCGTTCAGATCAAACACCAGCACCTCGGCGTTCACGCCCTGCGCCAGCGTGAGCTGCGCTTCACCGTCGATGTAGGCTGCGTCGCCCGTGTTCAGACGTTGGCCGTTGATCTCGACCGTGCCGCGCGCCAACTGCACATAGGCTTTGCGCGCCGGGTTCAGTGCCAGCGTGGCTTGCTCAGTACCGTCAAACAACCCGGCATACAGGCGCGCATCGGCGTGCAGCGTGACCGATCCTTGCGCCCCGTCTGGCGAAGCCACCAAACGCAATACGCCGCGCTTCTCAGGCGTTTCAAATGTCTTTTGCTCATAGCTGGCGGGGATGCCGATCACGTTGGGCAATATCCAGATCTGGAAAAAGTGCGTGGTGTCGTTGGGCGCGTGATTGAACTCACTGTGCATCACGCCGTTGCCCGCACTCATGCGCTGCACGTCACCGGGCGGGATGGCGCGGCCATTGCCCATATTGTCTTTGTGGGCCAGCTCACCCGAGAGCACGTAGCTGATGATTTCCATGTCACGGTGGCCGTGGGTGCCAAAGCCCGTGCCCGGTGCGATGCGGTCTTCGTTGATGACGCGCAGATTGCCCCAGCCCATGTGCTCAGGGTCGTGGTAACCGGCAAACGAGAAGGTGTGAAACGACTTGAGCCAGCCGTGATCGGCATAGCCGCGGTCTTGGGATTTTCGAAGGGTCAGCATGCCGTCTCCTGATGGGTTTATTGATGGTCTGAACTTTAAAGGCTCAAGGCCGGTTTGTAATCCATGCCATTTGATGTCATCATTCAATTTATTTGAATTAAACAGAGGCATAAGCCCCGACCATTCATGCCCACAGCCCGTGATGTTCTGACCCCCGACGCGCTCGCCATGCTGCAGGTCATTCAAACTGCGGGCAGTTTTGCGGCAGCAGCGCGCCAACTTGGCTTGGTGCCCAGCGCCCTGAGCTACCGAGTGCGTCAGATTGAAGACGCACTCGATGTGCTTCTTTACGACCGCAGTTCACGCCAGGCCCGCCTGAGCGAAGCGGGGGCCGAATTGTTGCGCGAAGGCAGCCGTCTGCTACTGGAGATCGACGCCGTGGCCAATCGCGTCAAACGGGTGGCCACCGGTTGGGAGCCGCAGCTCACTCTGGCTGTGGACGGCATCATCTCCCGCACGACGATGATGGAGCTGTGTGAGCATTTTTTTGCCCTGAACGCCCCGACCCGGCTCAAGCTGCGCGAGGAAACACTCTCCGGCACGCTCGAAGCCCTGAACGCGGGCCAGGCAGATCTGGCCATTGGCGTGGCGCTGGAACCCGGCATCAGCGCTGGCATCCAGAGCAAGCCTCTGGGCGCGGTAAGCTTTGTCTATGCCGTGGCCCCGCACCACCCGCTGGCGGCAGCGGCAGAGCCGCTCACCGACACACTCATGCAACAGCACCGCGCCGTGGCGGTGGCCGATTCGGTGCAGCGCGGCCAAGGCCTGACCGTGGGCTTGCTAGCGGGGCAAGACGTGTTCACCGTGAGCAGCATGCAGGCCAAACTGGACGCCCAACTTCGCGGCATGGGCGGCGGTTTTGTGCCTGAATGCATGGCACGCGGCTTCATTGAGACCGGTCGCCTGGTGGTCAAGAAAACCGAGCGCTCGCAACGCTTGACGCGCGTGAGTTACGCCTGGCGCGGCACGCCCACACGCGGCCAGGGGCGGGCACTGCAGTGGTGGCTCAAGCAACTGGACAGCCCCACCACACGGTCTGCGTTGTTAGAACAACACCGGGGCGTGTAAAGTGCAAGCCATGATGCCGCGCGCATTTCAAAACAACAGGAGATAATTTTCATGACCGTTCCCCGACACATAGCCGTCATTGGCGCTGGCATGGCCGGCATTGCCTGCGCACGCACCCTGGTGCAAGCGGGCCACCGCGTCACCGTGTTCGAGCGCAGCGCCAAGCTGGGCGGGCGCATGGCCACGCGCTTGACGGAGTTCGGCAGCTTCGACCACGGCACCCAGTACTTCACCGTGCGTGACCCGCGCTTTGCCCAGGCCCTGGCCACCGTGCCTGGCCAATGCCGCCCCTGGAGCGCCAACACCGTGCAGGTGCTCGATGCCTTGGGCCGTGTCGTCGCGGCCGCCCGCCCCACGCGTGAATCGCATTGGGTGCCCACACCGGGCATGAATGCACTGGTCAGCCGCTGGGCGTTGCCCTTGATGGACGCGCAACAAGTGGAGCTGGACACTCGCATCTCCCACATCGAGCCCGATGCCCTGAACCCGCAGCGCTGGCAGTTGCGCAGCGAGGGCCCGCAGGACGCGCACCGTGTGTTCTCGGGCTTTGACGCCGTCTTGCTGGCCATGCCCGCTGCGCAGGCCCACGCCTTGCTGCAATCGTCCAGCGTGGCCCTGCCCATGGCGCGCCAGATCCACCCGGTTGAAGTCAAACCCTGCTGGACGCTGATGCTGGCTTTTCCGCAAGCCATGCAGCCGGGCCTCTCGACCCTGGGGCCACAGTGGAACGCCGCACGCAGCACCCACCACCGCATCGCCTGGCTGGCACGGGAGTCGTCCAAGCCCAAACGCGGCCCGGTGGAGCGCTGGACGGTACAGGCCAGCGCCGCTTGGTCTGAAGAGCATCTGAACGACGACGTGGATCGCGTGCAAGCCAAGCTGCTCAAAGCCTTCTCCGAAGTCACCGGCATCCGCGCCCAACCCTCTTTTGCCACCGCGCACCTGTGGCGCTACGCCCAGACTTCTCGCCCCCTGGGCAGCAGCCACCTGTGGGACGCCAAAGCCCGCATCGGTGCTTGCGGCGACTGGTGCATTGGGCATCGGGTGGAGGACGCCTTCATCTCGGGGCTGGAATTGGCGCTATCAGTGGTGTGATGAGCGGCTACAGGGGCAGGTTTGCCCCCTCACCGACCGGCCCGCTGCACGCGGGCTCGCTGGTGGCCGCACTCGCTAGCTGGCTCGATGCGCGCGCTCACAACGGCCGCTGGCTGGTGCGCATAGAAGACGTGGACACACCGCGCTGCGTGCCGGGTGCCGACCAGCTCATCCTGCAACAGCTAAAGAACTGCGGCCTCACCCCTGACGAACCGCCAGTTTGGCAATCGCAACGCACACCCCTGTACCAAGCGGCACTGGACGAGTTGATCGCACACGGCCTGGCCTACCCCTGCGCCTGCACCCGCTCCGAGATTCAAGCCGAGCTGGACCGCCAAGGGCACGCGCACACCCGCCACGGTGAGCTGATCTACCCCGGCACCTGCCGCCACGGCTTGCGCGGTCATCCGACGCGGGCATGGCGGTTGTTGACTCACGTTTACACATCAAATCAGGCTGTAGAGCATGGATTACGCCCACGAGTAGCTACTGATTTAATAGCAAACAACAAGCCACTCAACCCAACAACTTGGAATGACCGTCGCCTCGGCCTCCAATCCCAAGACGTGGAAAAAGAAGTCGGCGACTTCGTCCTCAAGCGCGCCGACGGCCTCTTTGCCTACCAGCTCGCCGTAGTGGTGGATGACGCGGCACAGGGCATCAGCCACATCGTGCGCGGTCAAGACCTGGCCGACAACACGGCGCGCCAGATCCTGTTGCAACAGGCTTTGCACCTGCCCACACCTCAGTACCTGCACACGCCCCTGGTGCTCGGGTCGAGTGGCGAAAAACTCAGCAAGCAAAATGACGCACAGCCCCTGGACACCAGCGACCCGCTCCAGGCCCTGAACGCTGCCGCGCCCGTGCTGGGCCTGCGCGTGAGCGCCACCACCTTGAGCGACTGGCTGACGCAGGCGACAGCGCAATGGGCCGATGTGTGGGCCGATGTGTGGGCTGACGTGTGGCTGTGATAGCGCGTGCCCTTTAAAATCAAGACGTGACTGAATCAAACCCCCAACCCACACCGTCCGCCACGCCCGCCGACGCCGCGCCCCCCATCAAAGACCGCCGCCGCCTGCCGCCACCCGGCGTCGAATTCCCCAAGACCATCAAAAGCTACGTGCGTCGCGCGGGCCGCACCACCACCGGCCAGGCCAAGGCGTTTGAGGAACAGGGGCCCAAGTTTCTCTTGCCCTACACCGAAAGCGCTATTGATTTGGTAGCTGCTTACGCTAGTAACCAAAGGCCTACAAGCCAAAATGACGCTAAAAACAGCTCTGAAACCCGGCCCACCATTCTGGAAATCGGCTTTGGCATGGGCGAAGCTACGGCGCACATTGCCGCGCTCTTGCCCGAGAAAAATTTCCTCTGCTGCGAGGTGCACGAGCCCGGCGTGGGCGCGCTACTCAAACGCATTGGCGAACAAGGCCTGCAAAACATCCGCATCCTCGCGCACGACGCGGTTGAAGTCATCGACCACATGCTGCCCCTGCAAAGCCTGGACGGCATCCACGTCTTCTTCCCCGACCCCTGGCACAAGCTCAAGCACAACAAGCGTCGCCTGCTGCAACCCATGCTGGTGGCCAAGCTGGCCGCGCGCCTGAAGCCCGGTGGCTACCTGCACTGCGCCACCGACTGGGCGCCCTATGCCCAGCAAATGTTGGAAGTTCTCGGTGCTGAGCCTCTGCTGAAAAACACCGCGCAAGACTACGCCCCCAAACCCGCCTACCGCCCCTTGACCAAGTTCGAAAACCGGGGCTTGAAGCTCGGCCACGGCGTTTGGGATCTGGTGTTTGAGCGGGTCTGATCTGCGCGCGTGAGGCATGACCCGCCCGCCCCTCCGCCACCTGCCTCCCATGCGCGACGGCGTTAGCGCCAGCTGCGTCGCCCTGCCTGTGGTGGGCGCAAACCCCTGGCCCACCCTGCTGGACTTTTTGGCCCAGCGCCTTCCCTACGTCAGCCGCGAAGACTGGCACAGCCGCATGACCCAAGGTGCGGTGCTGGACGAACAAGGCCAGGCTCTCAGTGCCGACTCGCCCTACCCACCCCAACCCAGCGACGCACAACACCGCCGCGTGTTCTACTACCGCACCCTGGCCCACGAGCCGACCATCCCCTTTGAGGCGCAAGTGCTGTTCCAGGACGAGCATCTGGTGGTGGCCGACAAGCCACATTTCCTGCCCGTCACCCCCAGTGGTCGCTACGTGCAGGAGACGCTGCTGGTGCGCCTCAAACGCCAACTCGGCATCGAGACCTTGAGCCCCCTGCACCGCATCGACCGCGAAACCGCAGGCCTGGTGCTGTTCAGCGTGCGCCCGCAAGACCGGGGTGCTTACATGGCCTTGTTCAGAAACAAAGCCGTCACCAAACACTACGAAGCCATTGCTCCTTGGCGCGCCGACCTAGCGCTGCCCCACACCCACCGCAGCCGCATGGAGCCGGGCACCCCGTTCTTTCGCCAAAGCGAAGTACCGGGCGAGCCCAATAGCGAGACACACATTGAGTTGATCGAGCGCATTGAAAAGCACGGCGCACAAGCGCTGGCCCGCTACCGCCTTACCCCCGTCACCGGCAAAACACACCAGCTGCGCGTGCACATGAACGCGCTTGGCCTGCCAATTGAAGGCGACCTGTTCTACCCCCAAGTCGTGCACGGGCCAGATGCCACACAAGAAAACTACGCCCACCCGCTGCAATTGCTGGCGACGTCCATCAACTTTGTCGATCCGCTGACCGGGCTGGCGCGGTGCTTTGAGTCGCTACGGCGATTGGATGGACGCGCGATGCGCCAGCCAAAGGCCGTGATTCATTGTGGGTAATGACGCTGATGGCCAAATTGGCACACGCAATGAACACGTCGTAGTGGCAGGTTTTTAGCAGGCTTTTTCCCGGCTTCAGAGTCAGGCGATCGAACTTTGCTGCTGGACCGGCTGAAACAGGCCAGTACTTCGAGCAATCGCAGCGGCAAATACGGCGCACTGCTGCTGATTGATCTGGACAACTTCAAAACACTCAACGACACCCTGGGTCATGACATGGGTGACTTACTGCTCAAACAAGTCGGACAACGTTTAACGGCCTGCGTTCGAGCGGAAGACACGGTGGCCCGGCTGGGTGGTGATGAATTCGTACTGGTGCTACAGAACCTGAGTGAGATGGCTCACGACGCCACCACAGAGGCCAAAGTCATCGGTGAAAATTCTCAACGTCCTCAGCCAGCTTTATCAACTCAAAGACATTGCTTATCAATGCACATCAAGCGTGGGGCCACACTGTTCAAGGCGGAGCCCCATGACATCGATGAGTTGATGAAGCAGGCTGATCTGGCCATGTACAAATCCAAGTCCGAAGGTCGTAACGCGTTCCATTTATTCGATCCCGCCATGGCCGCTGCCGTATTGAACAGGGTCGCACAAGAAGCCGACCTTCGCGCGGCCATTTGTGAGCAACAATTTTCACTTCATTACCAGGCACAGGTGAATGGCGAGGGCAAAATCACTGGCGCTGAAGCCCTGGCACGCTGGCAGCATCCGCAGCGCGGCATGGTGTCACCCGCTGAGTTCATCCCTCTGGCCGAAGAGACCGATTTGATTCTGCCGCTGGGCTTGTGGGTGCTGGAAACGGCCTGCGCGCAACTGGCGCAATGGGCTACTCAACCCCACATGTCACATCTCACTCTGGCGGTGAACATCAGTGCGATCCAACTCAAACAGTACAACTTTGCCGAGAAGGTGCTGGAAGTGATTGACAGAACAAAGGCCAACCCAACCCGTCTCAGGCTGGAGTTGACAGAGAGCCGCCATTGCAGAGATGGTGGTGGTGCTGGCCAACAGCCTGGGTTTATCCGTCATTGCCGAGGGCGTTGAAACCGTGGAACAGCGGAACTTCCTCGCCCAGTTGGGCTGCCATGCATGTCAGGGCTACCTGATCAGCCGCCCCTTGCCGCTGGAGGCCTTCAACACGCTGGTTGAGGCCGGGGTTGATCTCCCTCAGTCCACCAAACTCGCCATCAATCTGAGCCACAGGGTGAAGGACGAACAAATAACTAAAATTTGAAACTGACGCAATGTGTACCTATAGTGACCCGGTAACTTGGCCGCATTTGCGTAAGGGGAAGGACATGCGCCGAATCATTTTCATTGATCTCTGTGCTTTATTGGTAGCCACGTTCAGCATGGGCATTGCTGCACGCGGTCCGGACAAGGAACTGGACCGCGCAGAAGACCGTATGAGTGATCAGGGCCGCCAGCTTGAGAGGGCCACCGATGCACCGAAAGATGAGATCAAAGGAAAACATGCGCGTTGACACCTTCGAAATTTCAGAACGTTTTTGCGGTCCGCCACGCTCAGGCAACGGCGGTTATGTGTGCGGCCGTATCGCGCAACGCCTGACTGGTGCCGCCACAGTGCGGCTCAAAATGCCACCACCGCTCAATGCATTGCTGCGACTGGAGTCCACCGACGCGCAAGCCCATCTGTTTCACGACAACGCGCTGGTGGGGCAGGCCCACTGCATCGAGCTTGATCTGCACGTACCACCCAGTCCGTCTTTTGAGGTGGCTGTGCAGGCGTCCCGTGGCTACTCTGGTTTCACCAATCATGTCTTTCCGGGCTGCTTTGTCTGCGGCCCCCAACGCAAACCGTTCGATGGTCTGCGTATTTTCCCTGGTCCGGTCAACGGCAGCACCGTGCTGGCCGCGACGTGGCAGCCCGATGCATCCCTTGCCGATGAAGACGGCCACATCAAACCTGAGATCTTGTGGTCGGTACTGGATTGCACCGGGGCTTTTGCCGTGATGCCCTTGGCCGAGGGTGTGGCCATCGTTCTGGGCGAACTGAGTGCCGAGCTGCTGGCCCCGCTGTCGGTTGATGCACGCTGTGTGGTGCTGGGCTGGTCCTTGGGCGTACAAGGCCGCAAACGCCATGCGGGGACAGCCGTGGTTGCCGAGGACGGACGCCTCATCGCCAAGGCGCGCGCCGTCTGGATCGAGGTGCCTTCAAGCACTTGGGCAGCGGACGCTGCGTGAAGCGATGAAGCTGAGTTGATTAGCCCAGCAAGCCCGCCATCAGCGCGGCCACATGCACCGCCTCGCGCTGCGCGCCGTCGTGAATCTGGTGGCGGCAGCTGGTGCCGTCGGCGACCACGATGGCGTCGGGTCGATTGCGCACTGCGGGTAGCAGGCTGAGTTCGGCCATTTGCATGGACACCTCATAGTGGCTGGCCTCATAACCGAAGCTGCCCGCCATGCCGCAGCAACTGCTCTCGATCAGCTCCGGTTTCGCACCGGGAATGAGTTGCAGCACTTGCAGGATGGGCGCCACCGTGTCAAAGGCCTTTTGGTGGCAGTGGCCGTGCAAGAGGATGGGTTGTGGTGCGGGTTTGAGTTTTGATTTCAGCAGCTCTAGCTGACCCGCCGTGGCCTCGCGCGCCAGGAACTCTTCAAACAACATCGCTTGGCCCGCGATGGTTTGCGCGGCTTCGCCCAGACCCATGACCAGCATCTCGTCGCGCATCGTGAGCAGGCAAGACGGCTCCAGGCCGACGATGGCGATGCCTTTTTGAGCAAATGGCAAGAGTGCGTCCACCAACTCCTGCGCTTTGGCCTTGGCTTGGTCCACCATACCGTTGGCGAGGAAGGTTCGGCCACAGCACAAGTGCTTGCCATCCGCTATTGTTTTGGTAGCTACGTACGCCGTGTATCCGGCGGCTTGGAGCACTTTCAAGGCTGAAAACGCGTTGTCGGATTCGAAAAAACCGTTGAACGTATCGACAAAGAGCACCACGGGCTTGGTGGCGGCCAGCACCTCTTCGCGGGTGGCACAAATGATCCGTTCGGGCTGAGCTTGTCGAAGGGCTTCGACAAGCTCAGCCCGAACGGTTGAATAGCTATTGAAAAAATGCTCGCTTTGCCACTGGGGCAAGCTGCGCTGGGCCGACAAGCCCAGGAGCTTCTCGCTCAAGTTCGCCAGCAGGGGAAAGCGGTCGCGCAAATTCAACAACGGCGCAAAGCGGCTGGCCAGGGCTGCGTAGTCGGGCAGGTAGGCGATGAGCTTGTCTTTGAGCGTGTGGCCGTGTCGGGCCTTGTAGTGCTGCAAAAATTCCACCTTCATCTTGGCCATGTCCACACCAGTGGGGCAATCGCGTTTGCAGCCCTTGCAGCTCACGCACAAGTCCATGGCTTCTTTCACCGCCTCACTGGTGAAAGCGTCTTGCCGATTCAGGCCTTCGAGCTGACCTGAGAGCGCCAAGCGCAAGGTATTAGCCCGGCCGCGCGTGGAGTGTTGCTCATCGCGCGTGACGCGGTAGCTCGGGCACATGGTGCCAGCATCGAACTTGCGGCAGTGGCCGTTGTTGTTGCACATCTCCACCGCCTTGGCCAAGCCCTGCGCGGGGTCACCACCCGTGCCGGGGGCGGAGGTTTCTTCGGTCACCGGGTTGTTCTGCACGTTCCAAGCGCTCCAGTCCAGCACCGGCTTGAGCGGGATGACCTTGTAGCTGGGCGGGAAGCGCATCAGCCGCGCGTCGTCCATCTTCGGCGGTTCGATCATGCGGCTGGGGCTGAGCAGGCTCAACGGATCCAGGTACTGCTTGATTTGCCCAAAGGCCTGGGTGATCTTGGGGCCAAACTGCCACTCGATCCACTCGCCCCGGCACAGGCCGTCGCCGTGCTCGCCGCTGTACGCGCCTTTGTACTTGCGCACCAGCGCCGATGCTTCTTCGGCGATGGCGCGCATCTTGCTGGCCTCACCTTTGCGCATGTCCAAAATCGGCCGCACATGCAGCGTGCCGACCGAGGCGTGGGCGTACCACGTCCCTTTGCTGCCGTACTTGGCAAACACTTCGGTCAGCCCGTCGGTGTACTCGGCCAAGTGCTCCAGCGGCACGGCGCAGTCTTCAATAAAGCTCACCGGTTTGCCATCGCCCTTCAAGCTCATCATGATGTTGAGACCCGCCTTGCGCACCTCCCACAGGTTTTTTTGCGGGACGTCGTCGATCATCTCAACCACGCTACCGGGCAGGCCCAAGTCACCCATCAGTTCCACAAGTTGTTTGATCTTGGGCGTGAGATCGGCCTTGTTCGCGCCCGAGAACTCCACCAGCAACACCGCCGCAGGCTTGCCGCCGTTGATGTGGGGCGAGAGCGCGGTGCGGATGGTGGGGGCAAAGGCCGGGTTTTTCAGGGACAGCTCTATCATGGTGCGGTCCACCAGCTCGACCGCCGTGAGCGCACCGCCCTGCATGTTGTGACCCAGCTTGACAATGTGCTGAGCCGCGTCCATGGCGGAATGAAACGTGGAGAAGTTCACCACGCCCAACACCTTGGCGCGGGGCAGTTCACTCAAACGCAGGGTGAGCGATTGGGTCAACGCCAACGTACCTTCGCTGCCTACCAGCAGGTGCGCGAGGTTGACGGAACCATCAGCCGTGTAAGGCTTTTCGCTCTGGTTGTTGAAGATGTCCAGGTTGTAGCCCGCCACGCGGCGCAGCACCTTGGGCCAGCGCGTTTCGATCTCAGCTTGATGTTGGGCTGCCAAGGTGCGCATATAGTCGCCAATTTCTTTCACGCGACCCGTGGCCGCATCAAAGCGACCAAAGTCCAGCAGGCTGCCGTCAGACAGCATGGCTTGCGCGCCCAGCACGTTGTGCACCATATTGCCGTAGGCGATGGAGCGGCTGCCGCAGGAGTTGTTGCCCGCCATGCCGCCCAGCGTGGCTTGCGCGCTGGTGGAGACGTCCACCGGGTACCACAGACCGTGCTTCTTGAGCGCAACGTTGAGATGGTCCAGCACCAGACCGGGCTCGACCTTGGCGGTGCGGTTGTCGGCATCGACTTCGAGGATGTTGCGCAGGTGCTTGGAGTGGTCAATCACCAGCCCCGCGCCCACCGTTTGCCCACACTGGCTGGTGCCACCGCCGCGCGGCACGATGGGCACGTTCAAGTCGCGGCAAATGTCCAGCGCCAGCGCCACGTCTTGGGTGTTGCGCGGCACGAAAACACCGACCGGCATGGCTTGGTAGATCGACGCGTCGGTGGCGTAGCGGCCCCGGTCAGCGGGGGAGAACAGCACTTCACCTTGGGTCTGGGCGGTGAGCCGTGCAGCCAGTCGGCCTGCGACGTCGTTGCTGATGCGGGCCACGGTTTCATAGGCGTCGCGGGCAGATGCTTTGGTCACGTTCAGGGGCAGGGGTGCGTTCATGGTGGCCTATTTGGTGAGAGCTAAGGTTCGAAATTCAGGAAGCCGTTGCGTATGAGACTTTGTACGCCCCGGCGCGCTTGGGCAGCGAGCATGGTTGGGGTTCGGCGGTGGCACACTCGCCCATCTCGCAGGATCAGGTCGGTGCCGCGCTCTACGCAGCGAAATCAAGGGGGAGCCCGTAGGGCGGAGGACATTCGCGGAGTAGAGTGCGGCGGCGGCCTGATCTCGCGAGGAAATGGCGCGTGACAAAAGACCTCGCGAAGCAGTCGCCAGACACAAGTAGTTATCGCGAGTCATCACCAGCACAAACTTCAGTGACCTGAAGAAGCAGAAGCGCTAGGCGCACGCAACAACTCAGTCACCACATCCCGCTTATGTGCCAAATGCACCAGCAGCACGGCACGCATGGTCACCGGGTCGCGGGCTTGCAGTGCATCGACCATTTGCGCATGCTCTTGCACCGCACGTGCCCACTTCTCGCCGTCTTGGTTAGAGCGAAAACGCCAGGCCTGCAAGCGGGCATTGACCTGGTTGTAGGTGGCGGTGAGCACCGGGTTTTTGGCGGCGGCGTTGATGGCGCGGTGAATGGCGGCGTTGAGCCGGTAATAGGCGGACAGGTCGCGCCGGGTATAGGCCGCCATCATCTCGTAGTGCATGGCCTGAATCTCGGCCAATTCTGCATCGGTGATGCGCTGCGCGGCCAGCTCGCCGGACTGGCCTTCCAGCCCGGCCATGACTTCAAACGTGTGCAGGACATCGGCCTCAGACAGGGCCAGGGCGATGGCCCCGCGATTGGGCAGCAACTCGACCAGACCTTCGGCGGCCAGCATCTTGATGGCTTCGCGCAGCGGCGTGCGCGAGACCTTGAGCACCTCGCACAACTCACGCTCGTTGAGCTTGGCACCGGGTGCGATGTGGCCCTCGACCAGCATTTGACGCAAGCGCTGCGCCACTTGCTCATGCAAAGTGGTAGGCGCAATGGCGATGATTTGAGCGCTCATGGATTTAGTTTTGTATTCAAAATTTTCTCAATTTTAGGCCAAATAGGTTTCACAAAGCAATTTTGTATGCAAAAATCCGCCATCTCAACGCTACCCCACACCAGCCACGAAAGATCATCCATGCTGACCACCAACTTCCACCCCACGGGCCGCCACTTCCTGCAAATCCCCGGCCCCTCGCCCGTGCCAGACCGCGTGCTGCGCGCCATGAGCCTGCCCACCATCGACCACCGTGGCCCGGAATTTGCGCAGTTGGGCCTCAAAGTGCTGGCAGACATGCAAAAGGTTTTCCAGACGAAGCACCCGGTCATGATTTACGCGGCCTCTGGCACCGGTGCGTGGGAAGCCGCGTTGGTCAACACCCTCTCCCCCGGCGACCATGTGCTGATGTACGAGAGCGGCCACTTTGCCTTTCTCTGGAACAAGCTGGCCACGCGCTTAGGGCTGAAGGCCGAGACCATTGCCCACCCCGGCATGGACAATGGTGTGCCCGCCAGCTGGCGCCGTGGTGTGCAGGCGCATCTGATTGAAGAGCGCCTCAAAGCCGACACCGGCCACAGCATCAAAGCCGTGTGCGTGGTGCACAACGAAACCTCTACCGGCGTGACCAGCAACATCGCCGCCGTGCGCCAGGCCATCGACGCGGCAAAGCACCCCGCGCTGCTGCTGGTGGACACCATCTCGGGCTTGGCCTCGGCTGATTACCGCCATGACGACTGGGGCGTGGACGTGTCCATCAGCGGCTCGCAAAAAGGCCTGATGCTTCCGCCCGGCATCAGCTTTAACGCGCTATCGCCCAAAGCCATTGAAGCCAGCAAAACGGCCAAGCTGTCCAAAGCCTTTTGGGCCTGGGACGAAATGATCGAGATGAACAAGAACGGTTATTGGCCCTCTACCCCCAACACCAATTTACTCTACGGCCTGTCTGAGGCCTGCGACATGATCTTCAACCCCCAGCACGGTGGCCTGCCCGCCACCTTTGCGCGCCATCTGCGCTGGGCCGAGGGCACACGCGCCGCCGTCAACACCTGGGGCTTGCAGATTCAGTGTGCTGAGCCCGCTGTGTACTCGCCCATCCTCACTGGCGTGATGACGCCCGAGGGCGTGGACGCCGACACCGTGCGCAAGATCATCTACGAGCGTTTTGACTGCTCGCTGGGCACCGGCCTGGGCAAGGTCAAGGGCCGCATGTTCCGCATCGGCCACCTGGGGGATTGCAATGACCTGACCCTGATCGCCGCCATCAGCGCCTGCGAGATGGGTTTGAAGCTCGCAGGCGTGAAACTGGCCGGTTCTGGCGTACAGTCTGCGATGGATTATTTCTCCAGCCACCAAGGACATTGAGCATGCAACGCAGAACCTTCACCGCCGCTACTGTTGCCACCGCTGCCACGCTGGCCGCACCCCTGCTGCGCGCGCAGACCGTGCAAACCGTTCCTACGGGGCCAGTCCGCATCGTGGTTGGCTTCGCACCGGGCGGCGGCACAGACATCTTGGCCCGCGTGGTGGGCCAAAAGCTGGCAACGATGTGGAACGTCACCGTGCTGGTCGAGAACAAGGCCGGGGCCTCAGGCGTGATTGCCGCCGACTACGTGGCCAAGCAGCCCGCTGACGGCAACACGCTCTTGATGGCCCACATCAACAGCCACGCCATCGCACCGGCTCTCATCGCCAAAATGAACTACAACGCGGTGACGGATTTCTCCCCCATCTCGATGGTGGGCATCACCCCCAACCTGCTGATCTGCAACGAGAAGCAAAGCGCGCGCACCGTCAAAGACGTGGTGGAACTGTGCAAAAAGAATCCCGGCCAAATCAGCTTTGGCTCCGCTGGCAATGGCTCGGCCCAGCACCTGGCGCTGGAGATGTTCAAACTCGCGGCGGGCATTGACGCCTTGCACGTGCCCTATAAGGGTTCTGGCCCGATGTTGACCGACCTGATCGGTGGCCAGATCAACTACAGCTTTGACACCATGACCGCCGCCACCCCGCACGTGAAGAGCGGCAAGGCCATTGCCGTGGCCCAGACCCGCGCCAAGCGCGCCAAGAGCTACCCCAACGTGCCGACCATGATCGAGTCCGGCTTCCCCAACTTCGAAGCCACCACTTGGTACGGCCTAGTCGGCCCGGCCAAAATGCCAGCGGCCATGGTCAAGCGCATGAACGAAGACATCAACAAGGTCTTGCTCATGCCCGACGTGATGGAGAGGTTCGAGCAGTACGGCGCTGAAGACGGTGGTGGCACGCCCGAGAAATTTGCCAGCTTCATCCAGACCGAGAGCGTCAAGTGGGCCAAGGTGGTGAAAGAGGCGGGCGTCAAGGCCGAAGGCTGACCCGCACCGCCCTATGAGCGAAGGCAACGTCCACCTCAGCATTGCGGCCGGTGTGGCCGCCGTGCAATTTGACCGACCCCAGGCGCGCAACGCGAT
>JANPNG010000428.1:0-11742 GCA_031427355.1 Hylemonella sp.
CGGGCAACCGCTGATACAAAACGGTATACCGCAGTCCATGCAACGTGCGGACTGCTGCTTGGCCTGCGCATCGTCCAGACCGATGACAAATTCCTTGTAAGTTTTCAGACGTTCAGGGATGGGCTTGTAGCCCTCCTCGACACGCTCAAACTCCATGAAGCCGGTAATTTTTCCCATGATGATTCTTTCCTCAACTGTTTTTACTTGGCAGCGACGGCTTCTGGGTGCGCAGCCATGTGCGCACTGGTCGTCTCGGTCGCTGCTTCCAGGCGGCGCTCTTTGCGCTCCAGCAAAGCCCGTTTGTATTCGTTGGGGAATACCTTGACGAACTTCTTGCGTGACTCGCCCCAGGTGTCGAGCAACTCGCGCGCGCGCTTGCTGCCCGTCCAGCGGTGATGGTCTTGCAAGAGGCGTTTGAGCAATTCTTCATCGCTCTCGCCCGCATGCCAGTCGGATTTGTCGTGGCTGTGTTGCTCTTCCGTGCTCATGACGCGGTCCATGCTCACCATGGTCGTGTTGCAGCGCGTGGCGAACTTGCCGTCTTCATCAAACACATAGGCCACGCCGCCGCTCATGCCGGCCGCAAAGTTGCGCCCCGTTTGTCCCAGCACAACAACGGTGCCACCGGTCATGTATTCGCAACCATGGTCACCCGTACCCTCCACCACCGCCGTCGCACCCGACAGACGCACGGCAAAGCGCTCGCCGGCCACGCCACTGAAGAAGGCTTCACCGCTGGTCGCCCCGTACATCACAGTATTGCCCACAATGGTGTTTTTGATGGCTTCGCCTCGGAAGTCAAGGCTCGGGCGCACCACCACACGACCGCCTGATAAGCCCTTGCCGGTGTAGTCGTTGGCGTCGCCAATCAGGTAGAGCGTGATACCGCGCGCCAGGAAAGCACCGAAGGATTGGCCGCCCGTGCCCTCCAACTGAATACGCAGCGTGTCATCGGGCAAGCCTTCAGGGCGAACCCGCGTCAGCGCGCCTGACAGCATGGCACCCACGGAACGATTGACGTTGCGCGTGACTTCCATGAACTGGACTTTTTCGCCCTTGTCGATGGCCGCGCGCGACTTGGCGATCAGCACATTGTCCAGCGCTTTTTCCAGACCATGTTCTTGCACTTGCGTGTGGTGACGCGGCACATCGGCCGGCACGTCGGCCATCGCAAACAAGCGACGGAAATCCAAACCATTGGCTTTCCAGTGCGCAATGCCCTGGCGCGTGTCGAGCAGGTCGGCACGGCCAATCAGATCATCAAACTTGGCGATGCCCATTTGCGCCATGATCTGGCGAACTTCTTCAGCGATGAAGAAGAAATAGTTCACCACATGCTCAGGCTTGCCGGAGAACTTCTTACGCAGTGCCGGGTCTTGTGTGGCCACACCCACCGGGCAGGTGTTGAGGTGGCACTTGCGCATCATGATGCAGCCCTCGACCACCAGCGGCGCTGTGGCGAAACCGAACTCATCGGCACCCAGCAGTGCGCCAATCACCACGTCGCGGCCCGTCTTCATCTGGCCGTCGACCTGCACGCGGATGCGGCTGCGCAAGCGGTTCAGCACCAGGGTCTGCTGGGTTTCTGCCAGACCGATTTCCCACGGGCTACCTGCATGTTTGATGGACGACCAGGGCGATGCCCCCGTGCCGCCGTCGTGACCGGCAATCACCACGTGATCGCTCTTGCACTTGGCCACGCCTGCGGCGATGGTGCCGACACCAATTTCGCTCACCAACTTGACGCTAACGCTGGCGTGCGGTGCCACGTTCTTCAAGTCGTGAATCAACTGGGCCAGGTCTTCAATCGAGTAAATATCGTGGTGCGGAGGCGGTGAGATCAGACCCACGCCAGGGACCGAGTGACGCAAACGGCCGATGTAGTTGGACACCTTGCCGCCGGGCAACTGCCCGCCTTCACCGGGTTTGGCTCCTTGCGCCATCTTGATCTGGATTTGATCGGCGCTTGTGAGGTACTCGGCGGTCACGCCAAATCGACCCGAGGCCACTTGCTTGATCTTGGAGCGCAGGGAGTCGCCGTCCAACAGGGGCAAATCCACCTCAACTTGGTCCGCACCAATCACGCTCTTGAGGGTCTCGCCCTGCTTGATGGGAATGCCTTTGAGCTCCTGACGATAGCGCGCCGGGTCTTCACCGCCTTCGCCGGTGTTGCTCTTGCCGCCAATGCGGTTCATGGCCACGGCCAAGGTGGCGTGTGCTTCCGTGCTGATGGAGCCCAGTGACATAGCACCGGTGGCAAAACGCTTGACGATTTCACTGGCAGGCTCCACCGCGTCCACCGAAATCGCCTTGGTGGGATCGAGCTTGAACTCAAACAGGCCGCGCAGCGTCATGTGGCGCTTGCTTTGGTCGTTGATGAGTTGGGCGTATTCCTTGTAGGTGTTCCAGTTGTTGGAGCGCGTGCTGTGTTGTAGCTTGGCAATCGCATCAGGCGTCCACATGTGCTCTTCACCTCGGGCACGCCAGGCGTATTCGCCACCGGTATCCAGCATGGATGCCAGCACCGGATCGTTGCTGAAGGCGGCTTTGTGCATGCGGATGGCTTCTTCTGCCACCTCGAAGATGCCAATGCCTTCCACCCGGCTCGGGGTGCCGGTGAAGTACTTGTTGATGGTCTCGGTGTTCAGGCCAATGGCCTCAAACAACTGCGCCCCGCAGTAGCTCATGTAGGTGGACACGCCCATCTTGGACATGATCTTGGACAGGCCTTTGCCGATGGCCTTGACGTAGTTGTAGATCGCCTTGTCCGCCGACAGATCGCCAGGCAAGTCCTGGTGCATGGCAGCCAGGGTTTCCATCGCCAGGTAGGGGTGGACGGCTTCTGCACCGTAGCCCGCCAGCACACCGAAGTGATGCACCTCACGCGCCGTGCCGGTCTCCACCACCAGGCCTGCCGTGGTGCGCAGACCCTCACGCACCAGGTGCTGGTGAATCGCGCTCAAAGCCAGCAGCGCGGGGATGGCGACTTGCGTGGCGCTGATGGCGCGGTCGCTGATGATGAGGATGTTTTTGCCGCCTTTGATGGCGTCCACGGCCTCGGCGCACAACGAAGCCAGCTTGGCCTCTACGCCTTCGCGGCCCCAGGCCAGCGGGTAGGTGATGTTAAGCGTGTAGCTGCGGAATTTGCCCTGCGTGGTGGCCTCAATATTGCGCAACTTGGCCATGTCGGCAAAGTCAAGAATCGGCTGACTCACCTCCAAGCGCATGGGTGGGTTGACCTGGTTGATGTCCAGCAAATTGGGCTTGGGGCCAACAAAGGACACCAGCGACATCACGATGGCTTCGCGGATCGGGTCGATGGGCGGGTTGGTCACCTGCGCGAACAACTGCTTGAAGTAGTTGTACAGCGGCTTGTTTTTGTCAGACAACACAGCCAGCGGGCTGTCGTTGCCCATGGAACCAATGGCCTCCTCGCCTGCGGTGGCCATGGGGGCGATCAGGAATTTCAGGTCTTCTTGCGTGAAACCGAAGGCCTGCTGACGATCCAGCAGACTGATTTGATCAGTGATGCGCATGTCGCTTTTACGATTACCAGTGGATGCCTGGCCGTCAGCCACGCGTTTTCTACGCTCAGCGTAGGACACATCGTCCAGCTTGATGCGCAGGTTTTCGATCCACTGCTTGTAGGGCTTATTGTTCGCCAGGCTGGACTTGATTTCCTCGTCGTCAATCATGCGTCCTTGCTCCAGATCAATCAGGAACATCTTGCCGGGCTGCAAGCGCCATTTGCGCACGATCTTGCTCTCCGGGACCGGCAGTACGCCTGATTCAGAACCCATGATGACGAGGTCGTCATCAGTGATGCAGTAGCGCGAGGGCCGCAGGCCGTTGCGGTCCAGCGTGGCGCCAATCTGGCGACCATCGGTGAAAACGATGGAAGCCGGTCCATCCCAGGGCTCCAGCATGGCAGCGTGGTACTCGTAAAAAGCGCGACGACGCTCGTCCATGGTGGTGTGCTGCTCCCACGGCTCGGGGATCATCATCATCACGGCCTGGCTGATAGGGTAGCCCGACATGGTGAGCAGTTCCAGGCAGTTGTCAAACGTGGCGGTGTCGGACTGGTCGGCAAAGCTGATGGGGTAGAGCTTTTGCAGATCGGCACCCAGCACCGGGGAAGACATTACGCCTTCGCGCGCCTTCATCCAGTTGTAATTGCCCTTGACGGTGTTGATTTCACCGTTGTGCGCCACATAGCGGTAGGGATGGGCCAACGGCCATTCTGGGAAGGTGTTGGTGGAGAAGCGCTGGTGTACCAGGCCCAAGGCGGAGACGCAGCGCGTGTCTTTCAGGTCCAGGTAGTAGGTGCCCACTTGGTCCGCCAGCAGCAGGCCTTTGTAAACCACGGTGCGGCTGGACATGCTGGGCACGTAATACTCTTTGCTGTGCTTGAGGTGCAGATTGCCAATCGCCTTGCTGGCGGTCTTGCGAATGACGTACAGCTTGCGTTCCAGCGCGTCTTGCACGATCACATCGCTGCCGCGGCCAATGAACACCTGACGGAGAATCGGCTCCTTTTCACGCACGGTGGGCGACATGGGCATGTCACGATCCACCGGCACATCACGCCAACCCAAAAGCACCTGGCCCTCGGTCTTGATGGCGCGCTCCATCTCTTGCTCACACGCCAGTCGCGAGGCATGCTCTTTGGGCAAAAAGATCATGCCCACGCCATACTCACCCGGCGGCGGCAAGGTCACACCCTGCTGGGCCATGTCTTCGCGGTACAAAACATCGGGCAGCTGAATCAAAATACCAGCGCCATCGCCCATCAGCTTGTCGGCACCCACGGCACCCCGATGGTCCAGATTCGCCAAAATCTTGAGCGCACCTTGCACGATCGCATGGGTTTTAACCCCCTTGATGTGCGCCACAAAACCCACCCCGCAAGCATCATGCTCGTTGGCAGAAGAATACAAACCGTTTTGTTGGAGATACTGAATCTCTGCAGCCGTGGTCATGGCACGCTCCTAAAAATGTCACAAGGGTTGAGAGCATAGACCACAGCATCTCATTTGCCAAGCCCAATAATTGGGGTCAGATTCCAATTAATTCACAATGAATTTAATCAAGTACTTATTGGGGACACATTAAAAATGATAGCTGCCTGCGACAGTATTCATTGGCTTTCAAGCTGATTTTATTGATTTTTAGAAACTGCAACAGGACGCCCCGCAGTTACTTTATTGACCCGTCTTTCGGTTTTTTTTTGCAAGTCATTGACAAAATCAGCCTCTCCCAACGCCCAGCCACTGAGGGTTGCTTTTGTCAGCGCTTGCTGTTGATCGATGCTAACCCCCGCATTCACCAGTTCCGCATAAACAGCCTCACGCGCAAATGGCGTGTTGCCCATGCCCCAATACAGCGCGTGTGGTGTGATCAAGCGATCCACCTTTTGCCCGATGTAGTGACCGTGGCTGGACCATGGGTAGTCACGCGCTTGCGCTACCAGTCCCGCCCGCACCGGGTTCAGGTCAATATAGGCCATGCAGGCCATCAGATAGCGGTCGGTCTGGAGCAAGGTGGACTTGTACCGCCCTTCCCACAGCGTCCCCGTGCGCCCTTGGGTAGTGTTGAAATAACGGACGTAACGACGCCCTACGGCCTGCATCACCTGCGGTAAGCCGTCCTGGGTCTCAGGCGTGACCAGCAGATGAAAGTGGTTGCTCATGAGCACATAAGCATGAACTGCCACGTCAAATTTTTTGGCGTTTTCGTCCAGCAAGTCCAGCAGCAGTTGATAGTCCGTCGGAGTTGAAAAAATGGGCTGGCGGTTATTGCCCCGCTGAATGACATGGTGGGGATAGCCGGGAACGCTGAGGCGGGGAAGACGTGCCATGGTGATGATGCAGCGAGAGTAGGTGCGCCATCTTAGTTGGAATCTGACCCCAATTATTTGCCTGTTATTTGGGAGCTTTGGCGACGCGGACTTTGCCGCTTGTGGTGACCAGAATGACAGGTTCACCGGGGACGAAAATTTCTGCCCCTTTGCCTTGGACAATGGCTCGTCGGTCACCGGTTTTCTTGAGCTGGATCAGAATCTCAAAAGCGTCTTCACGGGTGCCTGTGCGCTCAATCACATTACCAACCACAGCACCCGCCACCGCGCCCACAATGCCGATGATCTGACCTTCACGCTGGCCGCTACCGGCACCATAACCGGCCAAACCACCCAGCACGCCGCCCGTTGCAGCCCCGGCACCCGATTGGCTGCCCTCCACCGTCACGCTGCGCACAGACAAGACGACCGCGTCTTCCACAAGTGATAGGCGCTGCGTATCGTTGCGCTGGATCACATCAGGGCTGCTGCTGGCGCAGCCTGCAAGCACAAGGACCAAAGCCATGGACATTAATTTCTTCATGATGAAAGCTTTCTAAAAAACAAGGCCGATCAAAGGATCGGGAACTCCCTGAGGATACGCGGGATCGCGCTTGGGTTGCTCAGGCAAAGGTTTCGGGCTTATTGCCTGACGTCAGTTCTTCTGGCAGGCGAAAGCGCGACGCCAGCAAAGCAGTGAGTCCAAACTCGTCCAGAATGGCCGTGAGACGTTCGGCTGCCACCCTTTTTTTAGGCCCGTCGATACGACCCAGATGGCGAGCGATGATGAGCTCGTTTTTCATACTGTGCTCCCAACCCACCAACTCGGTCACAGTGACCTGGTAGCCCCAAGCCTCTAGGTAGAGGCAGCGCAGCACATTGGTGATCTGGCTGCCCATTTCACGGGTGTGCAGCGGGTGCCGCCACAACTCGGCCAGCGGGGTGCGGTTCAGAGACAAGACCTTGCTGGCGCTCAATACCCGCGCCACTTCGGCCTGGCAGCAAGGCACCAGCACCATGAAACGGGCCTGTTTTTGCAGACCAAATGCGATGGCGTCGTCAGTCGCCGTGTCGCAGGCATGCAGGGCGGTGACGACATCAATGCGTTCGGGCAAATCTGCACTTTGTGCCGACTCCTGCACGCTCAAATTCAAGAAGGACATGCGCTCAAAACCCAGGCGCTGCGCCAGTTCGCGGGATTTCTGCACGAGCTCGGATCGAGTTTCAATACCGTAGATGTGGCCACTCTGAAGTGTCTTGAAAAACAGGTCGTACAGAATAAATCCCAGGTAGGACTTGCCCGCCCCGTGGTCGGCCAACGTGATGGGCAGCGAATTTTTCTTCTGCACTTGCCCATCTGGAACCTCACGCTCTGTACGCAGTTCATCGAGCAATTTTTCGATGAAGTGGTAGAGGTGGTAAACCTGCTTGAGCTTGCGGCGTGAATCTTGGTTGAGCTTGCCTTCGCGAGTCAAGATGTGGAGTTCTTTAAGCAGCTCAATGGACTGCCCCGCCTTGATTTCGGGCGCGATGGGTGTCGCCGCCAACGCGGCTTGTTTCTTGGCGTTCATGGTTTGATCTTGACACGCGGTTTGCTGACTTTCTTCTGAGGCTCGGCCAGCCCCACCCTGGCCTCTATACCCAGCGCGGCCCAGCCCTCTTGACCCAACTGCTCCAAAGTTTCTATGTTTTTTCCAAAAATCGATTCAGCATCGGGAAAGGCATCAACCGCCCGCTCAATGCTGTCTTCGCGCAAAAGGTGCAGCGTCGGGTAGGGCGAGCGATTGGTAAAGTTGCCCATGACATCCGGCCGGGTTCCTGCAAACTGGAACCGGGGGTGAAAGCTGGCGATTTGCAAAATGCCGTCCAGACCCAAATCGACCAGTGCCTCATCGACCTCTGCCAAAAAGTCATTGAAATCAAGAAAATTCTGCAAGCAGCACGGGGCCATCAGCAGCGTGGTGTCCCGCACCATGGGGGCGCAGGCTTGGAGAGCTTGGAGCTCGTCCACCAAGGCTTGGCGCAGGGCCTGCGGCTCGGTGGCTTGGCTCACCACGTAGTGAATCTGGCCCTTGACGTGCACCGCCTTGGCAAAGGGACACAAGTTAAGACCAATGACGGCCCGCTCCAGCCAGAGGCGCGTGTCTTGTGTCACCATCTGCTCTAAATTTTGATGATCCGATGCATTCATGATGGTTCCAATTTAGCGTTTTTCCCGATCTGCCAAGCCAGCAAGAGGCCAACGACACAGCACATGCCCGTCACTCCCCAAGTCCAATGCCAGCCCCCCATACGGCTGGCCAAACCTGCCACCAGCGGTGGCCCGGCGAATTGCCCCAGGGCCGACCATTGCTGCGCCCAACCTACGGTGGTGGAGACTGTGTCTGGCGTAGGAGCCAAGCGCACCGCCAGCGAAAACAGCGTGCCGGGGATCAAGCCGCCCACCATGGAGAAAAGCAGCACTGCGACGAAGCGAATCGGCGCTGGAAAACCCGTACCCTGTGGCGTCAAGGGGAAGGTCGCAAAGGCCGCCAGGGTGCCCAGCGCCATCACGCAGAAGCCAATGCTCAGCAAGACGCGGGGCTGAACACCCCAGTCCAGCAAACGCCCGGAGGCGATATTGCCCACTATGTTGATGGCGGCCACCAGCGCCGTGAGCACGGCGGTCACACCACCGCTCAAACCAGCCTGTGTGTACACCGTGGGCAAAAAACCGACGACCGCGAGCCATTGCCCAGAATACACGGCAAAGGTGAGCGCCACCAGCCAGGGGCCACGCGAACCCAAGGTCTGGCGCAAACGCTGCGTCCACGCCACCGACTGTGGCGCTAAACGATGGGCTTGATCGGGCTTAACACGCGCCTTGTCTGCTGGAACCCGTCGCCAAAGCACCAAGGCCATACCCAAGGACACCCCAGCCAACACCCACCACCAAATCTGCCAGCCCCCCACAGAAATAACGAATGGCCCCACCAGCAAAGCCGTGGCCATACCCAGCGGCATGTAGGTGCTCCAAATGCCAAGCAGGGTACTGATGCGATGCGCCGAAACGAGTTGGCGGATCAGGCTGGGGCCGGGCAAGCACACCAGCAAGAAACCAAAGCTCTCCACAGCACGCAACAGCAGCAGGGTGGTGGCATCGGTGGCCCAACCACCCAGGGCTGAAGCCACCCCCAAGATGAGCAGGCCCGTGAGCATGCTGCGTTTGAGCCCCAGCCCGTCGGCCGCCAAGCCCACCGCCAGCCCCAGCATCATGCCCGCCAACTGCACCAGTGAGAGCAAGAACCCCGCCTGAACCAGCGTGAGATTCAGCGCATCACGCAGGTCTGGCAGGGCGGGCGGCAGCTTGCCCACGTGCAGCGCGGCCACCACACCCGCCAGCACCACGACCCAAGCGGGAACCATCATGCCCTGCTGCTGAGACAACCCCGCATTCATGCCAGCAACTTCTGTCCGGTCAGGCGCTCATGCTCGCGCGAGGCAAATCGGTCGGTCATCCCAGCGATGTAATCGGCCACCACGCGCAGCTTGACGTGTGTGGCCTCGACGCCTCCCTGCGCCTGTGCAGCAAAACCCGCCTGCATTTCCTGCGGTGCTTGCTCGTAAATCGAAAACAGCTCAGTAATCACTTGACGTGCTTGCCCCGTGGTCTCCATCACTTGGGGGTGGCGGTACAACTGGTGCAACAAAAACTGCTTCAGGACCAGGGATTGCTGACGCATGTCTTCACTAAAGCACAGCAGGGGGCCTCCAGCACGAACCGCATCCACCGTCGCGGGCTGGGCGCGGTCGATCGCGCACTGGGTGGCAGCAATCACGTCATACACCTGGGCACTGAGCATGCGGCGTATGGTCTCAAACAACAAACGACGACCTGAATCTTTCAAAACCGGATGGGCCTGCAAAGCTTGACGCCGAAAACCATCGAACAGCGGAATGTCTTGCAACTGCGCCAGCGTGATCAGGCCAGAACGAACTCCGTCGTCAATGTCATGGGCGTTGTAGGCGATCTCATCGGCCAGATTGCACAACTGCGCCTCCAGGCTGGGCTGGGTGCGATTCAGAAAACGTTGCCCAATCCCTTGAGGCTCCTGCGCCTCCAACTGCTCGGCATTGGTGCGGGAGCAATGTTTGAGGATGCCCTCACGCGTCTCAAATGTCAGGTTTAAACCGTCAAATTCCGCATAACGCTCTTCAAGACCGTCCACCACGCGTAGGCTTTGCAGGTTGTGCTCAAAGCCGCCGTGCTCGGCCATGCAGGCATTGAGTGCATCTTGCCCCGCGTGGCCGAAGGGCGTGTGCCCCAGGTCATGCGCCAGCGCAATGGCCTCCACCAAGTCTTCATTCAATCGCAGCGCACGGGCAATTGAGCGACCGAGTTGCGCCACTTCCAGCGAGTGGGTGAGCCGGGTGCGAAACAGGTCGCCTTCGTGGTTCAAGAAGACCTGGGTTTTGTACACCAGGCGACGAAATGCGGTGGAGTGGACGATGCGGTCACGGTCGCGCTGAAAATCGGTGCGGGTCGGTGCAGCAGCCTCGGGATAGCGACGCCCACGCGTTTCCACCGGGTCACAGGCGTAGGGGGCGAGTGTCATTTACGCAGCACAACAGGCATCAATCACCTCGCGCACCAAAGCGTCGGGGGCGCTGCGCACCACCGCTTGACCGGGGCCATTGATCAGCACAAAACGGAGTTCCCCCGCTTCGGCTTTCTTGTCCACGCGCATGAGTTCCAGGTAGCGCCCGGCGTTGTCGGTCTCCGACAATCTTGGCCCCACCACCGGTAAACCGGCCTTTTGAATCAGTTGCTTGAGACGTTGCACAAAAGCAGGATCAATCAAACCAAGACGCTGTGAGAGTTCAGCGGCCATGACCATGCCGCAACCCACCGCTTCACCATGTAGCCATTGCCCATAGCCCATGCCAGATTCGATCGCGTGGCCAAATGTATGGCCAAAGTTGAGGATGGCCCGCAGACCTGCCTCCCGCTCGTCCTGCCCCACTACCTCGGCCTTGATTTCACAACTGCGCTGAATCGCCTTGGCCAGCGCGCCTGAATCGCCAGCCATCAAGTCGTCAATGTGCGATTCGATCCAATCCAAAAACACCATGTCGGCAATCGGCCCGTACTTGATCACCTCGGCCAACCCAGCGCTCAGTTCACGCGCAGGCAGTGTCTTGAGCGTGTCCAGATCGCACACCACCCGCTGGGGCTGGTAAAACGCACCCACCATGTTTTTACCCAGCGGATGGTTGATGGCCGTTTTACCGCCGACTGAAGAATCCACCTGCGCCAGTAGCGTAGTGGGCACTTGCACAAAGGGCACGCCACGCATGTAGCTGGCGGCGGCAAATCCTGTCATGTCACCGACCACACCACCACCGAGGGCAAACAGCACGGTTTTTCGGTCACACTCGTTTTGCAGCAGCACATCAAAAATCAGGTTGAGCGTCTCCCAGGTCTTGAAGATTTCACCGTCAGGCAAGGCCAGAGCGTGCACCTTGGGATAGTGCTTGAGAAGCAAGGTTTTGAGCTTGTCGACATACAGCGGAGCGACCGTCGTGTTACTCACAATCAACACTTGCGCTGCGCGTGGCAGATTGGCGAAGGATTCGGCTTGCGAGAGCAGATCGCTGCCAATGATGATGGGATAACTGCGCTCACCCAAGTCAATCTTGACCTGGCTGGTATTGAGCATCGGAGTTTCTGGAAGTGCGTGCATAACCATGGAGTTTAGGTCACTCGCACGGAAGATTAGCCCTGTAAGGGAAGGTCTGAATAACTCGCCGCCGACTGTAGTAGCGGGTCGTTGATTTTCAAATGATGGGATTTCATGCGGATTCTCCAGAAACCCCGTCGTTTTTACTGTCGTCTTGGGCTTTTGGGGCCCCTTGTAGGGCTCTTG
>JANPNG010000429.1:0-24345 GCA_031427355.1 Hylemonella sp.
CTGCGCATCCCCGTGGTGGCCAATGGCGACATCACCAGCCCTGAGAAAGCGCGCGACGTGCTGGCCTACACCCAGGCCGATGCCGTCATGGTGGGCCGCGCCGCGCAGGGGCGACCCTGGATTTTTCGTGAGATCGCGCACTTCCTTGCCACCGGCACGCACTTGGCCCCGCCGCTGGTGGGCGAGGTCAAGCGCTTGTTGCTCGATCACCTGGTGGACCACTACACCCTGTATGGCGAGTACAGCGGCGTGCGCACGGCGCGCAAACACATTGGCTGGTATGTGAAGGCGTTGTCCGGCGGCGAGTTGTTTCGCGCACGCATGAATGCACTGGAAGACAGTCAAGTGCAGCTGGATGCCGTGGCTGATTTTTTTGATGACATGGGCCACACGATGGACCGCATGCCCAGCGCCACACCCGACACGAAACAAGACTTGGAAAGTGAATGCATGGAGTTATCAGAATGAGCAAAAAACACATCGAAGAATGCGTGAAAACCAGTTTGCAGGGCTACTTCACCGACCTGCGCGGCAGCGAGCCCGATGGCCTGTACGACATGCTGGTGCGGATGGTTGAAAAACCGCTGTTGGAGGTGGTGATGAGTGAGGCCGATCAAAACCAGTCGCGCGCCGCCCAATGGTTGGGCCTGAACCGCAACACGCTGCGCAAAAAACTCCTTGAACACAAGTTATTGTGAAACCTTGCGGGACAGACCGCAGCTACGCACAGCGAGCCAGCTCTGTCCTCAACTGATTGAAAAATATGAACGCACTCCTCTCCGTCTCCGACAAAACCGGTATCGTCGATTTCGCCCGTGCCCTGCACGCCCTGGGCATCCAACTCATCTCCACCGGCGGCACCGCCAAGCTGCTGGCCGAACAAGGCCTGCCTGTGACTGAGGTGGCCGAAGTCACCGCCTTCCCCGAGATGCTGGATGGCCGTGTCAAAACCCTGCATCCCAAAGTGCACGGCGGCCTGCTGGCCCGCCGCGATGTGCCCGCGCACATGGCCGCGCTGAAAGCCCACGGCATAGCCACCATTGACCTGCTGGTCGTCAACCTCTACCCCTTTGAGGCCACGGTGGCCAAGCCCGGTTGCACGCTGGAAGACGCCATTGAGAACATCGACATCGGCGGCCCGGCCATGGTGCGCAGCGCTGCCAAGAACTGGAAGGACGTGGGCGTGCTGACCGATGCTTCGCAATACGCGGGCGTGCTGGCCGAGCTTAAGCTAGCGGGCAAGCTCACCGACAAGACGCGCTTTGCCCTGAGCGTGGCGGCGTTCAACCGCATCAGCCAGTACGACGGTGCCATCAGCGACTACCTGTCGCGTCTGGACTTTGACGAAACCAAAGACGGCCCGGGCTACGTGCCGCAAGCGCAACGCTTTGCCGGTCAAGCCAATGGCCGCTTCATCAAACTGCAAGACCTGCGCTACGGCGAAAACCCGCACCAGCAGGCAGCCTTCTACCGCGACCTGTACCCCGCCCCTGGTTCACTGGTCACCGCCACCCAGCTTCAAGGCAAAGAGCTGAGCTACAACAACATCGCCGACGCCGATGCGGCCTGGGAATGCGTCAAGAGCTTTGACGTGCCTGCCTGCGTCATCGTCAAGCACGCCAACCCCTGTGGCGTGGCCGTGGGCACCGACGCCCTGTCGGCCTACGGGAAAGCCTTTCAGACTGACCCGACCTCGGCTTTTGGCGGCATCATTGCCCTGAACGTCCCGCTGGACGAGCGTGGGGCGCTACAAATTTCGAAGCAGTTTGTGGAGGTGCTGATGGCCCCCGCCTTCACGCCCGAGGCTCTGGCCGTCTTCAAGGCCAAGGCCAATGTGCGCCTGCTCCAGATTGATTTACCCAAGGGCGGTACATCGGCCTGGGACCAGGGTCGCAACGCGGTGGACATCAAGCGCATCGGCTCAGGCCTGCTCATGCAGACAGCTGACAACCAGGAAATCACCCTGGCTGATTTGAAAGTGGTCAGCAAAATCCAACCCGCACCCCAGCAACTGCAAGACCTGCTGTTTGCCTGGAAAGTGGCCAAGTACGTCAAGAGCAACGCCATCGTGTTCTGCAAAGACGGCATGACCATGGGCGTGGGCGCAGGCCAAATGAGCCGTCTCGACTCCGCCCGCATCGCCAGCATCAAAGCCCAGCACGCGGGCCTGAGCCTGGCCGGCACGGCCGTGGCCAGCGACGCCTTCTTCCCCTTTCGCGACGGCCTAGACGTGGTGGTGGACGCAGGCGCCACCAGCATCATCCAGCCCGGCGGCTCCATGCGCGACGGTGAAGTGATTGCTGCTGCGGATGAGCGTGGGGTGGCGATGGTGTTGACGGGGGTGCGGCATTTCAGGCATTGAGTTTGTTGTTTGAATCAATCGTAGAACGCCAATGGCAAAGAACAACGTCATACCCATACTGCCGCGCAGGTATGAAGTGGCTCTGGCCGAGTTCAAGCAGACATGCCGTCTTGAATCTTTTCTTGATGCGCTGTCGGCGCTTGGGGAAACGACACTGGTCGACTCACGACTGCAAGAAGCTTGGAGTGAGATAGGCGAAAAGGCAATCAGCACATCTCCGTTGAACGAGGTCCTAGATTGGTACGCACTTCACGACATTCATAAATCATTAGGCAATGGTGAAACAGCAACGAACCTGGCTCCACCGAAGGCTATATGTGAGTTTGTCGAAATGGTAACTTCGGAGAGTCGCTATTACGAGGCTAAAGCTGAATCGCCTGATAACCCTTATTGGCGCATCCAGGTGGCTTGGAATTTTGGCGATTTATTGCCAGGATGGTTTAGCGACGATGACCCGGCCTTGTACCTTGTGAGGTTCATGCGGACCTTGTTCTTAGCATCGACAGCGCAGCCGGTCATTCATAAAGTCATTAAAAATGAGAACGTCAAAAATTTTATCCAGCAGATCCTTGCTCCTTGGGCATTGGACGCAGAAAAAACGCGCTGCGAAAGACAACAGGAAAGTGACGATATAACCGAAAGTGTTGTCGCGGATTGTCGGCTAAACCAAGTCGCTGAATTGGCAGGCGTGCTTGACAGGCTTCTTCCTGCGATATCACTCCCCAACTTTGACGATGTGGAACTGTGTGACTTGTCGGGGCTACGCGATATTGTTGTCGTCCTTCCGTACTTGCCTCAACGCACCTTCGAGCGCACAGTCAAATTTCTAGTTTCGGCATATGCCGCGTCGGACATTTTGGACTCGACTGGGCACGGCTTCGGAATTTTCCTTGACCTACTTACCGCGTTGCCATTGGGTGAACCGTTTCCCAAGGGCAGTGCGTGGGTTGAAGCCGAACAAATCCCGGCAAACAGTTGCCTGAAATCCATCGCAACGAATATCTTCCCTAATGATCGATACCCGTATCTACCCGTGCCATTTCTTTATCAAATCTTTGATTTGATTGACAACACTCGCGGCTATATTTTCGGCGACGTCAGCGAGCATCGTGACCTTGATTATGGCGAGATGACCATTCCAGTTCTTCGCGAACGCATCCATACCTTGCTACGAAAGACCACAAGTCTTCGGCGACGGCATCCCCATCTTCTATTGGACGTCTCAACGGAGGGCTGGAGTTCCATCAACTACTCGTTGAAGTCGATAGCAGGATATTTGGAGATCGATCCCGAGTACGACCCGCTTATGCGGCTTGCATTGGATTTTGGAGCGGCGTCGGACTCTTTCTTTTCCCCGATTTCAAGTACTGAAGAGTCGGAGTCCAGGGGGGTGTCGTTTTTCGATGATCTTGCAAATACTTACCGTGCGGTAGTGGCGGAAGGGTGGTACGAAGTGGGTACGGCCTGTCTTGCTTTGTTTCTGGTTACTCAGCCACTTCGATGTGCTGGACGGTTGTACGCAGACTGGAGCAGATTGGGGCCGATGTTGCTGGAATCCTCACAGTTGCCAGGTGGGCATCGAGTCAAGGTGGCGGTTAGTTTTGCCATGCACTACTGCAAAGAAAAAAATGGCGACACACTCGACGTACTTGCCTTGCACGGGTGGAGCGACACCGAACAAGGCAAACCGATTATCGGGCAACCCAGTCAAGCCGAGTTAAACATTGATCGGCGTCAAATAGAAAAAGATCTGAAAAAGGATGTTGGTACAGAAAACTGGCTCAAGATTCGCCCCGAAACGATTGTTCAACTCGTGGATGCTGAGGCATTGTGGACGGCTATACATCGGGAGGTTGGCCGCGGCCAGCAGGACTTTGGCTCAATCGCCAACGCCTTCGTTAAGGCGCTGGAAGGTGAACTCGGGCATCATCTTGGGCCAATTTTGGGTAGCCCGACCTATCAGTCATGGAAGGGTTCTTTTGATAAGAACGTGACCCTCGGGCCCATGCTTCATTTATTCAGGAAGTTCTCGACCTTGCCTGAGGAGTTGTCTGCACTTGTCGAGGCCACCGGGGTATCCATTCAGACAAAGCCGAAATTGATCCAGCAGTTATTAATGGCGAATGAGTTGCGTAACAAAGGCTCTCACCCAGGGCCGTTCAGTGACGCAGACCTGTCTAAATTGCGTAGCCTATTGTTCGAGAATGGCTTGCTCCGTCAGTTTTTAGATGCGCTGCCTCCTGACACAACCCGGACTTAAATGCTTCCGCACTGAGCATTTGCTTTTTCAGCGCCTAATCGTCCGTTTGGGCACGTAGGGCTGACCACTCTCCAGTTGCCAGTGCAACTTATCCATGGCAGCATCCGGTGAAAGTTCTTTTCATACGGCTAACTGTGGTAGCGCAATTGTGACGAGGATTACGTTAGCCATAAAGATGGGATCGCAACGATGATTGGTTCTTGGGAGATGGACAGGCTATGTGAGTCGCGACAACTCTTCGAGTTCTCGCGCGCCTACCTTAAATCCAGCATCGCCTTGTGCCCTCGAATTCAACGTTTGCGACGCATGCCACGCTATCCGGAAGCAACCGTCCTTCTATTTCTTGCACGTCATGCAGTTGAACTATTTTTAAAGGGCGCGATCATCGCGCGTTCGCCGAATGCGAAGCTGGATCACGATTTGGAACGGCTGAAGTCAATGTACGACAAGCTGTACACGGAGCAAATGTTTTCCTGGGTGCTCCCGTTTACAACCGAGTATCCGGGCATGACTTCAGCGCAGATACTCGTGGCGAAGAAGCACATCCCACCGGGTGAACAGGTCTACCGATATCCGATTGACAGAGCCGGTGCGAAATGGAATGGCATCTTCGCGTTGGAGCCTCTGACGTTTCAACGCGACATGCGTGCGATCGGAAAGGAAATGGCCAGACTGGCGCAGCGGATATTGGCGGCGAATAAGGCGCCCTAGGAAGTGCGCCTTTGCGTCGGGGTAGGCGACGAATTGAACACCATGAATGTGTTGGACGCTTCTAAAGTGAAAGTCGGATGAGCACATCCTGCAACATAACTTTGGTGCCGAGGACGATGCGCCGCATTCGAGGTTTTAGCAGCGCGTAGTCTTAATTTTTGCTGTTTTCCCGAGGTCGTCGAGCGGTTCGGCAACAGTGCTAAAGCGCGCGCGGTGTGTGCTGGCCATCTCATCGGCTTCAGTCATCGCGGCACGGGTTATGGCGTTGGGTGCCTTGATCGCAAACAGCATCTGCTTGTCAACGACCGCAGGCGTCAAAAAACCAGGAGTCGGCGGACGTGGCTTGTTTTTCACAGCAGTCTGAATGTTTCAGAAGCCGCAATCAGCGTCTCTGCAATATCCACCTCGCTATGCGCCGCACTCACAAACCCCGCCTCATACAGCGCTGGGGCGATGTACACGCCGCGGTCCAGCAGGCCGTGGAACAGAGTGTTGAACTTCGCGTTGTCCGTCTTCATGACGGTGGCGTAGTTCTGCGGTAGCTCAGGCATGAGGAAGAAGCCGAACATGCCGCCCTGGCAGTCGGCGCTGAAGGGTACGCCTGCTTCTGCCGCGGCGGCCTTGAGGCCGTCGACCAGAGTTTGCGTCTTGCGGGAGAGGGCGTCAAAGAAGCCGGGTTTGCGGATCTCGCGCAGGGTGGCCAGCCCGCAGGCGGTGGCCACCGGGTTGCCTGAGAGGGTGCCTGCCTGATAGACCGGGCCCAGCGGGGCCATCAGTTCCATGAGGGCGCGCGGGCCGCCAAAGGCCGCTAGCGGCATGCCGCCGCCGATGACCTTGCCCAGCACGGTCAAGTCGGGTTTGAAGCCGGGAATGGCTTGGGCATACAAGCTTTGGGCGCTGCCCAGGGCCACGCGGAAGCCCGTCATCACTTCGTCAAACACCAAGAGCGCGCCGTACTGGCTGCACAGTTCGCGGCAGCGCTGCATGAAGGGCACGGAGGCTCGTACCAAATTCATATTGCCTGCAATCGGCTCGATCATCAGGCAAGCGAGATCAGCCCCGTGCAGGGCGAAGGCTTCTTCAAGCTGCTGGATATTGTTGTACTCCAGCACCAGGGTGTGCTGTACCACCTCGGGGGGCACGCCCGCGCTGGTGGGGTGGCCAAAGGTGGCCAGGCCAGAGCCCGCCTTGACCAGCAGCGCGTCGGCGTGGCCGTGATAGCAGCCTTCAAATTTGATGATCTTGCTGCGGCCTGTGGCACCGCGCGCCAGGCGCAGGGCGCTCATGCAGGCCTCAGTGCCCGAACTCACCAGACGCACCATGTCCATGGAGGGCATGAGACTCAGGATTTCTTCGGCCAACTCGATTTCACGTTCGGTGGGGGCGCCGAAGGAGAAGCCGTCCATCGCTGCTTTTTGCACCGCATCGAGCACTGCCGGGTGGCCGTGGCCCAGGATCATGGGGCCCCAGGAGCCGATGTAGTCGATGTAGCGCTGGCCGTTGGCGTCCCAGAAGTAAGCCCCTTGGGCGCGCTGGATGAAGCGCGGTGTGCCGCCCACGGCCTTGAAGGCGCGCACGGGGGAGTTGACGCCGCCGGGGATGACTTGGCGGGCGCGTTCGAACAGGGTGTGGTTGAGGTCAGTGTTTGGTGTCATGCGGAGGGAGGTCAAAGCCGGATAGGAGGCTGGCGTCATCGTCGCCAGGTTCGTCGTCATCATCGCCCTGCGCCCAGAAGAGGCGGTCGGGTACGACGTGGCCCATGCCGGGGCTGAAGCCAGCCTCAAGGCAATGGTCAAGGTAATGGATGGCCTCGGTGAAGGCTTCGCTCAGGTCGCAGCCGGTGGCGAGCAGGGCGGCGAATGTGGCGCTGAGGGTGTCACCCGCGCCCGCAAATGAGGCTTCGATGCGCTCCAATTTTTCTGTGCACAGCACAGACTCGGGCGTGGTGAGCACGTTTTCAATGAACGTGTCGGATGTTGCCATGCCGGTGACCAGGGTGTAGGCCACGCCCAGTTCGCCAGCGGCTCTGGCAAGGTCGCGGGCGTTGGGCTTGCGGTCAGCGTTCCAGTCGGGCAACAACCAACGTGACAAGGTACTGTGGTTTCCAGCCAACACCGTGGCTTGAGGCAGAACCAGTTCACGAAAGGCGTCGAGGTAGAGGTCAATCTGGACTTCGTTCCACCAGGACAGATCGGGCATGTAGGCGATCAAGGGGATGTCGGGGTAGTCGGAGGCGATCTCGGCAATGGCGCTCAGGTTCTCGGGTGTGCCGCAAAAACCGACCTTGATGATCTGCACGGAGACATCTTCCAGCAGAGTGCGGGCCTGCTCGGCAACCACTTCTTCATCGAAGGCAAAGTGCTCAAAGATGTGGGCGGTGTCGCGGATGTAGGTGCCCGTGATGACCGGCAGCGCGTGCGCGCCGACCGACGCGATGGCACTGATGTCGCTGGACATCCCCCCGGCACCGCTGGGGTCATTGGCGTTGAACACCAAGACGCAAGAAGGTGGGGCAGAGTCGTTCTCTGATTCTGTGAGGGCTAGGGTTTGCATGGGATGGCCTGTGGCTGCCATCAGGCAGAATGTCGTAAGTCTTGGTAGGCGGTCCTAAAAAGCCGTGCTGCCTCGATACAATTATTCAATTCTATTCGAGAGCCCTTTAAGCTGTGAGCGATACTAAAACCTGGATGTGCCTGATTTGTGGCTGGATTTATGACGAGGCGACCGGAGACATTGACTCCGGCATAGCCCCAGGCACCGCGTGGGCTGATGTGCCCATGAATTGGACCTGCCCTGAATGTGGTGCCCGCAAGGAAGATTTCGAGATGGTTCAGATCTGATCTGGTTTGATCAGACAGAATATGTTCATCATTCACTTTGTCAGCGCCTGAACAGGAGCAACGTTCCGTGAGCAATCAAGCTTCCACCATCAAAGTTCTTGTGATTGATGACAGCAATACCATCAGGCGCAGTGCGGAGATTTTTCTTAAACAAGGCGGGCATGAAGTCTTATTGGCTGAGGACGGCTTTGACGCCTTGGCCAAGGTCAATGACTATCAGCCACACGTGATTTTTTGTGACATTTTGATGCCGCGCTTGGATGGCTACCAGACCTGTGCCATCATTAAGCGCAATCCCCTGTTTGCTGATGTTCCTGTCGTGATGCTGTCGTCCAAAGACGGCGTGTTTGACAAGGCGCGGGGCCGCATGGTCGGGGCGCAGGATTATTTAACAAAACCATTCTCGAAAGATCAGCTATTGCAGGCCGTGCAGCAGTTTGGCGCACACGCGCAAGGAGCCCATTGATGCCCATTCAAAAAGTTTTAATCGTTGACGACTCCAAGACCGAGTTGATGTTCCTGACCGATTTGCTACAGAAAAACGGGATGGTTGTCAAAACCGCAGAGGGTGCCGAAGAGGCGTTCCGGCGCCTGACGGAAGACAAGCCCGACCTGATTCTGATGGATGTCGTCATGCCGGGCCAGAATGGTTTTCAGTTGACACGTGCCATCAACCGCATGCCTGAGTACTCGCACATTCCCATCATCATGTGCACCAGTAAAAACCTGGAAACGGACCGCGTATGGGGTATGCGGCAAGGCGCGCGTGACTATGTGACCAAGCCCGTCAATGCTGACGAGTTGCTTGGGAAAATCAAGGCCTTGGGCTGACTCTCTGCCCATGGCTAATCGCGAAGCCCTCCGAGATCTACAGGCACGACTGGCCAGTCGTTTGCAGGCCGCCAAGGCAGAAGGGCTGTCCATTTCATGGCTGGCGGTTCGTGCAGGCGGGGGCAACTACTTGCTGCCACTGGCGCAGTCCGGTCAAATTTTCCCTGTGTCCAACGTGCAAGGCGTGCCATACGCCCAGCCCTGGTTTTTGGGTGTGATGAATTTGCGCGGGGGCTTGTTTGGGGTTGCCGATTTGGCGGCATTTATCAAAGGCGTAGCACCACCTGCACGATCAGATCAAGTGTTGGCAGAGGCCCGCGTCATCACCCTGAATGCGGCCTTGGATATTAATTCCGCGCTGCTGGTGGATGAGCTGGCTGGACTGAAGCAGTTGAATGTATTTTCGAGTTCCGAACCGTCGCCAGAAGGGGCGCCTGCCTGTTTTGGCCATCGCTATACCGACAGTGACGGCAAGCAGTGGCAAGAAATCAATCTCCAGTCGCTCTCCCGGATGCCTGAATTTCTGGGTGTCAGTGCTTAAGTTCTAACGTAAGGTTCCATCATGTCCGTTGTTGATAAATTGAAAAGCCTGTTTGCCAAGAAAACGTCTGATTCCAATCAGGACTCACGTTTTAGCCTTGCCATGCCGGGCGAGGCAGCTGATTCAATGATGGCTGATTCCGTTCTTTTGGATTCATCACTGTCTGGCGTGATGCCGCTTTCACCCAAATCATGGGGATCAGAAGTCAAAGTTGACCAAGGCGACCTCATATTCATCCCCTTGTTGGGCAGCAAGACGGTGGATCGGCATCAACGTGTGCTGGCCATACTTTTGGGTCTTTCATTGCTCGTTTTTGCCGTTGTGGCCATTATGGGATTGGGCTCGGCGGACAAAGTGGCGCAGCAGGTGAACGCAACGGGTCAGGCCCTGATGCAATCGCAACGCCTTGCCAAATCGGTTTCACAGGCCCTGGTGGGTGTTGCCCCGGCTTTCACTGAGGTGGCTGAGAGTTCCAATGTTTTGGCAAAGAGTCTTCGTGCGCTCAAAGACGGTGATCCGGAGATGCGTTTGAATCCCTTGGCGGACGACATGCAACCCCAACTGGACAAAGTGCTGCCTTTGATGTTGCGGGCCGAGAAAAGCGCAGGGGTCATCCTGGCTCAAAAAGAGGTTTTGACGCAGGTGGGAACGGCCTTGCGCCAAATTAACCGTCAATCTTCTGACCTTTTGGAGATTGCAGAAACGATTGCTTCACTCAAGTTGCAACAAAATGCGCCCTCCACCGAAATTTCCGCAGCCGGTCAATTGGTGATGTTGACCCAGCGCATCGGCAAGTCGTCGAACGAGTTTTTGACCGCTGAAGGGGTGAGCCCGGAGGCGGTTTTTCTGCTGGGCAAGGATCTGAATTCTTTCAAGGAAATCGCACAAGGTTTGCAAAATGGCAGCCCTGAGCTTCGTCTCGGGGCCACCAAGGATGCTCAGACGCGGGAACAGATTGAAGCCCTGCTCAAGCTCTATGAACCCACCCGCGTTCAGGCCGGAGTTGTGCTTAGCAAGTTGCAGGGTCTGGTGGCCGCCCGTGAGGCCCAATTGACCGTGATTGCGGACAGCGAACCGATCCGCAAGGACTTGGAAGAACTGCAAGTCGAGCTGGCATCGAACACGGGTCTGAGTACCTTGGCCTTGGTGTCACTGGCTTCTGCGGCATTGTTTTCACTTTTGTGTGCTGCTGGCTTGGCCTATGTGCAGTTGCAGGACAGCCGTAAACGCCAGGCGCTTGCAGAAACCCAGCGGCAGGAGGCGGAGCATCAAGAGAAAGAGGCCAAGCGTGTGAATGAGGCCAATCAGGCAGCCATTTTGCGTTTAATGAATGAATTGCAGACGGTGGCTGAGGGTGATTTGACGCAGGAGGCCACCGTAACCGAAGACATCACGGGTGCTATAGCCGATTCGGTGAATTACACCGTTGAAGAGTTGCGTATTTTGGTGGGCAACGTACAAGCCACGGCCGCCCGAGTCGCCCAGACGACCGCCGAGGTCGATCAGACATCCACCGAGCTGCTGGCGGCCTCTAACGAGCAGTTGCATGAAATTGGCGAAACGGGGCGATCCGTTGTGGACATGGCGACCCGAATCAACCAGGTCTCGATTCAAGCCCAGGAGTCGGCCATGGTGGCGCGTCAATCACTTCTGGCGGCTGAGACGGGTCTGAAGGCCGTACAGAACACGATTGGTGGTATGAACTCCATTCGCGATCAGATTCAAGACACTTCCAAGCGAATCAAGCGGCTGGGGGAATCTTCCCAGGAGATTGGCGAGATTACCGAGCTGATTTCCGATATTACCGAGCAGACCAACGTTCTGGCGCTCAACGCGGCCATTCAAGCGGCTTCTGCTGGCGAAGCGGGTCGCGGCTTCTCTGTGGTGGCAGAGGAGGTGCAGCGTCTTGCCGAGCGATCTGCTGACGCAACTAACCAGATTGCCGCCCTGGTGAAGACGATTCAATCCGACACTCAGGATGCCGTTGCCGCTATGGAGCGTTCAACTCAGGGTGTGGTTGAGGGAGCGAGGTTGTCTGACAACGCCGGTACGGCGCTGACTCAAATTGACCAGGTGTCTCGTCGTCTGGCTGAGCTGATTGAGCAAATTTCCACCTCGGCGTCGAGCGAAGCCAATTTAGCCAATGTGGTGGCGGGCAATATTCAGCACATCTTTGCGGTGACGGAGCAAACGGGTGAAGGTACTCGCAACACAGCGACGCAGGTGCGAGAGCTATCCGTCATGGCGGAAGAGTTGCGACAGTCAGTCGCCCGGTTCAAGATCGCCTGATTCTGAAGGCCCGATAACTGCCCTTAACAGGAGCGCGCGCATTCATGCAAGCCAATTCAGACTCTAGCGGCCCCAATGAACCAACTGGCAATGACCTCGGCCCGTTGGCTTGGGTGCTTGATGAATTGCGAAAGTCTTTGGATAGCGCGACGAAAGCGATTCGCCGTTTTGTTCGCGATACCGAAAAGGCGCGCGGTGCGGGTCTTGAGTCACTTGACACCAGTCAGTTGCGCATTGCTCGTCAGCAACTTCATCAAGCGGTAGGAGCGCTTGAAATGGTGGGGCAGGTCGCCCCAGCCAAAGTGTTGAGAGCCATGGAGACCCTGACGCAAAAATTTGTCCAGGAACCCGAGTTTTGCAGTGAGGTTTCGGCCGCCATGGTGGAGCGCGCCAGCTTTGCGCTGACACAATATCTGGAAGGGGTATTGCGGGGCAAGGAGGCTTCTTCCGTCGCGCTGTTCCCCCAGTACCGGGATGTCTTGCGATCAATTGGAGAGGATCGGATTCACCCCGCTGATTTGTGGCCCATGCAGTGGCGTTGGATTGACGTTCAGGTGCCAGACCCGTCCGTCAAGCCAGTGGCCTACAGCCCTGCTGTGCGCAGCAAACTGGATGCAGCCATGCTTAACTTGGTCAAGACGGGTAGTGCGTCTTCAGCCAAAGCTTTGCGCGACATCAGTCTGAGGCTGGCAGCCCAGCAAATTGCACTGGAACCCAGGGTGTTTTGGAAGATCTGCGCGGCCTTCTTCGATGCCATTGCCCACAAACTTTGCCCGGTCGATGTCTATGTCAAACGCACGGCTTCGCGTGTGCTTTTGCAGTACTCCACGCTGCTCAAAGATGATCAAGATGTCTCAGCGCGACTGGCGCAAGACCTGCTTTTTTTCTGCAACCAAGCCGTACCCTCCAAAGCCTCAGATGCGCCCTTGTTGAGCGCCTGCCGTGAGGCTTATGGATTTGCAAATGATGCTGCTGCGAATTACGAAACGGTACAGTTTGGACGATTTGACCCCGCACTTCTGGTGCAGTTGCGAAAGCGTATCGCCACTGCCACGGAGACTTGGTCGGCTCTTGCCGGGGGGGATACCAATCGGCTTAAAGTGGTTGGCGAGCAGTTCAATGCGGTGAGTGAATTGATCCTGAAGCTGCACCCTGAAAACAAGGAAATTGCACAGGCTTTGGTGAAGGCGGTCGAGCATACGGTGCGATCAGGACAGCCTCCTGCCACGCCGATTGGCATGGAGGTGGCAACAGCCATTTTGTACCTCGACGCAGCGTACGAAGATATGGATCCCACCGATTCTCATATGGCCCGACGCAGCCTGAGGTTGGCGCAAAGGCTGGACTATGTGACAACCGGCGGTACATCTGAGCCCCTGGAGGGCTGGATGGAGGACATTTACCGCCGTGTCAGTGATCGCCAGACCATGGGAAGTGTGGTCAATGAGTTGCGCAACACCTTGACAGAGACCGAGCGTTCTCTGGATCAGTTCTTCAGAGATCCGAAAGACAAAGTCCCTTTGCAAGAGGTGCCGAGCAAGTTCGCTCAAATGAGGGGTGTTTTTTCGGTGCTCGGCCTGGACCAAGCCGCGCTGGCCACCATGCGAATGCGTGACAGCGTTGAGAAGTTCCTGGTTGAAAAAGAAGATGCCGATCTGACCGTGCGAGTCAAGCTGTTCGAGAAAATTGGCAATAGCTTGGGCGCGCTGGGTTTCCTGATTGACATGCTGAGTTATCAGCGGCTGCTTGCCAAAAAACTGTTTGTTTACGATGAGGCGCAGGGCGAGTTCATGCCCCTTATGGGGCGCAAAAAAGAGGAAGCCGCCCCCGCCGCAGAAAGTAGCCTTTCCGTACAAAAATCTGCGCCTGTTGTTGAAGCCGCACTGCCGCCAGCTCCGAAAGTGCCATCTGTACATGCGCCCGCCTTGCAAGCTGCAGGCAGCCCAGCAAGCGCAGTAATTCATACGAATTCAAATGATGATGAAGATGACGCCGAGTTGCGTGACATCTTTTTGGAAGAAGTTCGCGAAGTCGTCGGTAACGGCTTGGGGACGATCAACGCGCTTGTTGCCGAACCGCAAAATCTGGAGCATCTGACGTCGCTGCGCCGCGCCTTTCACACGTTGAAAGGCAGCTCGCGCATGGTCGGACTCAATGAGTTTGGCGAAGCTGCCTGGGGCATGGAGCAATTGTTTAATCACTGGTTGGCAGAGCAAAAACCAGCCAGTGAACCCATCCTGCGCCTGTCTCGTGAGGCCATGCAGGGGCTGGGACGTTGGGTGGAAGATATTTCTGAAGGCACCGATGCGCATTGGAGTTCGGCTCCGTTCCGCCGTGCAGCGGATGGCCTGAGATTTGGCAACATGCTTGTTCCGTTGGAAATTGTGGGTGGCGCAGTTGTGGTGCCACAACAAGAAGAGCTGGATCACCATAAAGCGTCAACACACGAGCCGTCAGATTTGGCGGATGCCATCCTGACGCGACCCAATGAGTTGGCACCGCATGAGCCAGCCTTCCAGTCAACAGAAATGTTCGATCTTGCCATCGCAGAATCGACGGAGCCGTTGGCGGATGCCCCGATCAGCAGAGAGGCATTCAGCGCCGCCGACACGCAAGTGGCGGCACTGGATTTTTCGAACTTCGATTTCGATGCCTTTAGCCCTGAAGCGCCATTACCTGAACCAATGGACTTTGACGCAGCCATTGAATCCGAGTCGGCGCTGCCAGTCATCAACGAGCCTCTGAATTTGACAGCGTTGCCCACCGAAGCAGAGGCATTGTCGGAGGGTGAGGAGGAGTGGCTGTTTGACGAGCCCTTGCATCCAGAGCACGCTGAAGCGGTAACGCAAGCGGTTGTTGTCGCGCCTGAAGTGCCCTCTAGTGAGCTGCAAGCGCCTCTGGTCGCAGAGGAGCAGGTCAAGGTTATAGGCACTCTGCGCATTGGTATTCCACTCTACAACGTGTACCTCAACGAGGCTGATGAGTGGTCGCGCCGTCTTCAAACCGAGCTTGGCGAGTGGTCGCTGGAGTTGCACAAGCCCATCTCTGATACGGCCGTGGCCCTGGCGCACTCCCTGGCAGGTAGCTCGGCCACAGTGGGTTTCATGGCACTGTCGAAAATTTCGCGTTCACTTGAGCAGGCTTTGCAGCACGTACAGCTGCATGCACGGGGTCTGCCAGAGCACGCCCAGGTCTTTGTGGCCGCTACAGAAAATATCCGGCATCTTTTGCATCAGTTTGCCGCTGGATTCCTGAAAGAGGCTGACGTCGAGTTGCTTCAATTGCTTGAAGATATTTTGGGTATGGAGTTCCAGTCTTCAGACAGTTGGGACTTCTCAGACTATCCGGCGGATACACCGGCAGAGGCGGCTATTGTTGAGCTTCCCTCTAAGATCCAAGAGGCCGCACCCGCACCGTTACAAGCGCGCCTGGGGGCGGCTCAGATTGTGCTTGAAGCCCAAGACGATGACCTTGACGCGTTCGATAATGTAGATCCAGATTTATTTCCCATATTTGAGGAAGAGGCCGACGAATTGCTGCCCAAGCTTGCTGGCGCTTTGCGCAGGTGGGCGGGCCACCCTGAAGATCTGGGCGCACGCTCGGAGATTTTGCGTGTACTTCACACGCTAAAAGGCAGCGCTCGCCTGGCAGGCGCCATGCGGTTGGGTGAAATGTCGCACCATATGGAGTCTGCCATTGAGCATATGGGGAGCGAATTTGTTCAGACGTCTCAGGTCGAGCCTTTATTGGCGCGCTTTGATGCTCTAAAGCAAGATTTTGACGATTTGCGCGCAAGTGTGTTGAGCGAACAAGCAGAGGTGCCGCAAGTCCCAGTGGACGTTCCTGAAGAGATCGCGATTGACGGCTTGGCCGACCTTCACTTGGTGCCAAGCGTTGTCGCTCATCATGCCGCGCATCACAGCGTTGTCCACGCGCCGGTGCGACAGACTGGGGGTCACTTTTTGCGTGTGCGCTCGCAGTTGCTGGATCGTCTGCTCAATCAGGCGGGCGAGGTCATGATCACGCGATCCCGGCTGGACGCCCACCTGGGTCAAATGCGAAGCTCGTTGACCGACCTCACCGGAAACCTGGATCGTTTGCGCCATCAGCTCAGAGAAATTGAGCTCCAGGCCGAATCCCAAATGCAGTCGCGCATGACATTGACCAAGGACAGTGCGCAGGGTTTTGACCCGCTGGAGTTTGATCGCTTCACGCAAGTCCAGGAGCTCACACGCATGATGGCCGAGTCGGTCAATGACGTGGCCACCGTTCAACGGCATTTGCAAAGCACGATTGCGGGGACTGAGGACGATTTGATCGCTCAGGCGCGTCAAGCCCGAGAGCTGCAACGTGATTTACTGCGCACACGCATGGTGGAGTTCGAGAGCATCTCGGAGCGCCTCTATGGCGTGGTGCGACAAGCGGCTAAAGATACGCACAAGCAAGTCAAACTCGATATCACGGGTGGTTCCATTGAGATGGACCGGGGTGTGCTGGACCGTATGGCCCCCGCCTTTGAGCACATGCTGCGTAATGCAGTGGCGCACGGTATCGAAGATGCAGCGGTTCGTCAGATGGCTGGCAAAAGCGCCGCCGGAAATATCGCCATCAGCTTGCAGCACGAGGGCAATGACGTCTCGGTCACCTTTGGTGATGATGGTGCGGGTTTGAACCTCAAGCGCATTCGTGAGAAGGCCAGGGCCAATGGCATCACCCCCGAGGGTGTTGACTTGTCCGATAGCGACGCGACGAACCTTATTTTCACGCCTGGCTTTTCCACGGCCGCGCAGGTCACCGAGCTGTCGGGTCGGGGCATCGGTATGGACGTGGTTCAAACCGAAGTCAACGCTTTGGGTGGACGAATTGAAACTTCGACTGAACGGGGAGCGGGAACTCACTTCAAGTTGGTGCTGCCCCTGACCACCGCCGTGACGCAGGTGGTCATGCTGCGCATGGGGCAGTTGAGTATTGGCGTGCCCTCCAATTTGGTCGAAGTGGTGAAAAGGGTCTCCACCACCGAACTGGAGCATGCCTATCAAGCCGGACAACTCGAATACAACGGTGAATTGATTCCGCTTTACTGGGCGGGAGCCTTGTTGCAAGCCTCATCCCACAGTGTTGATACGATTGGCAAGACACACCCTGTGGTGATTTTCCGTAGCGCAGGCCAGCGATTAGCAGCCCATGTGGACGAGGTCTTGGGCAACCAGGAGGTTGTGGTCAAGAATCTGGGGCCACAGCTCGCTCGCTTGCCAGGGCTGTCCGGGATGTCGGTGTTGGCTTCTGGCGCCGTGGTCCTGATTTACAACCCCGTCGCCCTGGCCACTTTTTACGGCGAAAGGGCGCGGGCCTTGCAGAGTTCTGCGCGTGTTGCCAAAGCGTCTAGTCCGTCTTTGCCTACTCTGGAGAAGCTCCCTGCCCTCATGACGAAGGGCGGGGCGGTGCCTCTGGTTCTTGTGGTGGACGACTCCATCACTGTACGGCGTGTGACGCAGCGTCTGCTCAAGCGCGAAGGTTATCGGGTGGCCTTGGCCTCTGATGGTCGACACGCCCTTGAGATATTGCAAGAAGAGCGGCCGACTGTCGTGGTGTCGGACATTGAGATGCCGCGCATGGACGGCTTTGAGTTGGCTCGGTATATCCGCGCCGACGCCAAAATGCACGATTTGCCGATTATCATGATTACGTCTCGCATGGCGGAGAAACACCGCGAGCATGCACTCGAACTTGGCGTCAATCACTACCTGGGAAAGCCCTACTCTGAAGAGGAATTGTTGGGCTTGGTGCAACACTACGCCAAGCTGGAAGTTCAGGTGTGAAGCGTCTCAAGTCACGAAGTTGAGTCGGGCGATGTGAAGACTATCCCGGTTGTTTTTACCCTGAAGGCGGCTAAAATTCAAGCATGTCCAATGATTCTTCCCCGACGAATTTCACGAATCATTTCCTGATCGCCATGCCCGGCTTGGCTGATGAGGCCTTCTCTAAAAGTGTCGTGTATCTGTGTGAACATAGCGAGCGCGGGGCCTTGGGGCTGGTGATCAACAAACCCAGCGACATCAAGCTGGACAAGCTGTTTGAAAAAGTCGATCTGCATCTGGGGCGTGCCGACCTGAAGGATGAGCCGGTGTTCCAGGGCGGCCCGGTTCAGACAGAACGGGGCTTCGTGCTACACGTACCCATGCTAACCCCGGCCGAACAAACCCGTGAGCCGGTGTACGCCTCCACCATGGCCATTCCGGGTGGTCTGGAGATGACCACCTCCCGTGACGTGCTGGAAGCCCTGTCCACCGGGGCCGGGCCGCGTCGCGTCTTGATTTCACTCGGCTACTCTGCCTGGGGCGAGGGGCAGTTGGAGTCCGAGATTGGCGAAAACGCCTGGCTGACCGTCACCGCTGATCAAGCGGTCATCTTTGACACCCCGGTCGCACAGCGCTATGACAAAGCCTTGTCCTTGCTGGGCCTACAGGCTTGGATGCTGTCCCCAGACGCGGGGCATGCATGAGCATGGCCCCGGCACCAGTCCTAGCCCTGGTTCCTGCCACGTTGACCACCTTTTTGGCGCTGGACTTTGGTCTTAAGCGCACAGGGGTGGCCGTGGGCAATCGCCTGCTGCGCAGCGCCCAGCCGCAAGCCACCATCCAGGCCGAAGGTGATGCACGCTTTGCCCGCATCACCGAGCGTGTGCGCGAGTGGCAACCCGACGCTCTGGTGGTCGGTGTGCCCTACCACCCCGATGGCGCGCCGCATGAAAACACTCTGCGAGCACAAAAATTTGCGCGACAGTTGCGCGGGCGTTTCGGGCTGCCCGTGTTTGAAGTGGATGAGCGCTACAGCACCACCGAGGCTTTGGCCTCTGGTGCAAAAGACGCCGACGCGGGCGCGGCCTGCATCATCCTGGAACAATTTTTGAGGGGGATTGAATGAGTTCATTGATACTCGATGCGCAGGCGCTGTACGCAGACCTTTTGCGTAGTGTGAAGGGCTTGTGCCAACCGCAAACCCGTCTGGTCGGCATCACCTCTGGCGGCGCTTGGCTGGTCGAGCAGTTGCAACGCGACCTGGGCCTGGAGGGTAAGCCTGGCATCATTTCTTCGGCCATGCACCGCGACGATTTCTCAAGCCGTGGCTTGGCCGCCGGTGGGCAGACCCTGCTGCCTTTTGATGTGAATGATGCGCACATCTTGTTGCTTGACGACGTGCTCTACACCGGGCGCACCATACGTGCGGTGATCAATGAGATCTTCGACTATGGGCGGCCCGCCAGCATTCAACTGGCCGTGCTGGTCGATAGAGGTGGGCGCGAGCTGCCGATCCAGCCCGACTTTTGTGCCGCCAGAGTCAATTTGCCACCCTCTCAATCGTTGGCGCTGGCGCGTGATGACGCCGGTCATTTCAGTTTCAGAGTGGAGGCAGCCTGATGCTTTTCAAACGCAATCCGCAGCTCAACAAACATGGCGAACTGCTTCACCTCCTGGCGGTGGAGGGCCTGCCCAAAGACATCTTGACGCACATCCTTGACTCCGCCGCCAACTTTGTGAGTGTCAGCGACCGCGAGGTCAAGAAGGTTCCCCTGCTGCGCGGCAAGAGCGTTTTCAACCTGTTTTTCGAGAACTCCACCCGCACCCGCACCACCTTCGAGATCGCCGCCAAGCGCCTGAGCGCCGACGTCATCAATCTGGACATCGCCCACTCCTCTGCCTCCAAAGGCGAGTCCCTGCTCGACACCATCGCCAACCTCAGCGCCATGGCGGCTGACCTGTTTGTGGTGCGCCACAGCGAGTCCGGTGCGCCTTACCTGATCGCGCAGCACGTTGCGCCCCATGTGCACGTCATCAATGCGGGTGATGGTCGCCATGAGCACCCTACGCAGGGCCTGCTGGACATGTACACCATCCGGCACTACAAGAAAGACTTCTCCAACCTCACGGTGGCCATCGTGGGCGATGTGCTGCACTCGCGCGTGGCCCGCTCCGATATTCATGCGCTCACCACCCTGGGCTGCGCCGAAGTGCGCGTGGTTGGCCCCAAAACCCTGGTGCCGTCCGACATGGCCCCCATGGGCGTTCGGGTCTTCCATTCGCTGGAAGAAGGCATCAAAGACTGCGACGTCATCATCATGCTGCGCTTGCAAAACGAGCGCATGAGTGGCGCCCTGCTGCCCTCCAGTCAGGAGTTTTTCAAAAGCTTTGGCCTGACGCCTGAAAAACTGCAACTCGCCAAGCCCGATGCCATCGTGATGCACCCAGGGCCGATCAACCGGGGCGTTGAGATTGATTCTGCGGTGGTGGATGGCAAGCAAAGCGTGATTTTGCCGCAGGTGACCTTTGGCATCGCGGTGCGCATGGCCGTGATGAGCATTGTGGCGGGGACAGAAGCATGAAATTACTGATCAAGGGCGGCCGGGTGATGGACCCCGCCAGCCAGCGCGATGAAATCGCCGATGTCGCCATTGCGGCGGGCCGCATCATCGCCATCAACAACATCCCCGCGGACTTCGCCCCCAACCGCACGGTGGACGCTACCGGTTGCGTGGTCGCCCCTGGCTTGATTGATTTGGCGGTGCGCCTGCGTGAGCCGGGGCACGAGCATGAAGGCATGCTGGCGTCCGAGATGTGCGCAGCCGTGGCGGGTGGGGTGACCAGTCTGGTGTGCCCACCGGATACTGAACCGGTGCTGGATGAGCCGGGCCTGGTGGAAATGCTCAAGTCCCGCGCTGAAAAACTGCACCAGGCCCGCGTCTTCCCGCTCGGCGCGCTGACCCGTGATCTGAAGGGTGAAGTCCTGACCGAGATGGTGGAACTCACCGAAGCCGGTTGCGTGGGCTTTAGTCAGGCCGATGTGCCGCTGGTCAATACCCAGGTCTTGCGCCGCGCCCTGCAATACGCAAGCACGTTTGACTACGCCGTGTGGCTGCGGCCCCAGGATTTTTATCTGGGCCAAGGCGTGGCCGCCAGCGGTGCGCTGGCGACTCGCCTGGGTCTGGGCGGCGTGCCAGTGGCGGCTGAGACCATTGCCATGTACACCATCTTTGAGTTGATGCGCTCAACAGGTGCCCGCGTGCACCTGTGCCGCATCAGCAGCGCGGCGGGGGTGGCTCTGGTGCGTCAAGCTAAGCAAGAAGGCCTCAAACTCACCTGTGATGTCAGCGTCAATTCCCTGCACCTGACGGATGTCGATATTGGCTACTTTGACAGCCGCATGCGGCTCAACCCACCGCTGCGCCAGCAGGGTGATCGTGACGCTTTGCGCGCCGGTTTGCTGGACGGCACGATTGATGCCCTGGTCTCGGACCACACTCCGGTCAAAGACGATGCCAAGGCTTTGCCTTTTGCCGAGAGCGAGCCCGGCGCGACCGGGGTGGAACTGCTCCTGAGCCTAGCCGTGAAGTGGGGGCAAGACAGCGGCGCGGGCCTCGCGCGAGCGCTGGCGGTATTGACCAGCGAACCCGCCCGCGTGTTGGGCGATGCACTCGGCACGCTGCGCCTGAGCACCGGGCAACTGGTGGTGGGCGGTATGGCCGATGTCTGCGTGTTTGACACCGGCTCGGCTTGGGTGGTGCAGCCCCAAGCCTTGCGCAGCCAGGGCAAGCACACGCCTTTCTCGGGCTACGAGCTCCCGGGCCAAGTGCGCTGCACCATCGTGGGCGGGCAGATTGCATTCCAAGCCTGAGCGGGTCATACAAGCCAAAGCGCCCCTGTCACACGGGCGCGCAGTCTGGCGGCTGGGGTGGGTGCTGATCCATTTGGTGGCCGGTCTGGGGACGATCTTCCTCAAGTTCCCACGCTTGTCGCAAGCGCAAAAAGAAATGCGGGTGCAAGCCTGGTCGCTTCAGATGTTGGTGTGCTTGGGCATCCGTCTCATCGTCAAGGGCATACCGGCCGAGCAAGGCCCCGTGCTGCTCGTAGCCAACCACATTTCCTGGCTGGACATTTCGGCCTTGCACGCCGCACGCTACTGCCGCTTTGTCTCCAAATCCGATGTGAAGGGCTGGCCGGTGATTGGTCGTCTGGCGGCAGGTGTCGGCACGCTCTTCATCGAGCGCCAATCCCGCAGAGACACGCGCCGCATCGTGCACCACATGGCCGCCAGCCTGTCAGCAGGCGATGTGGTGGCCGTCTTCCCCGAGGGCACCACGGGTGACGGCGTTCACCTCTTGCCCTTCCATGGCAATTTGCTGCAAGCGGCCATTGCTGCCAATGTGCCCGTGCAGCCGGTGGCGTTGACGTTCGTCGATGAATACACCGGACAGCACAGCCAAGCGCCCTGCTATGTGGGTGATGACACCCTACTGAGTTCGGTCTGGCGCACGCTGGGCACGCCCGGTATTGCCGTGCAGGTGAACTTTGGAGAAACTCAAAGTGCCCAAGGACGAGACCGCCGGGCCTGGGCTGCGGATTTGCACGTGGCCATTGCTCAGTTGCGGGCGCTGTGGGTTGAAGATGCCAAAACGGCCCGCACAGACATGCTAAATAGTGGACTTGGTTTTGATGTCAATGACCAGCCAGCTTAATGACGCAAATTCAGCGCACAGCCCCAAGTACTCGTCGTCTTCTTGCGACCAGGTGACGCGGTAGGTGTAGTGCTTGGTGTTCATGATCTTTCCTGTAGTTTGTATATGGTACGGATAATAGCCGTATAATTGACTTGTTATATTTCTACTGAGGGAAGTCCAATGGAAGCCACCGCAGTGAGCCTGCGCCAAGCGCGTATGGAATTTAAAACAACGACGGCCATGAAAGATTTGCTCAGTCAGGCGGCTGCTTTAGATGGCCTTGATCTGACGTCCTTCGTCCTCGGCTCTGCCATTGAAAAAGCACGCAAAGTGCTCAATGAACACGCCAGCATCGCACTGAGCCAAAAGGGCCAAATGGCGCTGGTGCAACTGCTTCGTGCGCAGCAACAACCCACGCCAGCCATGCAGGGTTTGATGGCATTGCCCGACTTGCCTGTCCGTAGCAAATCAGGCAAGGCATGACGGTCGAGCTCTCGCTGTATGACCCTACGTTGACCTACACGGGGCAAAAGCAATTTGACTGTGACCACGCGGTCATCAACGTCTTCGTTCACAACAGTCTCAAACCGCAGGTCAAGAAAAACCTGAGCGTAGCCTATGTGTTGACGGATGCCGCCCACGGAGGTCGTTTCATGGGCTTTTACACCATTGCTCAGCACATGATCGATGTGTCGTCGCTGTCGGCCATGCAGCTTGGCTCATTGCCGCACAAAATTCCCTGCTCGCGTTTGGTCATGCTGGGGGTGGATAAGCGCTACAAAGGTCAGCAACTCGGCTCGCAACTGATGAAGCACGCCTTGTTGCTCACGCAACAAGTGGCCAAGCAGATAGGCAGTTTCGGCATGTATCTGGATGCCGACCCGCTGGCTGTGAGCTTTTATCAAAAGCTCGGTTTCACGCTGCTGGTGGGTGACAAGACCCCTGAGCCGTCGCCTATGTTTTTACCCCTCAGTGCGATTGTCGGCTGATACTGGGGCTTTAGCTGCGCTCAAACGTCACCACATGGTCCACTTGGGGGCGGATGCCGATCCACTCCCCCAGCTTGTGGTCATGGTGACTCGGCACATGGGCCAGTACAGTCTGCCCGCCCGCCAGCCGCAGGGTGTAGAGAAACTCCGAGCCGCGAAACGTCTTGCGGATGATCTCGGCTTTCACCGGTGCATCGTCATCGTGCACGATGTCGTCGGCGCGCAGCAGCACATCACATTGGCCTGAGGCAAACGCGCTGGGCAGCGGGCATTCGGCTACGTCGGTCAAGTCACCCAGCGGGGTATTCACCACGGTTTGATGGTCCACGGCGCGCAGCGTCGCCGGAGCGAACACACCATGGCCAATAAAGTTGGCGACAAAGCGTGTGGCGGGGCGGTGGTAGAGCGTGTAGGCGTCATCCCACTGGTGCAAGTGCCCCTCATGCATCACGCCGATGGTGTCGCCAATGGCAAAGGCCTCCATTTGATCGTGGGTGACAAACAAGGCCGTGGCTTGCGCCGCCTTGAGGATGTTGCGCACCTCATGGGCCAAGCGTTCACGCAACTCGACATCCAGGTTGGAAAAAGGCTCGTCCAGCAACAGCAGTTGCGGGCGCGGGGCCAGCGCACGGGCCAGCGCCACGCGCTGTTGTTGCCCGCCTGAGAGCTGGTGGGGGAAAGTCTTCTCGCTGCCTTGAAGGCCGACCAGGGCCAGCACTTCGGTCACGCGAGCCGCACGTTCAGGCGATGACAAGTGGTGCAAACCAAAGCCTACGTTGCGCGCCACATCCAGGTGCGGGAACAGCGCGTAGTCTTGAAACACCATGCCGATGCGGCGCTCCTCCGCAGGCACCTGGCGGGTCGCGCTGCTCACCACTTGGCCGGACAACTTGATCTGCCCGCCGGTGACCGGCTCCAGCCCGGCAATGGCCCGCAGCAAGGTGGTCTTGCCGCAGCCCGAGGGGCCAATCAGCACGCCAATGTCCCCCGCAGGCAAACCAAAAGACACCTGCGCCACGGCGGGCTGGGC
>JANPNG010000430.1:0-5921 GCA_031427355.1 Hylemonella sp.
ACTTTGCCAATCCGGCTGGGCAATGATGCCCACGCGAAAGCCCTGCGACTCCAGCATGCGCCCGATCACGGCCATGCCAAAGCTGGGGTGATCCACATAGGCGTCACCGGTGACGATGATGATGTCGCAACTGTCCCAGCCCAGCTTGTCCATCTCGGCGCGGTTCATGGGCAGAAAGCCGGCCGTGCCAAAGCGCTTGGCCCAGTAGGGGCGGTAGCTTGACAGCGGCTTGGCGGCGCGCGCGAAGAAGGAGACGTCGATGGGGGCGTTCATGGGGCTTGGGGTTAACCCGCTAGTGTAAGGTTTTGCGTTAATCCTCACAGAAGACACTGACTTCACTCGCGTAATAGCGCGGTTCTCCCCTTCATTTCTGGGTTTAGGCGGGCGTACAAAGCGTCAAAAATGGTGCGTCAGCCCCAATAAGGGTAGGAGGACGCCTCATGCCATCGATTGAAACCCTCGCCAGCTACTGGTCCAGCCAGATGATGGCCACCAATGTGCTGGTCCTGATGAACCTGACGGGCTCCATGCTGCTGGGCCTGCTGGTCGGCTACGAGCGCTCCTACCATGGCCGCGCAGCGGGCATGCGCACCTATGGGTTGCTCTGCATGGCATCCACTGCGCTGACCGTCATCAGCGGTTACTCTGCATCGTGGTTTGGGGGAGCTGATGTGGTGACCACCAGCAGTGAGACAACGCGTGTGATCCAGGGCATCGTCTCCGGCATCGGTTTTTTGTGCGCGGGCGTCATCATGCGCGAAGGCTTCAACATCAGCGGTTTGACCACCGCCGCCTCGCTGTGGGCGGCCGCCGTCATCGGCATCTTGGTGGGCGTTGGCTTTTATGTCGCCGCCATTTCCCTGGCCATTTTGACGGCCATTTGCATGGCCTGGATTTCCAAACTCGAAGCCTGGCTACCTTCAAGGCAGGCCGTCGCGATTTATTTGAAGTTCAAGGAAAGCTTTGAGCCGAGTGAGACCGAGTTGCGCCGTGTGGCCCAGATGCGCGGCTATGAGGTGGCCAGCGGCACGATCTCCATCTCTTGCAAAGAAGCCAGCACCGAGTGGAATTTTGTGGCGGTGGCCTACAGCCGCCAAAAACAAGGGTCCATTGCCGAACTGGCAAACGCAATGGCACGCTTGGAGGGCGTCACCGCGTATCGCATGGGGTATGCTCGAAACTGATGTCCCTGAACGCCCCTCAAAACAAACCTTTTTCTCTGGCCTGCGAGCGTAACCGCGAGCCGATTTTGGCGGTGCTGCAACGCTACTTTCTTGATCGCCATCAGGTGCTGGAAATCGGCAGCGGCACCGGTCAGCATGCTGTTCATTTCGCGCAGGCCATGCCTCATCTGAACTGGCAATCCGCAGACGTGGCGGACAACCTGCCAGGCATCCAGCTCTGGCTGGACGAAGCAGCGCTGCCCAATACCCCCGCACCCCTGGCGCTTGACGTGAACATGGACATGGCTCAAGCCGTGGGTCACACCAAGTTCGATGCGATTTACAGCGCCAACACACTGCACATCATGGGCTGGCCTGAGGTGCAGCGCCTGTTTGCCCAGTTACCCGCGCTCATGGCGGACCAGGCCCTGCTCGTGATCTACGGCCCGTTCAACTACGGTGGACAGTTCACCAGCGAAAGCAATGCCCGTTTTGATGCATCACTGCGCAGCGACCACCCCAAGCGGGGCCTGCGTGACTTTGATGCGGTCAATGCACTGGCCTCGGATGCTGGATTAACGCTGTTGGAAGACATAGCCATGCCTGCCAACAACCGCTGCCTCATTTTTAAAAGGCAGTAGCTCAGGGCTTGCCCTGCACCAGCTCAATGCGGCGGCGAATGCGGTCTGCCTCTGCCGTCGCCCCGCCCTGCTCTGCCAGCTTGAGTTGCACGCCCAACCAGGCCAGCAGCGGGCGTCGCCAGCCTTGGGCCGAGGCCGCGTCCACGGCCTGCGCCACAACCATCGGGCTGGCTTTGCCGGTCTGCAACAACACGGCGGCTGCCACCAATCGGGCCAGGGGCTCTGCGCCTTCGGGCAAGGCATTCGCACCAGTGACCACCCCACGATGCGCGGGAGGCAGCAGCGCTGCGTCTTGTGGCGGCAAGCGGCCTGCCAGGTAGTCGGCATAGGCACGCTCTGGCGCTGAAGCATCAACGCGCAAGGCTTCAAAGCCAGTGCAAGGTTCCAGTTCAAGGCTGGCCACGCGGGGGGCGCAGCGCATGAGTTCGGTGCGGGCGAGCAAATCTGCGCGCCCGGTGCGGGCCACCTCGGTGCGTGCGCGCTCAAATTCACGTGCCGCCACTCTCTCGTTACCCGAGAGGTAGGCTTCTGCAAATAGCTCCAGGCCGCCCTTAGCATTCATTTGCCAGTCGGGTACAGGCGTGCTGCTGCACCCGGTGAGCAGTGCCACGGTGACGAGTAACGCAGAAGAAGTAGCCCCATCTTTCATGGCAGCCTCAACTCCGTATCGCGTGCAAAAGGCCATTTACGGTTGATTTCGTTAACCAGACTGTCCACCTTGCGCAGGCTGCCCTCGACATCCGCCCGGAGTGCGCCCAGATCCACCGTGGCCTCTTTGGTGTTGGCGGCAATGGCTTGTGCTTCTGTGAGCACTGCATCCACTTTTTTCAGGCTGTTACGCGCGTCGGCCAGCAGGCCATTGAGTTGCTGCACCGTGGCTTGGCTGTCGGTCAGCACGCCCTTGGGGCCAAAGACCTGTGCATCGGCTTTAGTGGCCAGAGCATCCGCCTTGAGCACCAGGCCATCCAGCCTGGCCAATAGCGTGTTGGTGCGCTCCAGTGCCTCCACCATTTTTTTGGCATCTGCTGCATTGCCCATCATCACGCCCAGTGCGCCCTGCGGGCCGTTGAGTTTTTCGGTGACGGACTTCACGTGCTCCAGGCTGCTGCGAAGGGCTGCGTCTTCAGCTGTCATGGCACTCACATTGCGCACGACATCATTGACCGAGGACAGCAACAGGGGAATCGACTCGGCAGCATCACCGCGCAGCACCGTGCGCACCGCACCCTCCTCCAAAGGTTTGTCGGTCAGCATGCCAGTGAAGGCGCGGATGTGCGTGCCCCCCACCAAACCACGCTCCAGGGTGAACACGCTGGACTGGCGCAGCCAATGCGCGTCACTGCTGGGCACGTCAATCACAAGGCGGGCCTTGCCGTCTTCTGCCAGCTCAATGCGGCGCACGCGCCCGATGGGAAAGCCGGAAAAAGTCATGTCCATGCCTACACCAACGCCCTCGGAGTTGTCGGCCATCAGCACCAGGCGCTGCGTTTTTTCAAACGCACCTCGCGCATAGAGCAAATACAGGACGGAGCCCAACACCAGCGCCAGCATGAAGATCAGCAACAACGCGGTTTTGACTTCCAGGTTTTTCACCGGGGTGGGTACATCAGGCGGCATGGCGGGGTTGGGGGTCTTGAGTTCGGTCATGGGGCTCTCGCTCTCAATAATAGTTGCCCACCAAAGACGCCACCTCCACCAGCAGCAGCACGGCAAACATGCGGATCAGCCCTTGTAGTTCCACACTGGCCCGCGACATGTGGCGCGGCATGTCCTGCAAAGAGATCCCGGCGGGAATGAGGGACACCGCCAGGCTGAAGAAGAAAGTTTTGAGCGAGAAGATCAGTGTCACGGCTGGGTTGAATATCTGCCCCACCGTGCGGGTGTAACCTGCAAAGGCCGAAGTAGTGAAGCCATACACGGTGAAGTAGGCCAACACGAGTGACACCACGCAACTGACAGCAGCCAGCGTCAGCGCAGCAAACACGCCCGCCACCACGCTGGGCAACAACTCATGGGCGATAGGGTCCAGCCCCTGCTGGCGCAGACTGTCAAACCCGCCACGGGTGCGCAACTTGTAAAGCTCGGAGCCGCGTGGAATGCAGTAGCGCACCGCCACGAACAAGGCCGCTGTGAGCGGAATCAACTCCAGCACCAGCACACGCACCACCATCTCCAGCGCATACTGAGACAGGCCGTAACTCAGGGCCGTGACCACCACGATGCGAATCAGCACCAGACTGAACGTGGCGGTGAGCACCGTGAACCACAGCAGGCTGGGCGCGGTAGCCGCGTAAACATGTCGCACCAGATTAACGCGGCTGGCAGCGCGGTAACTGATGGGCGACAGCGCCAGCACAAACAGCTCGGCCCCCAGAACGAGGATGCGCCACCACCCAGCCAGCCAGCGTAAAGCGGCATGACCCATCTCGCGCAAGACCGACTGCAATGAGATCAGTGAGGACATGAGGTAATGATAGCGATAATCCCCCTATGAGCAAAAGCAGCGATTCCCCCCGCCAACAACCCCGCTCGCTGAGCGATTTGTTTGTCACCTTCACCGTGATGGCCTTGCAGGGCTTTGGTGGCGTGCTCACCGTGGCCCAGCGCGAGTTGGTGGAGAAAAAACGCTGGATGACGAATGCCGAGTTCGTCGAGGAATGGGCCGTGGCGCAAATCATGCCGGGCCCCAACATCATCAATCTGTGCATCATGCTGGGCGGGCGCTACTTTGGTATCCGCGGCGTTCTGGCCTCCATCGCGGGCATGCTGCTCGCGCCCTTGGCTTTGCTACTTCTGCTGGCACTCATTTACGCCCAATTCGCCAGCCACCCTGGCGTGGTGGGTGCCCTGCGTGGCATGGGTGCGGTGGCGGCTGGCTTGATTGTGGCCAGCGGCATCAAGATGATTCCGTCCCAGTTTAAAAACCCCATGGGCTGGGTTGCCTGCCTGGTACTGGGTGCTGCCAGCTTTGGCGCTGTGGCACTGATGCATTGGCCGCTGGTGTATGTGCTCTTGGGGCTCGGTCCTCTGGCTTTCTTCTTAACCTACCGAAAGTTGTCTGAATGATGGGCGCGACCACACTGCAATTAGGTTGGAGCGAGTGGTTCCAGTTGTTCACGCATTACATGACCTTGTCATTGCTGGCATTTGGTGGCGCCATTTCCACAGCGCCGGACATGCACCGGTTTTTGGTGGATCAAAACGGCTGGCTGAGTGACCGCCAATTCAACGAATCCATTGCCCTGGCCCAATCCGCACCCGGCCCCAATGTGCTTTTTGTCGCGCTGATGGGCTGGAATGTTGGCCTCAATTCCGGTAGCCTGATGCACGCCGTGTTAGGGCTGATGCTCACCATGCTGGGGCTCATGTTGCCCAGCTCCACCCTCACCTACATGACTGCGCGCTGGAGCCATGAAAACCGGAACCGTCGGGCTGTTCGTGCCTTCAAACAAGGCATGGCTCCCATCGTGATCGCATTACTGATTGCCACCGGTTGGATTTTGGCCAGCGCCCATGGCAACCCGGCACAAGACTGGCCGCTGTGGCTGACCACCTTTGTTGCCACGGTCATCGTCTGGCGAACCCAACTGCATCTGCTATGGCTCCTGGCTATCGGTGCTACCCTGGGTTGGTTTGGACTTGTTTAAAAGAATCGCATGAAAAAAACCAATGAATGGGCGGGCAAGGTGCTGGCACTGCTGAAGTCTGGCAACACTGACGCGGCCATTGCGCAAATCAAGGTTGCCCCCACGGTCAAAGACCTACAGGCGCTTCAAACGGCGGTCACACTCGCCAAGCTGAATGGCCGCTGGCGGCAGGTGGACGAGGCGCTGGATGACAACCTGGCACTGCTGTCAGCCCCACGCCTGCACCGCGCACCTTGAAGCGTGTTCAGTCGGGGATAAACTCACGGCTGAACTTGGCTGAGTCGGCGTCTAGCTCACACGTCACCAACTGCCCCATCTTCATGTCGGCCAGACGGCAGGCCGCAAACAGGCTGTATTTACCCCGGAGATAGAACTGGGGCAAGTCGATCAGCGCGTAGGGATAGGGCACAAACACCTGATGCAAAAAAATTTCCCGGTGCAGATTGCGTGGCGACGGGAAAAGTTTGTAG
>JANPNG010000431.1:0-15854 GCA_031427355.1 Hylemonella sp.
CTGGCCGACCGCATGAGCCACACCACGCTGCTGGCCTGGGGCTTGGTGGCGCTGATCGCGGCTGACGCCCTGCTGGCCTGGCGCAACCAGGGCGCGGCGCTGTGGGCAGGCATCGCGTTATGGGGCCTGCACATGGCCATGACCCAAGGCCTGCTGGCCACCATGGTGGCCGACACCGCCCCGCAAGACCTGCGCGGCACCGCTTACGGCTTCTTCAACCTTATGAGCGGCTTGGCCCTGCTGCTGGCCAGCGTGGTGGCGGGTTTGCTGTGGGACCAACTCGGGGCCAGCGTGACGTTTGTGGCGGGCGCGGTGTTCAGTGGGGCGACGCTGGTGTTGCTGTGGTGGCGCAAAAGCCCCTCAAACTTGCTATAAAAACAATAGCTGCTTACGTTAGTCAATCAAGGGCTTGAGGCAGATTTCTCTTCAATTTTCTGCCTCAATGCCTGATAAGCCACCAATCGCGGCCCACCCAGTGTGACGGCCTGATCTATCGCTTGCCGGGCTGGCAAAAGCTGGCCTCGCTCCAACTGCACTTGAGCCAGGTTATTCCAGGCATCGGCGAAGTCGGGCTGCGCTTCGGTGGCTTGGCGGTAGGCTTGTGCCGCTTGATTCAACTGCCCCAAGGCATAGGCCGCATTGCCCCGGCCCAGCAAGGCCGCACGTTGCGTGGGTGTCGGGCTGCGCGGTGACGGGCAGTTGCGAAGGCAGCAGCAGCACCATGGACCAATGCTGACCACGCGCCCAGGTGCGCTCAAAGGTGGCGAGTGACATCTCCAAAAATTCGGTACGGCCTGAGTGCAGCAACAGGGTTTGGCGCTCGCGCTCAAAGCCAATCACCACGGCGTAGTGCCACACCGGGTAGATGGGCAAAGACAGGTTCTGGAACACGATGACCGGGTGGCCCGCCGCCACTTCGCGCAGCACAGCCTCCAGACGCGGGGCCAGCGGGTAGGCGAGTAGGCCTTGACGACGCCCTGCGGCCAGCATTTCAAGCTGCGCGAGTTGGGGCGTGGCGCAGCCGCCGAGAACAAACACGGCGATCAGCGCGCTCAGGCGCATCACCCCCGGCGGGAGCCTGGTCGATGCGCCCGGCCAGTTGGGCGACTTCGGCATCCGACATGGCTTTGACGCGGTCTGTGGCAGCTTGCGGGGTGACGCCTTGGGCCTACAGGGCCTGTGCGGTGAGCGGAAAGCCCGCAAAAGTCATGCTGACGACGAGCAAGGAGGCGATGAGGCGTTTGAAATATTTCATGGTGCAGTCCCTGAGGTTTGGTGCAGTCCCAATTGAGTCCTCTGATCTGCCCACGTCAACAGCAGATTACAAATCGTGCCAAATTGAACAACTGCCTGACACTTCCTAACTCAGCGATCGGCGCAACTCAGAGACCCGGTGGGCAATGGCGTTCACATCCAGCCCTTCCGTGACGTTGAAGAGATAGATTTCCAGGTCTTGCACGGCCTGAGCTGCTTGGCCCAACTCGGCGTGGGCTAGGCCACGGTCGCGGTATTCGTCCCAGACTTGCGGCAGCAGCACCAGAAGGCGGTTTTGCACGGCTAGGAGGCGCGACCAGTCTTCCTGGGTTTTATGGATTTCTTTGAGGTTGCGCAACATGCGGGCAATGACGTCGCGCGCCGACGCGCTTTGCAAATACAGACCCAGCGGTACCGCCTCATCAGGCATGCTGTATCGCCCTTGATAGGGCTCAAGCCGCGACACCAGGTCATCCCGGCTGAGTGATTGACCGGTGCAGGGGTCGATCACTACCTGACCGAGCGGCAGATTGACTTTGAGCATGAAGTGCCCCGGGAAACTCACACCCGTTGCGGCTAGACCAAGGCCTTGCGCCAACTCCAGCCACAGCACCGCCAGTGAGATGGGAATGCCGCGCCGACTGTGCAACACCACGCTGACGTAGCTGTTGTCGGGGTCGTAGTAGTCGTTGACGTTGCCGCCAAAACCGAGGTCTCTGAAAAAATACTGGCTGAGCATGCGCAGTCTGTGCATGGGCGATGCATCGACCGCAATGCGGCGCTTGAGGCGCGCTTGGAGTTGATCGACCTCGCCCAAAACCTGCTGCATATCCAGCTCGGGGTAGTCGTCTTGGCCCAGGCTGATGGCGGCTTCAAGCAGCGGAAAATGATCGTCGCTTTGTACCAGGGCACTGAAGTACTCCAGTGGTGTGGGGGCAATGAGTGAGAGGTGCATGACGCGAACGCGGGCTTGGCGCTTGAACTTTGTGCTGAAAGTCTTAGCGTCGGATGAATTTTTGCAGCTTCAGGCCTGCGGCCCAAGCGGCTCCGAAATAGATCAGCGCCGAGCCAGCCAGCACCAGCGCCAACAGCCCGATGCGTTGCGCCGGATGTGCCCGCAGCGCGGTCCAGTTGAAGGCATTGGCTGCCCACACCAGAAAGATACTGAGCAAGGCACTGGCCGCCAGCACTTGCAACCCAAACATAGCCCAACCGGCCTCGGGCTTGTAGCTGCCCCGGCGCAGCAAACCGACCAGGAGCCACAGGGCGTTGATCAGCGCGCCCAAGCCAATGGCCAAGGCCAGACCGGCGTGCGCCAACAGCGGCACCAGTGCCAGATTCAGCAACTGCGTGATGACCAGCACGGCGATGGCGATCTTCACCGGGGTTTTGATGTCCTGGCTGGCGTAGTAACCCGGCGCCAAAATTTTGATGGCAACCAGGCCCAGCAAGCCCGCCCCATAGCCCATGAGGGCGGTGGTGGTCTGCTGTACGTCACGGTCGGTAAAAGCCCCGTAGTGGTAGAGCACTGCAACCAGCGGCTTGGCAAACGTCAGCAGGGCCAGCGCGCAGGGCACGGTCAGCAAAACGACGATGCGCAGCCCCCAGTCCAGCATGGCCGAATACTTGACTCCATCCTTGGCGGCATGGGCCGCTGCCAGTTGGGGCATGAGCACGACCCCGATGGCCACGCCCAGCAAGGCGGTGGGGAATTCCATCAAGCGGTCGGCATAGGTGAGCCAGCTCACGCTGCCGGGGGCGAGGTGCGAAGCGATTTGGGTGTTGATGAGGGTCGAGATATGGGCCACGCTCACGCCCAACAGAGCGGGCAACATCAGGGTGACGATGTTTTGGGTCGCCGGGTCGGCCCATGCCGTGCGCAGAGCAGCCCAGCTCAAGCCGATGCGAGGCATGAGCCCCATGCGCTTAAGGGCCAACCACTGCACGCCGAGTTGCAACACGCCGCCAGCCAGCACACCGCCGCCCAAGGCGTAGATGGGCTCAACACCCAGCGTTTTGAGCCAGGGCGACCCCAGCCAGGCGGCCAAAATCATGGCCAGATTCAATAAAACGGGCGTGGCAGCTGGTACGGCAAAGCGCTTCCAAGTGTTGAGCACGCTGGCGGCCAGTGCCACCAGCGACATGAAGGCGATGTAGGGGAACATCCAGCGCGTCATCACCACGGCCACGTCAAAACCCTGGGGCGACTGCTTAAGGCCGCTGGCCATCAACCACACCAAGATCGGCGCGCCCGCTACCCCGATGACGCAAGTCAACATCAAAGCCCAGGCCAACACAGTGGCGGTGTGGTCGATCAAGATCTTGGTTTTTTCATCTCCTTCCCGCGCCCTTGACCCGGCCAGCGCGGGCACAAAGGCCTGGCTGAACGCCCCTTCTGCAAAGAAACGACGAAACAGGTTGGGAATGCGAAACGCCACGTTAAAGGCGTCCGTCAACGCGCTGGCCCCAAACGTGGAAGCGATCAGGAGTTCGCGCACCAAACCCGTGATGCGCGAGACCAGGGTCAGCAGGGAGACCGTCGAGGCAGCTTTGAAAAGACTCACGGCTCAAGTGTAGCTGGTACTAACTGGTACAATCACGGGCTTTGCTGACAACATCCTCAGACACAAGGAACACATATCATGGCCTCTGGAAAACCGAAGAAAAAGAACCCGCGCTTGGCGTCGGGCCGTAAGCGCGTCCGTCAGGACATCAAGATCAACGCTGCCAACACCTCGTTGCGCTCCAAATACCGCACCGCCGTCAAGAACGTCGAAAAGGCGGTTCTGGCTGGTGACAAAGTCAAGGCGACCGAATTGTTTGCCAAGATGCAAGCCGTGGTGGACACCGTGGCCGACAAGGGCATCTTTCACAAGAACAAGGCTGCTCGCGACAAGAGCCGTCTGTCAACCAAGGTGAAAGCCTTGGCAATCGCCGCCTGATTTTCAGGCAATCGCACGAATCCTGTTTTGAATAGGATTCGCCGTTTGTAACGGGTGCGCTGTCAGCAAAGCAAAAAAAGCCGTCGCAAGACGGCTTTTTTTGTGGGCGAAATTTTCAGGTGAATGAAGGCAATTCAGGTGGCCAAGGCTTCGAAAATCACGCGCTCCTGACTCACCCGCTCCTCACGCACCTGCAACTGGTTGTCTCTGGCAAAGTTCAGACAAAACTCCCAGGCTAAAAGTTCATGGTCACGCAAATCCCGGTGCACCACGACGCAACTCACACCATCCAAAGTGGTCGGGATACACCAGGATGAATAGCCAAGGTGACAGCCGGGCTGTGGCCCGCCAGGACGAAACTGGCTCATGACGCCAGCCAAGCGTTCAGCCCAATCGCTGGGGCGAAACGTCTTGCCATCCTGGGTCAAACCCACGATAAAGAACTCTTTAGAACGATCGTTAGCCATGCACTTGCATTATATCTTATATAAGACATAAGAATTTCAGAATTTTTGCTGCCACCCTTGTGTGCGCCATGACACTCAGCACTCATTGTCTTGGGATCAATGGCAGGTAAGTGCCAGATATAGACCCTGTTTTGGCCCTGTTTCATCGAGTGTTTAAAATCACCGCTCAACGGCCCAACCTGCGTTGGGCCGCCTTTTTTTGCCAACCCCAGAGTGACAAGCCATGAACGCCGTTGCCCCGCATTTGATTGAAGCCAGCTCACCCCACGTGATGAACACCTATGGGCGCATGCCCATTGCGCTGTCGCACGGGCAAGGCTGCCGCGCCTGGGACATCAATGGCAAGTCGTATATCGACGCCCTGGGTGGCATTGCGGTCAACACCCTGGGGCACAACCACCCCAAGCTGGTGCCGGCCCTGCAAGACCAGATCGCCAAAATCATCCACAGCTCCAACTACTACCATGTGCCCGGCCAAGAGGCACTGGCGGCCAAGTTGGTTGAGCTCTCTGGCATGAGCAATGTGTTCTTTTGCTCCACCGGGCTGGAGGCGAACGAAGCGGCACTCAAGCTGGCGCGCAAATTCGGACATGACCAAGGCATTGAGCACCCAGAAATCGTGGTCTATGAGCACGCTTTTCATGGCCGCAGCATCGCCACCTTGAGTGCAACCGGCAATGAAAAAGTTCAAAAAGGGTTTGGCCCGCTGGTCGAAGGTTTCATTCGCGTACCGTTGAATGACGTGCATGCCCTCAAAAATGCCACCCAAGGCAATCCGAATGTCGTCGCTGTTTTTCTAGAAGCCATTCAAGGCGAAGGCGGTGTGAAGATCGCGCACATGGACTACCTGCGGGAGGTGCGCCAGCTCTGCGATGAGCGCAACTGGTTGCTGATGATTGACGAAGTGCAGTGCGGCATGGGTCGCACCGGCAAGTGGTTTGCCCACCAGTGGGCGGGCATCAAGCCCGACGTGATGCCGCTCGCCAAAGGACTGGGCTCTGGCGTGCCGATTGGTGCGGTGGTGGCTGGCCCCAAAGCCGCCAACATCTTCCAACCGGGCAACCACGGCACCACGTTTGGCGGCAACCCGTTGGCCATGCGTGCGGGTCTGGAGACCATTCGCATCATGGAAGAAGACGGTCTACTGGCCAATGCCGCCACGGTGGGTGCGCACCTGAAGGCCTCTCTGCAACGCGAACTCGGCTCGCTGCCCGGCGTCAAAGACATTCGCGGTCAAGGCCTGATGATCGGCGTGGAGTTGAACAAGCCCTGCAGCGTGATCATGCAGCGGGCGGTGGACGTGGGACTGCTCATCAGCGTGACCGCCGATAGCGTGATCCGCATGGTGCCGTCGCTGATTTTGACCACCGCCGAGGCCGATGAAATCGTGGCCCTTCTGGTACCTCTGGTGCGCGAAGTGCTGGCCCAGGATTAAGCGATGCCTCTCAAGCACTACCTACAGTTCAGCGACCTCACGGCGGATGAATACGCCTACCTCTTCGAGCGCGCCGCGCTCATCAAAAAGAAGTTCAAGGCCTATGACAAGCACCAGACGCTGACCGACCGTACGCTGGCCATGATTTTTGAGAAAGCCTCCACGCGCACCCGCGTGAGCTTTGAGGCGGGCATGTATCAGCTAGGCGGCAGCGTGGTACACCTGACCACGGGTGACAGCCAGTTGGGCAGGGCGGAGCCGATTGAAGACAGCGCCCGCGTCATCAGCCGCATGGTCGATCTGGTGATGATCCGCACCTATGAGCAAACCAAGATCGAGCGCTTTGCCGAACACTCGCGCGTGCCCGTCATCAACGGCCTAACGAATGAGTTTCACCCCTGCCAGATTTTGGCGGACATCTTTACCTTCATCGAATACCGGGGCTCGATTACTGGCAAAACCGTGGCCTGGGTGGGTGATGGCAACAACATGGCCAATACCTGGCTCCAGGCGGCGGAGTTGCTGGGCTTCACCGTCCACCTCAGCACCCCCAGCGGCTATGAAGTTGATCAGGCCGTGGCCGGTGTGCGCAGCTGCGACTCCTATAAAGTGTTCAAAGACCCGATGCAGGCCTGTGTTGGGGCCGATCTGGTTACCACCGATGTGTGGACCAGCATGGGTTTTGAAGCCGAGAACGAAGCCCGCAAATCCGCCTTTGCCGACTGGTGCGTGGACACTGAGATGATGCGCGTGGCCAAGCCGGAAGCCCTGTTCATGCACTGCCTGCCCGCCCACCGGGGTGAAGAGGTCCAGGCCGATGTGATTGACGGCCCGCAGTCGGTGGTGTGGGACGAGGCAGAAAACCGCCTGCATGTGCAAAAGGCGCTGATGGAGTATTTGCTGCTGGGGAAAATCCAGTAACCCACTCGGCAACAAAAAAGAGGCGCTAAGCGCCTCTTTTTTTATGACTGTCACTTCGAGCTGAAGCTCAGGCAAACCAGCTGATTTTTCCGGTAGAGATATCGTGCATGGCCGACACGATCTTGAGTTTGCCTTCCTTGACGAGGGTGGCAATCACTTCGCTCTTGTCCATGATCATTTTGGCGGCGTCCTTGGCGTTTTGATCGGCCAGCATTTGCACCAGTTTTTTGTCTTTGGAACTTGGCACACCGCTGTAGTTGAGCTTGGCCAGTGAAGGGCGGATATTGGCCAGCGTAGCCGTCAGGTTGCCCAGTTTCGCATCGTCTGCCGCGCCTTTGACGGCGCCGCATTCGCTATGGCCCAACACCACGATCAGCTTGGAACCTGCCAGCTTGGTGGTGAATTCCAGGCCGCCAATAATGTCGGTAGTGACGTAGTTGCCAGCAACGCGCGATGCAAATATGTCGCCCAGGCGCTGGTCAAACACCATCTCAGGTGGCACGCGGCTGTCAATACAACCGACGATGGTGGCGAAAGGCGACTGCTGAGTCGACGTTTCGCGCACCTGTTTCATCAAGTCGCAGTTGCGGGTGCGTCCAGCCACAAAACGGTCGTTGCCATCTTTGAGCATTTTCAGCGCAGCGTCTGGCGTGACGGCTGCTTGCGTCGGAGGCGTGAACACGTCACACGATTGCTGCGCGCTGGCGCTGCTTGCGATGGCGGCGCCCGTCAAAGCGCCAACAGACATCATGGCTTTTCGTCTAGAAATCATTAGAGTCCTTATTTAAATTAAATTAAAAAAACTTACCCGGCCCCAACGATTTGTAGTATTTATTTCCCCGCATTAAAACACGAATAATCGCGTCAGCCGCCGTAAAGCCAGGGCACATCCAGCAGACGCGCGCCCAACAGTTTGAGCGCCGCGTCACGCCCCCAGAGGGCCACCCCATCGAGGTGAAATATCTGCCCATTACGGATGGCGCGGGCCTGCACTCGTGCATTGCGCTGCCAGCGCAGGGCGGCGTAGCGCTGCAACCGTGCGACCACGTCGTCCTGAGTCTGGCCCTGCGCCAGGCCTAGCAATTGCCCCAAACAAGCCGCGTCTTCAATCGCCATGCCTGCGCCCTGCGCCAGATAAGGGCGCATGGGGTGAGCGGCGTCACCCAGCAATGCCACCCTCCCCCGCGCCATCTCGTCAGGGCCACTCAAAGGCGCACGGTCATGCAAAGCCCACAGCCGCCATTCGGGCACGGTCTCCATCAAGGACTGCAACGGTGCGCAGGTGTCGGCAAGGGCAGCACGCAAATCGGCGGCGTTGCTACTGTGATCCCAGCTTTGCGCGTCGACCTCGATGCGGCCATGAACAATGGCCACCACATTCAGCCACTCGCCCCCACGCACCGGGTACTGCACCACATGCAGCCAGGGCCCAAGCCAGACCGTGATTTGATTGGAGCGCAGCGGCGCGGGCAAACTGTGCTGGGCTAACAGTGCCCGGTAGGCCAGATGGCCGGTGACACGCGGCTGGCCGTCGCCCAGCAACTGCGCTCGCACCCCACTCCACAAACCGTCGGCGGCGATCAGGGCGTCGCCTTCAACTTCACGGGTGAGTCCGTCCGCTGCGACAGTGCCTGGGCGTGTGCGCAGGTGCACAGCGTGCGGCGTTTGCGTGACACTCTCTACCGCTGTGTTCAGATGAAGCTGCACGCCCGTCTGCGCCGCCAAAGCATTCAACAGCAATTGATGCAAATCGGCCCGGTGCAGGGTGGCGTAAGGCGCGCCATAGCGTTGCACAGCCTGATCGCCCAAACACAGCGCGGCCAGCGCCTCTCCTGTCAACGCGCTGCGCACTTGTAGCCGCTCGGGAAAAGCGGCCACCTGCGCCAGCGCCTTGTCCAAGCCCCAGGCATTCAAGACCTTGACCACATTCGGCCCCAACTGAATCCCGGCCCCCACTTCGCTGAACTCGGATCCACGCTCAAAGAGTCCCACCTGCCAGCCCGCACGCGAACACGCCAGGCCAGCCGCCAAGCCGCCAATGCCGCCGCCTGCGATCAAGGCTTGCCGGTTCATAGTGCGATGAACTGTTTTATTCCACGCGACTGATGGTCGTGGGCTTGAACCCCAAATCCGCCACCTTGCCCTTGCGCCCACGCACGGCGCGGGCGTTGTTCAGACTGCGGATTTCCAGCGTTTCATCGCGCGTTTTGCCGCCTCGGCCTATCCCTTCGATTTTCACGCTGCGGGTGTAGGCTGCCGCACCGGCCAGGCTGTCTTTGGGCTCCAGGTCAATCAGCATCAAGCCTCGGCCACCGCCGCTCATGGACTTGAGTTCGGTGATCTCAAAGGTCAAGATGCGCCCGCCGGTAGAGGCACACGCCACGTGCGTGGCCGCTGGCAGTGGCGGCACATTGCCCGGGGACGGGCGGCACACCGTGTCACCCTCGTTGCAGGTGATGAAGGCCTTGCCTGCTTTTTGGCGTGAAACCATGTCGCCCACCGTCGCCAGAAAACCGTAGCCCGCAGAACTACTGAGCAGCAATTGCGCCTGGACCGACCCCGCAAAATAATGCGCCACCTTGCTGCCAGGCTCCAGCTCGATCAGCGTGGTGATGGGTTGGCCATCGCCCCGTGCACCGGGCAGCAGGGCTACCGGCACGGAATAAACCCGGCCCTGATTGCCGAACACCAAGAGCGTATCCACCGTGCGGCATTCGAACGCACCGTACAGGCTGTCGCCCGATTTGAAGCTGTACTCAGTCGCGGCAACCGGCGCGCTTGCAGCGTCACCGGATCGCTCTTTGGCCCAGCCTTTTTGCGCCCGCACCCAACCCATTTGCGAGACCACCACGGTCACGGGCTCGTCCACGACCTTGACTTCAAGCACGGCTTTTTTCTCGGCCTGAATCAGCGTGCGGCGTGGGTCGGCAAAGGTCTTGGTGTCGCTCTCAATTTCCTTGACCATGAGGCGGCGCAGCGCGGCGGGGTTGCCTAAAATTTCTTCGAGTTTTTTCTGCTCTTCGCGCAGCTCTTTCAACTCTTGTTCGATCTTGATGGCTTCGAGCCGAGCCAACTGGCGCAGCCGGATTTCAAGAATATCTTCGGCCTGCCGCTCCGACAGCGAGAAACGCGCCATCAATGCGGCCTTGGGATCGTCCGACTGGCGGATGATCGCAATCACCTCGTCAATGTTCAAGAGAACAAGTTGACGCCCTTCCAGAATGTGAATGCGGGCCAGCACTTTGTCGAGCCGATGGCGCGTGCGCCGCTCGATGGTGCGGTGGCGAAACTCAATCCACTCCGTCAGCATTTGACGCAGCGATTTTTGCGTGGGACGGCCATCCAGCCCCACCATGGTGAGGTTGATCGGACTGGAGGTCTCCAGGCTGGTGTGGGCCAGCAGCGTGGTGATGAGCTCGGATTGCTGGGTGCGGCTGGTCTTGGGCTCGCACACCAGACGCACCGCCGCATCCTTGCTGGATTCGTCCCGCACCACATCAATGACCGAGAGCACCGTGGCTTTGATCTGGGTCTGCTCCAGTGACAGCGCCTTCTTGCCGGTCTTGATCTTGGGGTTGGTGAGTTCTTCGATTTCTTCCAGCACCTTTTGCGTGCTCACGCCCGGTGGCAGCTCGGTCACAACGAGTTGCCATTGGCCGCGTGCGAGTTCTTCAATCTTCCAGCGGGCCCGGCATTTGAGCGAACCACGGCCGGTGCGGTAGGCCTCGGCAATGTCGGTGCTGCTGCTGATGATCTGGCCACCGCCGGGGTAGTCCGGCCCAGGGATCAGCACATACAACTCTTCGTCACTGAGCTTGGCGTTCTTGATGAGGGCCACGCAGGCGTCGGCCACTTCACGCAGGTTGTGGCTGGGGATTTCGGTGGCCAAGCCGACGGCAATGCCGCTGGCACCGTTGAGCAGGTTGAAGGGCAGGCGCGCCGGTAGTTGGCGCGGCTCCTCGGTAGAGCCGTCGTAGTTGGGTTGAAAATCCACCGTGCCTTCGTCAATCTCGTCCATCAGCAGGCTGCTGATTTTGGCTAGGCGCGCCTCGGTGTAGCGCATGGCGGCAGCACCGTCGCCGTCGCGGCTGCCAAAGTTGCCCTGACCGTCGATCAGCGGGTAGCGCTGCGAAAAATCTTGCGCCATGCGTACCAGCGCGTCGTAGGCGGCCTGGTCGCTGTGCGGGTGAAAGCGGCCCAGTACATCGCCCACCACGCGGGCCGATTTGACTGGCTTGGCCCCGGTGTTGCCACCCGCGCCGCCAAAGCCCAGGCCCATGCGTGACATGGAATACAAAATGCGCCGCTGCACCGGCTTTTGGCCGTCGCACACATCCGGCAGAGCGCGGCCCTTGACCACGCTCAAGGCGTACTCCAGGTAGGCGCGCTGGGCATAGGTGGCCAGGTTCAGGTCATCGTCGCTGGGCGTGGCCGGATTGAGGTCAAGAGTGGGTTGGTCGCTCATGGAAAGCTATGGAAATTCAATCGGTATAAATCGGAGCGGGCGGCGCAAACACCGGCATATTGCCCCGACCTTCTGCGCCGCCGCCAAGCGCCATGCGCACACGTGCGGGCGACTTGCGCTGCTCGACCAGCACGGCAGGGGGTTTGAGCACAGCGAATATTTGCATCACCGTGCGCACGTAGTTTTGGGTTTCCGGGAAGTTCGGGATGCGGTTACCCGCGCGCTGTACCGCACCCTCACCCGCGTTGTAGGCGGCCAAGGTCAGTTCCATCTGACCGGGGAATTTGGTGAGGAGATAACGCAGGTAGCGGGCACCTGCGCGGATATTGGTGCGCGGGTCGGTCAGCTGCTTGCTGAGCGGCGTTTTAACGTCAGCCACCACACCAAAGCGTTGGGCCGTGTCGGGCATGATTTGCATCAAACCCACCGCGCCTTTGGGTGATACCGCCAGAGGGTCGAAACCCGATTCGGTGGCGATCAGGGCTTGCAGCAACTCATATTCAATCTTGTGCTCGCTGGCCGCTTCGCGCAGCAAATGTTTGACCTGCTTGTAGCGGGGAGAGACCTCAAAAAAAGCGATCAGCTTTGGTGGCGCTGTAGGCACCGTGACCTGGCGCTGGGATTCGAAATTCTGACCTGTGCGCGAAAAAATTTCGTACCGATCATCCAGCCGCTCCTGCGCAAAGTTCGCCACACCCTTGTCGTCGATGTAGCCCCAGATGTCGGCATGGGCGGCTGGGTTGAACAGCACAGCGCAGGCCAGCACAACCATACAAACCCCGTTCGCCCTGAGCTTGGCCTGTCCTGAGCTTGTCGAAGGGTCGAAGGGCTCACATAGCTTCGACAAGCTCAGCCCGAACGGACTTGGGTTGAGTGCGCCAGCTGAGGCCATCACACATCCACCTCCACCGAGTCGCCGTGCAGCTCCATCAGCTCGCGCCGTGCTGCGGCCTCGCCCTTGCCCATGAGCTTGGTGATCAGGCTCTCGGTCTGGGTGAAATCGAAGCTGCCCAGTTGCACCGGCAAGAGACGCCGCGTATCGGGGTTGAGCGTGGTCTCCCACAGTTGCTCGGCGTTCATCTCGCCCAGGCCCTTGAAGCGGCTGATGCTCCATGCGCCTTCGCGCACGCCTTCCTTGCGCAGCTTGTCCAGAATGGCGGTGAGTTCGCCCTCGTCCAGCGCATAGGTTTTGGACGCGGGCTTCTTGCCGCGTGCCGGGGCATCAACCCGAAACAGCGGTGGGCGCGCCACGTAGATGTGACCGGTCTCGATGAGTTTGGGGAAATGCCGGAAAAACAGGGTAAGCAACAGCACCTGGATGTGCGAGCCATCCACGTCCGCGTCGCTCAAAATGCAGACCTTGCCGTAGCGCAGACCTGTCAAGTCAGGCGTGTCGTTGGGCCCATGCGGGTCAACGCCAATAGCGACCGCAATGTCATGAATCTCGGTGTTGGCAAACAGGCGGTCGCGCTCCACCTCCCAGGTGTTGAGTACCTTGCCGCGCAGGGGCAGGATGGCCTGGCTCTCCTTGTCGCGGCCCATCTTGGCGCTGCCGCCAGCCGAATCACCCTCCACGAGAAACACCTCGTTATGGGCCAAGTCCTTGCTCTCGCAATCGGTCAACTTGCCGGGCAACACGGCCACGCCGGAACCTTTACGTTTTTCCACCTTTTGACCAGCTTTCTGGCGGGTTTGAGCGGCTTTGATGGCGAGTTCGGCCAGTCGCTTGCCGTACTCCACATGCTGGTTCAGCCACAGCTCCAACGCCGGGCGCACAAAGCTGGACACCAGACGCACCGCATCACGCGAGTTAAGGCGCTCCTTGATCTGGCCCTGAAACTGCGGGTCCAGCACCTTGGCGTTCAATACATACGAGGCCCGCGCAAACACGTCTTCCGGCAGGAGCTTGACGCCCTTGGGCAGAAGGCTGTGCAGTTCAATAAAGCTTTTGACCGCTGTGAACAAACCGTCGCGCAAGCCGCTCTCATGGGTGCCGCCCGCGCTGGTGGGGATCAGGTTGACGTAGCTCTCGCGCACTGGCTGGCCGTCTTCGGTAAAGGCCACGCACCAGGCCGCACCCTCGCCTTCGGCAAAGTTGTCATTCGCCCCGTCGGCAAAGCCTTCGGCCTCAAACAGCGGAATCACCGGGTCGCCATTGAGCGTTTGCATCAGGTAGTCGCGCAGGCCGCCTTTGTAGAGCCAGGTCTGGACTTCCTTGGTTTTCTCTACCGTCAGCGTGACCGTCACGCCAGGCATCAGCACCGCCTTGCTGCGCAGCAGGTGCGTCAGCTCATTAATAGGTAAAACACTGGACTCAAAGTACTTGGCATCGGGCCAAACACGAACAGTAGTGCCCTGCTTACGGTCGCCTTCGGCACTGCCACCGCTGGGTCGCGTGGTCAAAGGCTCAATCACATCGCCCCCCGAGAAGACGAGACGCGCGCACTGGCCCTCCCGGTAACTGGTGGCCTCCAGCCGCTTGGCCAAGGCGTTGGTCACACTCACGCCCACGCCGTGCAGCCCGCCAGAAAAGCTGTAGGCCCCGCCCTTGCCCTTGTCGAACTTGCCGCCTGCGTGCAGACGGGTGAACACCAGTTCGATCACTGGTGCGTTTTCTTCCGGGTGCAAGCCAAACGGAATGCCGCGCCCGTCGTCCTCGATGCTGACCGAGCCGTCGGTATGCAAAGTGAGTTTGATCTTCTTGCCAAAGCCCGCCAGAGCCTCGTCAGCCGCGTTGTCCAGCACCTCCTGGATGACGTGCAGCGGGTTATCGGTGCGGGTGTACATACCCGGCCGTTGCTTGACCGGCTCCAGACCCTTGAGGACGCGGATGGAGCTTTCAGAATATTCGGAGAGGGGTTTGACAGCCATAGGGACGAATTGTAGTTCGGGATTGATGGCTTACTGTTATTTTATACAGCAATGACTTGGGGGTGGCTAATGGGTAACCCCGTCGCATACAAGACAATGTGGGCGCATGACGGCACGGGCTGTGGTGAATGCGGTGCTAGCGGCGCGGGAGCTGACTATCGGCGAACAACACTGGCCTGCGGGGCGCCCGCTACACGCATCTGACCAGCCACACCAACACCCTGGCCAGCGATCGCATCGCCGCCTTGATGAGTCGTTTCACGCTGCACTGGGGACGTGTCAAATGATCACGCTGGCCACTGTCATTGAGCGCTTTGAGATGGATTACCTGGCGCAATAAGGCCACCGCAACTGCCCGCATTGCCAACACTTTGAGAGCCAGCGCTGGATTGAGCGGCAAACCAAAGCCTTGGTGCCGGGTAGCTACTTTCTCATCACTTTTACGCTACCGGCCCAGCTGCGCGCGCTGGCCTTGTCACTGGTGCGAATTTTTTTAGGATCGATCCATTTCAGGATTGCTGAGGCCTGGGGCGGCGACAGTGCATTTGTGAAGTCGCGTGGACTAAGGTGATGAGATGTGATCTCCAGTGGTTTGAAATCATTTGAGTCCAAATGAACATCCAATTCCAAATCGAGGTCTGCTTGAACTTCGATAGGTTGATCAAGCGTTGGGGAAGGAGATGTGGTCGATTCAGGCGTGGTATCAGCATCGAGGGGCAGTGCGGTTGTCATGAATGAAGGTTCCTTGAGACTTCATGTTTGGCAAGGAAGGCAAGCGTTGACTCACGCGAACCCGCCTTGACTCACATGAGTGGTCAAATTTCCCACCATAGGCGGGGGCTTTGGTTCGCACGTTGGCCAGCTGACGTGCTAAAAAAGCGTTACGCAGCCACAGGGATCCGCGATCCCGCTCGCGTCTCGCCCCTAGTTAAACAGGCAAGAATGGAGAATATGCAACGCTGAAAATATGATAAATCGAATTCGCGCAACGCGTATGCTTAAGCGGATGGAAAGGTGTGGTTTAGTTTGGGCTGATTTTTATCGATCAAAAATGAAATCAGAAATTCGCGTCTAAATCGCCCAAATGAATTCCAAAGCAGTCTACAGTTGCTACATAGCTGAGGAATATTTTTGGTAGATGGTGGCAAGTCTCAGCGCGGTCATGGCAACTTCAGTGAGTTGCCATGTGTGCAACCCAGACTTCGCCAAGCAACATGTTTGTCACTCACCACCACGAAAAGATTCGCTACTGCCGCCCTTTTCGGATTCGCTTCGATGTCTTGACTGCTGCGGAATGGGGTCGGGGATGACCTTCATTACTATTGATCAAATGGCGGCGATTCTGCAAGAACGCCCCGAGTACGTTCGTGACCGTGTTGTCAAACGTGCAGACTTTCCCCGCCCTGCCCTGGTACTTTCTCGCAAGGTCGTTAGGTGGGCGCAGGATGATTGGGAGAAGTGGCTGGAGAAGAAACGCAAGGAGTGGGCAAAGTAGCCCC
>JANPNG010000432.1:0-3025 GCA_031427355.1 Hylemonella sp.
ACCAAGGGCATATCGATGGGCTCTCGGGGCTCGTTGAACTTGAGCACCCACGGGTGGCTGTCCACGTTCAGCAGCGCCTTAGGGTGTGCGCCGCCCATCGTGGCACCGGGCGCGATCAGGCGACGCTGGCGTTCCTCGATAGGGTCACCGGCCAATATCTGGTGCACAAGTTGCTCGATCTCACGGGCGTCAGCCAGTTGCGGCAGCGGGCCCATGCCGCGCGCCAGGTAAACATCGGGCGAGACAGAAACGCCAAGCGCACCGAAGCGCTCGTGACCGGCGTAGAAGAGGAAGTCCAGCACAGCCAGACGCGGCGGCTTGTCGAGGAAGCGGATGACCCGCTCCCCCCAGCGGTCTGGGCGCGCGTCGTCCACCGCGCCAACGGCCGTCTCTTTCTCTGTGGGGAAAAACTCGCGACCGACCAGGGGCATGTCCTCGCTGAGCGGAAAGCCTGTCTGGAGCCAGGCCGCCGCGTAGTGCAGCGACACCCCCTTGGTTTGACGCGCCATCCGAAGCTCGCCAATCAGGCGCGGGGTTGCGGGACGCCCGAGCCACCAGAGGTAGAGCGAGTCGCTGGGCTGGTAGTTTTTGATGTCGAACTCGATCATGACCCAGCCCCTCCCTCATCCCCACCGGCGCTGCCGTAGGGTGAGGGACGCTTGCGCACGGCACGCGCTTTGGCCACCCGCACGGCATCCTCCAAAGCGCCCTGGTCATGCTCCGGGGCCGCCACATCGGCAAGGGCCTGAGCCCGCCCCATCAACCACAGGGCCGTGGCATAGACCCCCATCGAGACGCTGGGGTCGCCCTTCTCCATCCGCATCAGCGTGGGTTCTGACACACCAATGCGCTGCGCCCACGCTTTGAGTGGCTCACGGCGGCGCTTACGTGCAATGGCCAGGTTTTCGCCCAGTGCGTGCAGGTTCGCGAGCACGGCAGAAGGCATAGCATCGATGGCGTTTGATCGCTTTGACATAACATATATATTAATATAAAATCACATAAACAAATATATATGTACTTTTAAAAGGTGTAGTTTTGTGTGTCGCCTACTTCTTCGTGACCGCTACACGGGCAACGTGTACTCCAGCACCCTCACGCCCGCAAGCTTGCGATAGTCTTTGACGTTGCGGGTCAGTACGGCGTAGCCGTGGCGCAAGGCCGTCGCGGCGATCAGTGCGTCGTGGGCACCTATGGTTTCGTTGCCGGGCAGTTGGGCCAGCAACTGGGCGTGCACTCTGGCGGTCTCCATATCCACCGGTAAGGCGGTCAGCGTGGCCAGCAAGCTTTCGACAAACGCCGTCCGTCTAGCGCGCACGCCGGGGTCTTGTGCACGGTGAACGCCAACCAAAAGTTCAGACGCAGTAATGGTGCTGATGTAGGCCATGCCTTCGTTCGCGAAGCGCCCTAAATCGAGGGCCACCTTGCCTCGGTCGGCCAGGATGAGCACATCGGTGTCGATCAAGAGGCCCACGCATCCCCCTCCGACGGCAAGCGACCCAACACGGCGGCGACATCGGCTTCAAATTGCTCTGCTTCATGTGCGCTGAGCTGGGGGAGCGCTGACAAGGCGCGGTCCAGTTGCGCAATCGGGAAGCCGTTGATGGGGCCAGGCGGGGTAATGCAAGCGATAACTTCGCTGCCACGGGTGACATCTAAGGTGACGCCCTGGTAGCGAACGCGGTTGAGCAGCTCGGAAAAATTGCGCGCCAGGGTGGTAGCGCTGATGACTTGGTGTGACATGGTGATTCTCTGAAAATCAGAAAATCATATTTTACAGATATTTCAAGTGGCAGGTGAGCTGGCCGCCGACAACAACCCACTGTGCGCCGCCGCATGCCGCAGCCAAGCCGCGTCTTGCGCCAGGGTCAGCGCGGCATCCAGCGTGCGCGAGATGCGGTCTGAGGCCAGCAGCATGAAGCCGATGGGAGTGCGCACTTCGGGGCTCACCAGGGGGCAGGCTTGCAGCTCGCGGTAGGCGCGCATGGCACCGACCAGCGCGCCGGGCATGACGCTGCATACCGTGCCGCCGACGGCGCTCAGGGCCAGGGTGAGGATGGCGTTGGTTTCCATCACCGGTTTGACGGGCACACCGGCTTGGGCGAAGGCGGCGTCCACAATGTGGCGGTTGTGCATCTCAGGGGTCATCAGGCACAGGGGCAGCGCGGCGGCGTCTTGCCAAGTCATGGCGGGGCCGATCTGAATGCCCTGCTCACCCAGGGACTCACCCTTGCGCACCAAAAAATAATGCTCGGTGTACTGGGGCAGTGTGCGCAGTGGCGTGTTGCCCGGGCGCACCCGGTCGGTAAAGCCCAGTCCCATGTCGAGTGTGCGATTGTCCAGCCCGGCTTCGATATCGACCGAACTCATGGCCCGCACGACGGGCGTGATGCCAGGGTGGCGGGCGTGCAGCATGGCGGCAAAGCGTGCCGCTATGGCCTCCGCCGTGGGCACGGCGCCAATATTGAGCGGGCCTTGCGGGCGTGCGGTGACGCTGTTAAATTCTTGCTGGAGCAGTTGCTGCTCGTGCAACATGCGGCGCGCGCTGGCCAGCATGCGCTCGCCCTCGCTGGTGAAGCCGACAAAGGTGCGACCTCGATTCACGATGACCGCGCCGAATTCCTGCTCCAGCGCGCGGATGGCGTTGGAGAGCGCGGGCTGCGTGACAAAACAGGCCTGGGCCGCGCGCGCAAAGTGCTTGTGCTCGTCCAGAGCGACCAGATAGCGCATCGAGACCAGCAGGTTCATGGTTCAGGCCTTTGAGTACGTCATCCCCGCGCAGGCGGGGATCCAGGGGGCATGGATTCCCACCTACGCGGGAATGACGGGGGTTCGGAGAATGACCGGATTGGTTTCAGGTTTCCTTGGAAATCTTGATACTCGGAAACTTGTTCGAGAAGTCTTTGTTCTTGGCGGCAATCGTCACCGCCACCTGACGCGCCACCGCTTTGTAAATGGCCGCCACGTCGCCGTCCGGGTCGGCCACCACGGTGGGCTTGCCACTGTCGGCTTGCAAACGGATTTG
>JANPNG010000433.1:0-4626 GCA_031427355.1 Hylemonella sp.
TCGGCCACGCCCAAGACCAAGCCCATGTGTGCCTGCACCGACCACGGCCACCAGGCGGTGCGCGATGCCATCAAAGCCAACAAGCTGCTCAGCATCCCTGACGTGCACAAATTCATGGACTGGAAGACGCCCAATGGCTGCTCGTCTTGCCGCCCGGCCGTGAACTACTACGTGCTGTCCACCTGGCCTAAAGAGGCCAAGGACGACCCACAAAGCCGCTACATCAACGAGCGCAGCCATGCCAACATCCAGAAAGATGGCACCTACTCGGTCATCCCGCGCATGTGGGGCGGCGAGACCACGGCCAGTGAGTTGCGCCGCATTGCCGACGCGGTAGACAAGTACAAAATCCCCACCGTCAAAGTCACCGGCGGCCAGCGCATTGACTTGCTGGGCGTGAAGAAGGAAGACCTGCAAAACGTCTGGAAAGATATCGGCATGCCCAGCGGCCACGCCTACGCCAAGGCGCTGCGCACGGTCAAAACTTGCGTCGGTAGCGAATGGTGCCGCATGGGCACACAAGACAGCACCCAGATGGGTAAAGACCTGGAGCGCGCCATGTGGCGCATGCAAGCACCGCACAAGGTGAAATTTGCGGTGAGCGGCTGCCCTCGCAACTGCGCTGAATCCGGCATTAAGGACGTGGGCATCATTGGCGTGGACAGCGGTTGGGAGATGTATGTCGGCGGCAACGGTGGCATCAAGACCGAAGTCGCACACTTCTTCACCAAGCTCAAAACCGCTGAAGAAGTGCTGGAGTACACCGGCGCGTTCATGCAGCTCTACCGTGAAGAAGGCTGGTACCTGGAGCGCACCGTGCACTACATCGGCCGCGTGGGCTTGGACCATGTGAAGAAAAAAGTGTTGGCCGACGCCGAAGGCCGCAAAGCCCTGTGGGAGCGCCTGCAGTTCACACTGGACGGCGAGCCCGACCCCTGGTTCGAGCAGCAAAAGGCCAGCGTGGATGTGCGTCAGTTTGAGAAAATTAATGCATAAATAGGCTAAAGCCCTTTAAACACTGGCGTAAGCAGCTATTAAAAAGAGAGCACATTATGAGTGAATGGAAAACCATCTGTCGCGTTGAAGACATCCCCGTTCTGGGTTCGCGCCGCGTCGCGCGCGCGCAGGGCATGGACGTGGCCGTGTTTCGCAACGACCAAGACCAGGTCTTCGCCCTGCTCGACCGCTGCCCGCACAAAGGCGGCCCCTTGAGCCAAGGCATTGTGTTTGGCACCAGCGTGGCCTGCCCGCTGCACAACTGGACGATTGGTCTGAACGATGGTTGCGCCAAAGCACCGGACGTCGGTTGCACGCAAAGTTTTGCCGTCAAGGTAGATGCGGGCGTGGTGCACCTGAATACGCAGGAGCTGGCCACCTTGGCGCTGGACATGAAGCCCCCAGTGGCCGGGCCGACGTTGAAAGCGTCTAGGAGCCCTGCCTGATGCCTCTCGTTCGGGCTGAGCCCTTGCCCGTTCGGGCTGAGCCTGTCGAAGCCTCTCCAACCCTTCGACAAGCTCAGGGCGAACGGAGCTTGTATGCGCACTAAAGAAACCAAATCCACCTGCCCCTACTGCGGCGTGGGCTGCGGCGTCATCATCGAATCCAGCGGCTCGCAAATTACCGGGGTCAAGGGCGACCCGGATCATCCAGCCAACTTTGGCCGTCTGTGCTCCAAGGGCTCTACCCTGCACCTCACGGCCACGCAAGCCGTCACGCGGCAAACGCGGCTGCTGCAACCCATGAGGCGCGAGCACCGGGGCGAAGCCCCCAAGCCCGTGAGCTGGGACGCGGCACTCGGCTTTGCCAGCGAAACCTTTGCCCAGATCATCAAGGAACACGGCCCTGACGCGGTGGGCTTTTATGTCAGCGGCCAGTTGCTCACCGAAGACTATTACGTCTTCAACAAGTTGGCCAAGGGCCTGATCGGCACCAACAACATCGACACCAACTCGCGCCTGTGCATGAGCAGCGCGGTAGCGGGCTACAAACTCACCCTGGGGGCCGATGCGCCGCCCGCCTGCTACGACGACGTGAACCACGCGCAGTGCATCTTCATCGTCGGCTCCAACGCGGCCTATGCGCACCCCATCCTGTTTCGGCGGATTGAGGAGGCCAAGCAGAACAACCCGGCCATGAAAATCATCGTGGCCGACCCGCGCCGCACCGATACGGCGGGTCTGGCAGATTTGTTTTTGCCCATTCAGCCCGGCACGGACGTGGCGCTGTTCAACGGCATGCTGCACCTGATGCTGTGGGAGGGCTGGACCGACACGGCCTACATCGCCGCCCACACCAACGGCTTCGACGAGCTCAAGGCCACGGTACGTGACTACACGCCCGAAATGGTGACGCAGACCTGCGGCATCAGCAAAGAGGACTTGCTCACGGCGGCGAAGTGGTTTGCGGGCATGCAGGGCGCAACGCACGGTGTCAACGACGCTGCGCATCGGGGTGCAACCCTTAGCCTGTACTGCCAGGGGCTGAACCAGTCCAGCAGCGGCACGGCCAAAAACGCCGCGCTTATCAACCTGCACTTGGCCACCGGCCAAATCGGCAAGCCCGGTGCGGGCCCGTTCTCGCTCACGGGTCAGCCCAACGCCATGGGCGGGCGCGAGGTCGGCGGCATGGCCAACCTGCTCAGCGCGCACCGTGACCTGGCCAACCCCGCGCACCGTGCTGAAGTGGCCGCGCTATGGGGCGTGCCCTCGGTACCCGAGAAACCCGGCAAAACAGCAATAGAGATGTTCCAGGCTGCTGCCGACGGCGAAATCAAAGCCCTGTGGATTGCCTGCACCAACCCCGCCCAGTCCATGCCCGACCAGGCCACCGTGCGCCGCGCACTGGAGCGTGCCGAGTTCGTCGTGGTGCAAGAGGCCTTCGCCACCGCATCCACCTGCGACTTCGCCGACCTGCTCTTGCCCGCCACCACCTGGGGCGAAAAAGAAGGCACGGTGACCAACAGCGAACGCCGCATCACCCGCGTGCGCGCCGCCGTGCCCGCGCCGGGTGAAACCCGCCACGACTGGTCGATCGCCGTGGATTTCGCCCGCCGACTGGAGAAGTTTCTTCCCGTTCGCCCTGAGCCTGTCACCGTTCGCCCTGAGCCTGTCGAAGGGCTTCGACAAGCTCAGCCCGAACGGAGTCTGTTCCCCTACCAAACCCCCGAACACATCTGGCTCGAACACCGCGAATCCACCCGTGGCCGCGACCTCGACATCACCGGCCTGACCTACGCAAAAATCGAGCAAGCCCCTCAGCAGTGGCCATGCCCTGCGGGCCTGGCCTTTGGCGGTAATGACGACGTCAACGCGACCGCGTTGCCGGGGTCACGCACTGGAGAATCTTCGACAGGACGAGCCCGACTCTACGAAGACGCCATCTTCCCCACCCCCGACGGCAAAGCCAAGTTTGCCAACACCGTTTACAAACCCGTGGCCGAGCCGCGCGAATCCCGCTACCCCTTCTCTTTAAGCACCGGCAGGCTCAGAGACCAATGGCACGGCATGACGCGCACCGGCACGCTGGGCCGCCTCTTCGGCCACGTCGCTGAACCGTCCATCCAAATGCATCCGCAAGACATGGCGCGTCGCTTGTTGAACGAGGGCGATTTGGTCCACGTCACCAGCAAGCGCGGCTCCATCCTGGTGCCCGTGCAGGCCAGCGCCGAGCTGGGCTTGAGCCAGGTCTTCATGGCCATGCACTGGGGTGAAGAATTTTTAAGCGGTGTGAGCAGCACCGGGCAACGCCTGGCCGGGGTTAATGCGCTGACGACTTCTACCTATTGCCCCAGCTCCAAACAACCCGAACTCAAGCACGCCGCCGTCAAAGTCTTGAAGGCCGAGCTGCCGTGGACGCTGCTGGCCATGGCCTGGCTGCCTGAGGATCGCATGCTGGCCGCACGCGAGGCGCTCAAGCCCCTGATGGCGCAGTTCCCCTATGCCAGCCTGGTGCCCTTTGGCCGCGAGCGCAGCGGCCTGCTGTTTCGCGCTGCTGCACATGACGCGCCAGACGCTGCGTTGCTGGAACAGATTGAGCAACTGCTGGCGCTGGACGGCGCCTCCGTGCTGCGCTATGCCGATAAAAAGAAGGGCCAGCGCCGCAGCGTGCACCTGGTGCGCACCCAGACCCAGACCGGTGAGCAGGTGATGCTCGAGGGCTTCATGCTCGCAGGCGACACGAGCGCGCAAAGTTGGATCAAAACCCTACTGCAAGACGAGTTGCCCGCGCAAGCCTATGGCCGCCTGCTGCTCTCCCCCGGCGCCAAAGCACCGGTGGCGGTGCAGTCGCGGGGCAAGCAGGTTTGCACCTGTTTTAACGTGACAGATGAAGCCATCACGGCCTGCCTTGCCAACACCACGGGCAACGATGATGCAAGGTTGGCGGCCCTTCAAGGCACACTGAAGTGCGGCACCAACTGCGGCTCGTGTCTGCCCGAACTCAAACGATTGGTGGGGCACTCAGCGTAGCGGTATCAAGGCGGCTTGTCCTCATCTGGAGAAACATCCATAAAGCCACATAAACTTGATCCAACATGCAAACCGTTAATCCGCCATCAAAACGCCTCCCACCCAGCATCTGGGCGCTGGGCTTTGTCAGCCTCTTGATGGACATCTCCTCCGAGATGAT
>JANPNG010000434.1:0-1640 GCA_031427355.1 Hylemonella sp.
TGCCGCGGCCAATGCAGCCTGGCCGGGCTGGCGCAGCAAGACCGCCAAGGAGCGCAGCACCATTTTGCGCAGATGGTTTGACCTGTTGATGGCCAACCAGGAGGACCTGGCGCGCATCATGACCGCCGAGCAGGGCAAGCCGTTTGCGGAAGCCAAAGGTGAAGTGGCCTACGGCGCCAGCTTTGTCGAATGGTTTGCCGAAGAAGCCAAGCGCGTCAACGGCGAAACCCTGCCCCAGTTCGACAACAACCGCCGCCTGATGGTCATCAAGCAGCCCATCGGCGTGTGCGCGGCCATCACGCCGTGGAACTTTCCGCTGGCCATGATCACGCGCAAAGTGGCCCCGGCACTGGCCGCCGGTTGCACCGTCATCATCAAACCCGCTGAGCTGACGCCCCTGACCGCGCTGGCCGCCGCCGAGCTGGCCGTGCGCGCGGGCATTCCCGCCGGTGTGCTCAACGTCATCACGGCGGACGCGGATAACTCCATCGCGGTGGGCAAAGTGCTGTGCGCCAGCGATGTGGTGCGCCACATCAGCTTCACCGGCTCCACCGAGGTGGGCCGCATCCTGATGGCGCAAAGCGCACCGACCGTGAAGAAGATGTCGCTGGAACTGGGCGGCAACGCGCCCTTCATCGTGTTCGACGATGCGGATGTGGACTCCGCCGTCGAAGGCGCCATGGCCAGCAAGTACCGCAACGCAGGCCAGACCTGCGTGTGCGCCAATCGCCTGTACGTGCAGAGCGGTGTGTACGACGAGTTCATTGAAAAATTCGCCGCCAAGGTCAAAGCCTTGAAGGTAGGCAACGGTTTTGAAGAAGGCGTGTCGCAAGGCCCGCTGATTGAGGACGCGGCGGTCGAGAAGGTGACGCGCCACGTGGCCGATGCTATCGCCAAAGGCGGCAAGGTGTTGGTGGGTGGCAAAAAACTGCAAGGCCAGTTCTTCGAACCCACCGTGATCTCGGAAGCCACGGCCGACATGCTGTGCGCGCAAGAGGAAACCTTTGGCCCCTTCGCGCCGGTGTTTCGCTTCACCACTGAGCAAGAAGCCGTGGACGCCGCCAACAACACCGAGTTTGGCTTAGCCAGCTACTTCTACAGCCGCGACGTGGGCCGCATCTTCCGCGTGAGCGAGGCACTGGAGTTCGGCATGGTGGGCATCAACGTGGGCGTCATCGCCACCGAGCACGTGCCCTTTGGCGGCATCAAGCAATCCGGCCTGGGCCGCGAGGGCTCCAGTCACGGCATGGAAGACTATGTGGAGATGAAGTACCTGTGCATTGGCGACATCCTCAAATGAACCCGCTCTCAACCCGATCAATTTGGAGCCGTTGGTACTGACCTCGCATAATTAATCACTTATATATTATTGAGGGCACTCTGACATGAACCTTAAAACACTGCTCCAAGCCGCCGCGCTAACCCTTGCCGCCACCTTGGCGCTGGGCGTCACAGCACAAACCACACCATCGCAAAAGGCCAAGCCCAAGGCCCAAGTCGCGGCCAAGGCCCCGATCAAGCACAAAGTAGTCTTTCAGGTGAGCGACGCCGACCCCGCCAAATGGAACCTGACGCTCAACAACGTCAAAAACGTGCAACAAGAGCTGGGCGTCGATAAGGTGGACATTGAAGTCGTGGCC